>NZ_JBFULG010000003.1:0-352929 GCF_056400425.1 Lysobacter sp. P5_B12
CGCAAGGTGATGCCCCAGCGTTGTGAGTTTCAAATTTTTTTCCCAAAAAAATTTGGAACTCACAACGTTCGGGCGACGCGCCAATCGGTTTCGAGCGGGCCTTACTACACAAACAAAAAGGGCGACGCTTCCGCGCCGCCCTTTCAGTTCGCCATTAGCGAATATCAGTTGATCAACCGCAGCGTGAACGGATAACGATAAGCCGTCCCTTCATTCGCCTTGATGGCAGCGATGATCGTCAGCACCAACGCCGCCAACCCGATCAGGAACATCAACACGAACCCGATGACCACGAGGATCAGGATCGCCGACACCACCATCGCGATCGTCACCGTGATCTGGAAATTGAGCGCCTCCTTGGCCTGATTGTCGACGAAGGGCATCGTCTCCTTCTTGACCAACCAGATCACCAACGGCCCGATGATGTTGCCGAACGGAATGACCAGACCCACGAGCGCGGACAGATGCGCGAACATCGCCCACTGGCGCTCTTCCTGCGAAATACCCGTCGAAGCGGTGTTGCTCGGATCGATGTCGTTCATTGCGTGTCCCCGTGGAAGTGGATCGCGCCCGCACTGCGGCCCGGTAACCGAACTGTCGGCCGCCCGCCAGCCCGCGTCAAGCGCGTGATTGAACCTGATTGAGAGAAGCCCGTCACCGTCCCGCGACCTGGTCGCGGTCCAGCCGGTCCAACCGCTCGTCGAGCGGCGGATGCGTCTTGTACAACTGCGCCAGGCTACCGGAGCTGGTGCCCGCCGCCATCATCTTCTGCAACACCGCATACAAGGCCAGCGGATCGTAGCCGGCCCGCGCCAGATACACCTGCGCCGCGTGGTCGGCGTTGTACTCCGCGCCACGGTCCAGGCTCGTGGCCATGATCGTCGCACCGTGTTTGGCCACGTACTCCTTCGCCATGCTGCCCGCGATGCCGCCGCCGACGGCGACGTTCGACGACGCCGCATCGGTCAACGCACCTTGCGTTTCCTGCTTCTTGATCACGTTGTAGTGATCGCGTTGCACGATGTGCGCGAGCTCGTGTCCGATGACCGCGGCGACCTCTTCGTCGTCGCCGAGCAACTCGTACATCCCGCGCGTGATCAGGATGTAGCCGCCGGGCGCGGCGAATGCGTTGATCTCCGGCGTATCGATAACGCCGAAACTCCACGGCAAATCGGGACGCGAGGTCTGCGACGCCATCCAACGGCCGACGCGATTCACGCGGGCCTGCGCTTCGGGATCGTCGACGAGTTTCGCGGCACCCAGCACACGACCCGCGATTTCCGGGCCGAGCGCGGCTTCTTCGGCGGCCTGTTCGGTTTCCGACTTGCCTTGCGCGGCCTCGGCGACGTTTGCGGCCGAATCCACCGGCGCCGGCGCACCGAGGCCGACGGCCGACATGATGCCGCGCGCGAGCGAGAAGCCGGTACGTTTCTCCTGCTGCGTCGCCTTCGGTCCTGAGTCGGCGACGGGCTTGAACTCGTTGGGCAACGCAACCTGTTTCGCGTGCAATCCCTTCGCGCTCGCATCCGATGCAGCCGCCTGCGGCGTGACGCGGTTGCTTTCGAGTTGCGCCATCTGCGTGGCGTCGTAGCCGGCGGATTTCAGATCGCTTTCGTCGATGCCGCGCACGCCCGCGGTTTCGGACACGCGGCCCTTGCCGGCCTTGCCGGTGAACAGCGTATTGCCGGACGTGCCGGCCTTCGCGTACTGCATGCGCACATCGTTCACGCGCAGGAAGCCGCTACCACCGGCAGGCAGGGTGACCTGGAACCACAGGCCCTGCTGGCCGGCGATGCTGACTTGTTCGTTCTGCTTCAGTGTCGCAACGGTCGGCGACTTCAGGTCCGGCGCGCCGTGCACGTCGACAGACGGTTTATGCACCGTCGCGGTTTGCCCCGCGGAAAAAGCGGCCGCGCTGCACAGCGCGAACGCGCAACCGAGGATCAGTCGGCGGAAGGATCGGTGTCGCATGCAGCAGCTCCGGAACGCGTCTGGTCTGCTTGCATGAACGGAATTTCCCGGGAAAGCGGCCACTCTTCCTGTCGCTCCAGCGCGTTGCCGAGGGCTTCGCGCAGGCGCAGGCGCTCGCCGCGATGGCTGTCGTCGGCGTTGTCGTCCAGTTCGGAAGTGACGACGCAGACCTTTACGGTGCCGTCGTCGTCGAGGCGGTCGTTGTGCGCATTCAGATGGTCGTACAGCGCGCCCAGGTCGTGGCGCGCGCGTTGCACCGCCTCGGCGCGCGTTTCGCCTTTCCAGACAAGCACCATCAGGTCGTCGAGCGTTTCGTGCAGCCAGCTCTTGCGTTCGACGACGCCCTCGAGCATGACCGCGTGGCTGCCCGCATACAGGTAACGGCGCAGGCGGCGGCGGTATTCGCGGCGGCGGCGCGTGGCCGCGTGTTCGTCGAGCGAGGGATAGACCGCGAAGCGCACGCGCGCGAACACCATCCACCGGTCCTGGTCGGGGTCGAACTCCGGCAGGAAATCCGAATTGCCTACCGCGCGCCCGCGCTGCACGCCCGCATACGTTCGGCACAGGCCGAAGCAGAGGCTGACGAAACCCACGCTCGCGAAGATGTCGAAGAACACGCCGAAGAACGTCAGGCCCGCATACGCGAGGATGAGCAACAGCAGGTTGGTGGCGACGAAGATCGAGTCGATGTCGGTCGCCGGTTCGCCGCGCCAGAAGGCGAAGGCGGTGAGTACGACGAGGAGCGCGGCGAGGAAGTATTTCAGCGACGCGGGCGGCAGCCAGATGGCGCTGTGGTCGACGAGGGCCGCGACCGCTTCGGCGTGGATCTCGACCCCGGGCATCGTGAGATTCACCGGAGTGGGCTTGGTATCACTGAGCCCCGAAGCCGTGTAACCGACGAGGGCGATCGCGTTTTTCAGCGTCGGCAACCTTTCCTTGCGGTCTCGGCAAATTGGCTTGCCTTCGAGCAGGTCGGCGGCGCTCACATACGCCAGTCGCGAGTCCGCGCGCCAGTTGATGCGCACCGACGCGGGAAACGAACTGGCCGCACGCCCCGTGTCTTGCGCGGCCAATCGCAGGGCGAGCGATGGAATGCCCCAATCGCCCTCGCTTTCGTACAGCGGCATGTCGCGCAGGATGCCGTCGACCGAGCGCGTGACGTCGACCAGGCCCGCGTATCGGCGCATCCCGTCTCCATAGGGAAACGACAACGCGACAGGCGGGCCGGGCTTGCGGGCATCGGGTCGCAGCGGAAATGCACCGGGCACTTGCGACGCCAATGTGGCGCCCACCGACGAGGCGTCGAAGTCCTCGTGCAAGTGCGAGGCAGCGAAAATGAAACGCCCGGCGCCGCCTGTTGCCATCATTTCGAGCGACTGATCACCGTCCGGATCCTTCGTCGAAAGATCGGGGAACATCACGTCGTATCCCACCGATTGGACGCCCGCCAGATCGAGCGCTTCCAGCAGGTCGGCGTGTCGTTGGCGACTCCATGGCCAACCGCCCTCGTGGCGTCGGTCGAAATAGCCAATCGAGCAATCGTCGATTTCGACGACGACCACGCGCTTGGACGGTTGCGGCTCGATCGGTCGACTCTTGATGACCTTGTCGAACACCGCGTTTTCCGCCGCGTCGAGCGAGCGGTCGCCCGTCCAGTCGTAGACAAGCCACCCGACGGCCACGAGCGCGAGCAAGGGATAGAACGCAAAACGCACATGCAGCGCCAGGCGCGCAAGCGGGCGCTTGTACGCACGTTCGAGCCGTCCCCATCCATCGATGAAGCCCTGCGCCGCGGTGGCCATCACGGCGTCGATGACGCCGAGGAACGTGCGCGAGCGTCGCTTGCGCCGGGCCATGGCTCAGTGTGTCCGGTCGACCGCCGCGCGGCCCAGCGCCGCGAGGGCGTCGGCTTGCGCACCGAAGGGCGCGAGGGCATCGCGCATCGCATCCGACAACGTGGACAGCCGCGCGCGCGTGGCGTCGAGGCCAAGCAAGGCGGGGAAGGTGGCCTTGCGTTGCGCGGCATCCTTGCCCGCGGTTTTCCCGAGCGATGCGCTGTCGCCTTCGACGTCGAGCAAATCGTCGCGGACCTGGAACGCGAGACCCAGGGCATCTGCGAAGGTGTCGAGGCTGACGCGCGTTTGCGCGTCAACGCCGGCGGCCATCGCGCCGAGCCGCACCGACGCACGCAGCAACGCGCCAGTCTTCATCGCGTGCAAGCGTTCGAGTTCGGCAACGGTGATCTTCGCGCCGCCGGTCGCATCGATGTCGAGCGCCTGCCCGCCGCACATGCCGGCCACACCCGAGGCGCGCGCGAGTTCGGCGAGCATCCCGACACGGCGTTGCGCATCGAGCGGCGCATGCGCGAGCACTTCGAACGCGAGCGATTGCAGCGCATCGCCGGCGAGGATCGCGGTGGCTTCGTCGAAGGCGACATGCACGGTGGGTTTGCCGCGGCGCAGCGCGTCATCGTCCATCGCGGGCAGGTCGTCGTGCACGAGCGAGTAGGCGTGGATGAGTTCGACGGCGACGGCGGGCGCATCGAGCGCGTCGAGCGGCGCGCCGAGGGCCGTGCCCGTCGCGTAGACCAGCAGCGGGCGCATGCGCTTGCCGCCATCGGTGGCGGCGTAGCGCATCGCAGCGTGGAGGCGTTGCGGCGCGGTGTTCGCGTCGGGAAGCGCGGCGGCGAGCGCTGCGTCCACGCGCGCGCGCCAGGCCGCGAAATCGGTGTCAGGCATCCGCGGATGGCGCGCCGAAGGGTTCGGCGTTGTCGGGCTGTTCCGGATCGGTGAGCAGGCGCACGCGCAGTTCGGCCTGTTCCAGCGCGGTCTGGCATTTGCGGTAGAGGCCCACGCCGCGCTCGTACGCGGCGAGCGATTCTTCCAGGCTCATTTCGCCGTGTTCCATCTTCTCCACCAACTGTTCGAGCTGGTCGAGGGAGGCCTCGAAATCGGCGGCCGGGGAGGGCGGGGTGTCGGGCGAGTGTGCCATGCGCGCAAGTGTGCGGCGGCACCGGGGGCAGGGTCAATGCGTGGCCCCGGGCGTGCCGAGGCGCCGGGCTACCCCGTCGTCCACGCGATGCGCGCGTCGTGTTTGCGCAGCCAGGCATCGAAGGTCGCGGACAACACGCGGTCGCCCGCGGCGAGCACCGCATCGTCGGCATCGACCAGCAAGGGCAGTCGCGCGCGATCCCATGCGGGGATGTCCGCATCCTGCAAGCAGTGTTTGAGGCTGTGCGAATGCGTGCGACCGGGCAAGGCGATGCGTTCTCCGCCGCGGCGCAGGCGGACGCGCAGGGGCGCGTGGAAGGCCGGCGCACCCAGCAACGCCAGCGTGCCGCCGTCGGGGAGGATCAGCGGCAGGCGGCCATCCCAGACGTCGGACCAGTCGGGTGAAAGCTTCGGGGGAATGGGCGCCGCGCGCCAGAGATCGCACCAACGGCGCAGCTCGGCGCCGGCCCATTCGAAACGGAAGTCGGTGTCGGGCGCGTTGGTCGCCAGGTCGCGTTCGATCTGCGCGATGCCTTCGGCAGGCAAGGGCGGCAGGCCGCGTTCGGCGATCCAGCGCCGCAGGGCGCGTGCGCGGCGTGCGGCGGGCAATGCGCGCAAGGGGTCGATCGCGAGCACGCGCGGGTCGTCGGTGCGCGCCTGCGCGAGGATTTGCGCGTCGTCGTCGGCGAGCAGCGCGGCCGCTTCGGCGCTCAGTGCGGCGGAGCGGGCGAGGGCGGCGTCGGCGTGCGGCCAGCGTTCGCGCAGCAAGGGCAGGATCTTGTGGCGCAGGAAATTGCGGTCGTGCGCGAGCGTTTCGTTCGCGGGATCGTCGATGAAGTCCAGGGCGTGTGTACTCGCATACGCACGCAGGGCCTCGCGTGGCACGTCGAGCAAGGGCCGCCACAACCAACCGTTCGCGAACGGCCGCAGCGGCCGCATCGCCGCCAGGCCATCGGGGCCCGAGGCGCGCAATGCACGCAGCAGGAAGGTTTCGGCCTGGTCGTCGCGATGGTGTGCGAGCGCGAGCAGCGACCCGTCGTCCATCTGTGCCGCAAGCGCCGCCTGTCGCGCCTCGCGCGCCGCGGCTTCGAGCCCGAGTTTCGAACGCCGATCGACCACCACGCGCGCCACGTGCAGGGGCACGCCGAGCGCCGCGCAAACGCGTTCGCACTGCGCGGTCCAGGCGTCGGCCTGGTCGCTCAAACCGTGGTGGATGTGGATCGCGCGCAGCCCGCGTTCGCGGACCTCGCGCATCGCGGCAAGTGCATGCAGCAGGACCGTGGAATCCAGGCCGCCGCTGTAGGCGACGAAGACCGGCGCTTCACGCCCGGCGTCGGGCAGCACGATGGGCAGCGAAGGGGCGGCCGACATCGTGCGGGGCCGCCGTCAGGCGGATTCCCGTTGTTGCAGCGCGCGCTTGGCGATCTCGACCCAGGCGCGCTGGTCGCGCTGGTAATACTTCGGCGCCAGCGATGCGCGCTTGACGACTTGTTCGAACACCGCCGCCGCGCGATCAGCATGTCCACGTCGTTGCAGCAACTGCGCGTAACGCACGCGCGCTTCTTCGCCGGTGAAGCCCTGCACGAGGGCTTCGTATTCCTCCAGCGCCTTGTCGATGTCGCCGCAGGCTTCGACGGCGCGCGCGTAGAGCAGGTGGCCGTCGTTGGAGCGGAAGGTCGGGTTCGCGGCGATCAGGGCTTCGAGCGTGTCGCGTGCTTGCGCCGGCAGATCGAGCGCGAATTGCGCCTGCGCCAGGCCGAGCATCAAGGTCGGATCGGTCCTGTACATGCCGGACAAGGAATTGCGGTACAGCTCCAGCGCCTGTTGGTAGTCGCCGCTGGCCATGCTCTGTTCGGCGAGGCGACGCCGGTTTTCCAGGGTGTCGGCGATGTCGAGCTGGCGCGCGGCGCGGCGCTTGCCGTGTTCGGGATCCACCCTCTGGCGCACGCCCTGCGCCACGCGGCGCGCGACGGGGTCGCGATGCAGGTTGGGCAACACTTCGGCGAAGAAATACACCGCCACGCCCAGGAACGAGCCGATGATGACGATGTAGATCCAGTAGTGCGGGCGTCCGCTGCGGACCACGTGCACGCAGCACGCGATCTGCAGCAACAGCGACAGCGCGATCAATGGCATGGCGGCGGGCTCCCCTCCCGGCGACGTGTCAGAGGACTTCGTATGCCCCGTAAGACCGCAGGCGTTGGTAACGGCGTTCGACCAACTCGTCGACCGGCACCCCGGCCAGCGCATCGAGTTCGTTCACCAGCACGGCCTTCAGGCGCGTGGCCATCTGGCGCGGATTGCGATGCGCGCCGCCGATGGGCTCGCGCACGATCTTGTCGATCAGGCCGAGTTCCTTCAGGCGCTTGGCGGTCATGCCGAGTTGTTCGGCGGCGTCCTTCGCCTTCTCCGCGGTCTTCCACAGGATCGAGGCGCAGCCTTCCGGCGTGATCACCGAGTAGGTGCCGTATTCGAGCATCAGCGTGCGGTCGCCCACGCCGATGGCGAGCGCGCCGCCGGAACCGCCTTCGCCGATCACCGTGCAGATGATCGGCACCTTGAGCTCCGACATCTCCAGCAGGTTGCGCGCGATGGCTTCGGACTGGCCGCGCTCCTCGGCATCGATGCCCGGCCAGGCGCCGGCGGTATCGATGAAGGTCAGGATCGGCAGGCCGAAACGCTCGGCGAGCTTCATCAGGCGCAGCGCCTTGCGATAGCCCTCGGGCTTGGGCATGCCGAAGTTGCGGCGGATCTTGGCCTTGGTGTCGCGGCCCTTTTCATGGCCGATGATGACGACCGGCCGGCCGTCGATGCGCGCAAGGCCACCGACGATCGCGTTGTCGTTGGCGAAGGCGCGGTCGCCGGCGAGTTCTTCGAACTCGTCGCACATCACGCGCACGTAATCGAGCGTGTAAGGCCGCGCGGGGTGGCGCGCGAGCTGCGAGATCTGCCACGACGACAGGTCGCGGAAGATCTGCGCCGTGCGCAGGCGCAGCTTGTCCTGCAGGGCGTGGACTTCGGCGTCGATGTTGACCGCCGGGCCGTGGCTGGCGTGGCGGAGTTCCTGGATCTTCGCTTCCAGGTCGGCGATGGGCTGCTCGAAATCGAGGTAATTCGGGTTCATTGGCGACGCGGGGCGGCCACGTGAAGGCAAGGTGGGGGAGTGTAGCCCACGGCCCCGGACCGTACGCAGGGGTGCGGATGGGTATGCTTCACGAATTCGGAAAGGGGGCGGGCATGGCAGGGGATTGGCGCGGCTGGGTGGCGTTGGGGTTGCTGGCCTTCGCGGGTTCGGCGCAGGCCTGCTTCCAGGCGCCCCGCGTCGAACCGGTGGCCTCGGGCATCCTGCGGATTCCGCCGGCGTCCTTGGCTGCGCCCACGTCCTGGGCGGTACAACGCGTGGACGAGGCCTTGCGTGGGTCCGACCTGCGCCGGGGCGGCGTCGATACCGATTGCACGACGACGTTCGTCGCCGGCCGCGACACGACGCAGCACTCGCTCACGGCGAAAACCGATCGCGGTCGCCTGCGCCTTTCGCTGCAACCGGGCGACCACGTGTACGGCCTGGGCGACAAGGCCGGCCCGATGGATCGTCGCGGGCGCGTGTTCACGCTCTGGAACACCGACGCCTATGCGTGGGATGCCGCGCGCGATCCCTTGTACAAATCCATTCCCTTCGTGCTCATCGAACATGCGGGCCACGCGTTCGGGGTCTTCGTCGACAACACGCAACGCATGACGGTCGACGTCGGCAAGACCGAACCGGATGTCCTGTCCTTCACCGTCGCCGAGGGCGCGATCGATTGGTATCTCATCGATGGCCCCACGCCGCGCGACGTGCTGCAACGCTATACCGCACTCACCGGTCGCACGCCCTTGCCGCCGAAGTGGGCGCTGGGCTTCCAGCAATCGCGTTACACCTACCTGCCCGAAGCCCGCGTGCGCGAAGTGGCGAAGACGCTGCGCGACAAACGCATTCCCGCAGATGCGATCTGGCTCGACATCGGTTTCCAGGACGCGAACAAGCCCTTCACCGTCGATCGCAAGGCATTCCCGCATTTCGAAGGGATGCTGAGCGACCTGCGCAAGGACGGTTTCCACACGGTGCTGATCACCGACCTGCATATCGCGAAGCAGGCGGGCTACGCGCCCTACGACAGCGGCAAGGCCATCGATGCGTTCGCCAAGCGCGAGGGCGAGGACTTCGTCGGCAAGGTGTGGCCCGGCGACAGCGTGTTTCCCGATTTCACGCGCGCACGGGTGCGGGATTGGTGGGGCGGGTTGTATGCCGACTTCGTGCGCATGGGCGCGGCGGGGTTCTGGAACGACATGAACGAGCCGTCGGTCTTCGACGGGCCTGGCGGCACGATGCCCGACGACGTGTTGCATCGCCTCGACGACGGCACGACGCGCACGCATGCGCAACTCCACAACGCCTACGGCATGCTCAATGCGCGCGCGACGTACGAAGGCCTGTCGAGGCTGCAACCCAACGTGCGCCCCTTCGTCCTCACGCGCGCCGCGTATGCAGGCACGCAGCGTTACGCCGCACCGAATCTGTTGAGCCTCGGCTTGTCGGGCATGGCGCTGTCGGGTGACGACGTCGGTGGATTCATCGGTTCACCGCCCGCGGATCTGCTGACGCGTTGGTACCAACTGGGCGCGTGGCAACCGATCTTCCGCAACCACGCAGCGACCGATACGCGCGATCACGAAGCCTGGGTCGATGGACCGGAGCAGGAAGCGCTGCGCCGCGCGGCGATCGAACAGCGCTATCGCTTGCTGCCTTATCTGTACACGGCGGCGGAGGAGAACGCGCGCACGGGCGCGCCGATCACGCGTCCGGTGTGGTTCGAATATCCGGGCGCGGCCGGAAGCGATCGCGACTTCCTCTTCGGTCGCGATCTGTTGATCGCCCCCGTGGTCACCGAGCGCCTGGATCCGCACGTCGTGCAGTTGCCGCCGGGCGCGTGGTACGGCTTGCATGACGGGAAGCGTTACACCGGCATGGTGACCTTCGATCCCGCGCCGAGCGATGTGCCGGTGTTCGTGCATGCCGGTGCGATCGTGCCGATGCAGCCGGTGGTGCAGCACACGGCACGGACGCCGGATGGTCCGCTCGAAGTGCATGTGTGGTGGCCGGAGGCCGGCGCGCCGTGCGACGGCGCGCTGTACGACGACGACGGGACGTCGCTCGCGTATCGGCGCGCCGCCTTCCTGCGCATCGCCTTCGACTGCCGCGTGGAAGGCGATGCGTTGGTCGTGCAAGCGCGGCCGGAACACGCGAAATTCCCGCCGTGGTGGACCGGCGTCGAGGTGATCGCGCATCGCCCGGATGGCACGACGCGCACGCAACGCATCGAAGGCGCACGCGTCAACTGGCGCGCGACGCTGCGTTAACCAGGATACGAAAGCGGCGCGCCCGGCCCGACGGGCCACCCGAACGCGATCCACACCGCGAACAGCAGCGACCACGCGATCCCCAGCGCGACGGAGTAGGGCAGCATCGTCGACACCAGCGTTCCCAGCCCCGCCTTGGGTTCGTACCGCTGGAAGAAGGCGATGATCAGCGCGAAGTAACTCATCATCGGCGAGATGATGTTGGTCACCGAATCGCCGATGCGGTAACCGGCCTGCACCATCTCCGGCGCGTAGCCGAGCAGCATGAACATCGGCACGAAGATGGGCGCCATCAGCGCCCATTTCGCGGAGGACGAACCGAGGAAGAGATTCGCGACCGCGGTGATCGCGATCAGACCGAGGAACAAGGGAATCGCCGGCAATTGCAGGGTCTGCAACACGCCCGCGAGTTTGACTGCGAGGATCAGCCCCAGGTTCGTCCACTGGAAACACGCGACGAACTGCGCCATGAAGAACACCAGCGCGATATACGGCCCGAGCGCCGACATGCTCGCGGCCATGCCGCGGATCACGTCGGCTTCGCTGCGCAGCGTGCGCGCGCCCAGGCCATACGCGATGCCGGACACCACGCCGTACGCGAAGATGATGCCGACGATGCCGCGCAGGAACGGCGAGTCGAGCACGCCGCCGGTCTGCGCATTGCGCAACAGACCATCGGCCGGCAGGACGCCCCACGCGACCAGCGCGCTCAGGGCGAGCGTCGCGTACAGCGCCCAGCGAAGCCCGCGGCGTTCGTTCGCATCGGGGGGCGCGATGGTGTCGCCCGCGTCCGCGATGTCGGAGGCACTGTCGAAGCGCGGCGCGACGTGGCGTTCGGTCACCCACGTGGCGACGGCGACGACCAGCACCGTCGAGGCCATCATGAAATACCAGTTGGCCGCCGCGCTGACGGTGTAAGCGGGATCGACGAGCCGTGCGGCTTCCTGCGACAGGCCGGACAACAAGGGATCGATCGAGCCCAACAGCAGGTTCGCCGAAAACCCACCCGACACGCCCGCGAAGGCCGCCGCCATGCCGACGATCGGATGCCGGCCCGCGCCCTTGAAGATCAGCCCCGCGAGCGGGATCAACAATACGTAGCCGATCTCGCTGGCCATGTTCGACATCACGCCCGCGAACACCACGACCGGCGTGAGCGCCCACCGCGGTGCCGCGAACACGAGCCGACGCAAGGCCGCGCCGATCAAGCCCGAATGTTCGGCGACACCAATGCCGATCAGTGAGACGAGTACCGCGCCGAGCGGCGCGAAGCCGGTGAAGTTCGGGACCAGGCCGGTGAGCAGGCGATGCAGGCCGTCGCGCGAGAGCAGGTCGACGGGGCGGAGCGTTTCGCCGGTGGAAGGATGCGCGGCGGACAGATCGAACCACGTCGCGAGCGACGAGGCGACGATGACGCAGAGCGTGAGCAAGGCGAAGAGCGTCGCCGGATGTGGCAGTGCATTGCCGCCGACTTCGACGACGCGCAGGAAACGGTCGGTCAGGGAGCGTCGCGGTGCTGCGCTTTGCGCGGAAGAGGCCATGGCGGGATCGACTCGGAGGGACCGGCAGTCGAACGCCGCGGCGACACGCTTTCAATTGTCCCTTCGGGCAAATCCGTCAGGACGACGCCCAGGGCTTCGCCAATGCGAGACGCACCGTGCGCACACCGGGAATGCTGCGCAACACGCCGGGCAACGCGGCGTCGGCGCGCACGCCCTTGCCACCGTTGATGCTCAAACGTCCGACCGCGGTCGAGGTGATCGCTTCGAGCAACATCGGCGTGGCGCCAGGCAGATAGGGATGCAGTGCGCGTTCGAAATGCGCGAGCGCGTCCTTCTGCCGCAGGTCGAGTTTCACCGACAGGCGTTGCGCGTATTGGCTGCACACCTGCGAGAAATCCCAGCAACGTTTCGCGCGCAGCGAGAAGCCGCCGCTGAATTCGTCTTCGCGCAGGCCGCCCTCGATCACGAGGATGCGATCGCGCGTCAGCAACTGCGCGAAGTTGTAATACGCCTCGGCGAAGAACGCGCATTCGATGCGGCCGCGCCCGTCCTCGAGTTGCACGAAGGCCTGGCTGTCCCCGCGCTTGCGCATCCCGATCACCTGGCCGGCGATCACCACCGCCATTTCCGGGCGCCAGCCCTTGCGCTCTTCGTCCGGCCGCTCGCTCCACATCCGATCCAGGTCGCTGAGGTCGTGGCCGACCAGGCCGCGCAGTTCTTCGCGATATGGATCGAGTGGATGGCCGCTGAGATAGTGGCCAAGCGTCTCGCGCTCGCCCTGCAATTTCTGCAGGAGCGACCACTCCTCGGATTCGGGCAGCGACAGATGCAGCGCGGGCGCTTCGGGCATCGCGCCGAACAGGGAGACCTGTCCGGCTTCGCGCTCGCGTGCGAGTTGATCGGTCGCCTTCAGGACTTCCGGCAACTGCAGCATCAGCGAGGCGCGGTTGCGGCCGAGCCCATCGAGCGCGCCGGCATTGACCAGGGCTTCGAGCGCGCGACGATTGAGCTTGGAACCTTCCACGCGCTTGCAGAAATCGAGCAGGTCGACGAAAACGCCGTTGCGCTCGCGTTCCTCGGCGATCGCCTCGCACACGCCGCGGCCGACGCCCTTCACCGCGCCCAGGCCATAGCGGATCGTCTTCGGATCGATCGCTTCGAACATGTACACCGACGCGTTGACGTCGGGCGGCAACACCTGGAGCGACAAGGTCCGCGCTTCGTCGAGGAAGCCGACCACCTTGTCCGTGTTGTCCATGTCCGAAGACAACACCGCCGCCATGAATTCAGCGGGGTAGTGCACCTTCAACCACGCCGTTTGGTAGGCGACGAGCGCATACGCCGCCGAGTGCGACTTGTTGAAGCCGTACTCGGCGAACTTCTCCATCAAGTCGAAGATCGACGAAGCCACGCGCGCATCGACCTTGTTGGCCGCGGCGCCGGTTTCGAACTTGACGCGCTCCTTCGCCATCTCCTCGGGCTTCTTCTTGCCCATGGCGCGGCGCAGCAGGTCGGCGCCGCCGAGCGAATAGCCCGCCAGCACCTGCGCGATCTGCATCACCTGTTCCTGGTACACGATCACGCCGTAGGTCGGCGCGAGGACGGATTCCAGCAAGGGATGCGGATAACTGACTTCGGCGTTGCCGTGCTTTCGATCCACCCAGTCGCGGTCCATCCCCGAGCCCAGCGGGCCGGGGCGGAACAGCGCGGCGAGCGCGATGATGTCTTCGAAGGTGTCGGGCTTGGCGCGCTTGAGCAGCTCGCGCATGCCGCGCGATTCGAACTGGAACACCGCGACGGTGTCGCCGCGCGCGAACAATTCGTACGTCGGCTTGTCTTCCAGGGCGAGCGCGGTGATGTCGAGCGGTGCTTCGCCGGCGACTTCGCGGCGCAGGTTGATCGCCTTCACCGCCCAATCGATGATCGTCAGCGTGCGCAGGCCGAGGAAGTCGAACTTCACCAGGCCGATGGTTTCGACGTCGTCCTTGTCGAACTGCGTGACGGGATTGCGGCCGCGGCCGCCTTCGTCGTGTTCGGCGAACAGCGGGCAGAAGTCGGACAGCGGGCTGGGCGCGATCACCACGCCGCCGGCGTGCTTGCCGGCGTTGCGCGTGAGGTCTTCCAGGTCGCGTGCGAGCGAAAGCAGGTCGCGGACGTCGTCCTCGGCCGCGTTGCGCTGCATCAGTTCGGCCGATGCGAGTTCCGGGTTCTTGCGCGCGGCATCGGATTCGCCCAGCGCATCGTCCAGGCTCACGCCCAGCGTGAGCGGGATCAGCTTGGCGATGCCGTCGACGAAGCCGTACGGATGGCCGAGCACGCGGCCGGTGTCGCGCACCACGGCCTTCGCGGCCATCGTGCCGTAGGTGATGATCTGGCTGACGCGGTCGCGGCCGTATTTCGCGGCGACGTAATCGATCACCTCGTCGCGGCGGTCCATGCAGAAGTCGATGTCGAAGTCGGGCATCGACACGCGTTCGGGGTTGAGGAAGCGCTCGAACAGCAGGTCGTAGGGAATCGGGTCGAGGTCGGTGATGCCCAGCGCCCAAGCGACCAGCGAACCCGCACCCGAACCGCGGCCCGGGCCCACGGGAATGCCGTGGTCCTTCGCCCAGTTGATGAAGTCGGCCACGATCAGGAAGTAGCCGGGGAAGCCCATCTTGATGATGACGTCGAGTTCGATCTCGAGGCGTTCGAAATACGACTCGCGCGTGTGGCCTTGCGCGATCGGCGCCTTTTCCAGGCGCTTGGTCAGGCCTTCGCGCGCCTGCACGCGCATCCAGCTGTCCAGCGTTTCGTCGTCGGGCACCGGGAAGGCGGGCAGGTAGTACGTGCCCAGGCGCAATTCGAGATTGCAGCGCGTGGCGAGTGCGATCGCGTTGTCGAGCGCATCGGGCAGGTCGGCGAACAACTCCGACATCTGCTCCGAGGACTTCACGTACTGCTCGGGGCTGTAGTCCTTCGGGCGCTTGGGATCGTCGAGCACGCGGCCGGTGGCGATGCACACGCGCGCTTCGTGCGCGTCGAAGCCGTTTTCGTCGAGGAAGCGCGCGTCGTTGGTCGCGATGATCGGCACGCCGCGGCGCGAGGAGGCATGCAGCGCGAAGGCGTTGAACGCGTCTTCGTGTTCGCGCGCGGTGCGCGTGAGTTCCAGGTGCAGGCGTTCGCCGGTGGCCTGTTGCCATTGCGCGAGCCACTGTTCGGCGAGTTCGTGCTTGCCTGCGAGTGCGAGTCGACCCGCTTCGCTATGGCGGCCGGCGAGCAGGAACAAACCGTTGTTCGCTTCCTGCAACCAGTGCGGGCGCACGACGACACCGTCGTTGCGATGGCCTTCCATCCACGCGCGCGTGAGCAGGCGCGACAAACTCAGGTAACCATCGCGATCGCGGCACAACACCGTCATGCGCGTGGGCGCTTCGTCGCCCTCGGCCAGCAACAGGTCYGCGCCGGCGATCGGCTTGATGCCCGCACTCTCGGCCGCCTTGTAGAACTTCACCAGCGCGAACAGGTTGTTCTGGTCGGTGACCGCGACCGCCGGCTGTCCCTGCGCCACGCAGCGGCCGACCAGGTCCGCGATGCGGATGGTCGAGTCGACCAGCGAATACTCGCTGTGCAGGTGGAGGTGGGCGAATGCGGGCATGCCGGGACGGAGCGAAGGCGTCCCGGCAGGTTAGGGGCCTGACTCGCGTGGCACAAGAATTGACACGCGAGCCTGCGGGTGGGCGATCAACTGCCGACCCGGAACGGGGCCTCCGCGTGCCCGCGATGGCTGTAGTGGCTCGCGTTCACGCGCATGTTGTGCTGCCACAACTGGATCTCGGCCAGGCGGTCGCGGATCCAGGCCGCGCGTTGCTGGTCGCCGGTGCCGGCCACCGCGGTCTCCGAGCGGTAGGCGCAGAAGTCGCGGTAATCCTCGGCCTCCGATGCGAACGCAGGCCACGCCAGTTCGAGCAACAGCACGTCGTCGAGCTTGCCGAGCAGCGGCTCGCGGTCGGGGATGAGGTCTTCATCGTCGTCCAGGTAGCCGATCAGCTTGGCCAGCCGCGCGCGCAGGGCATCGGGGGGGTCCCAGCAGTCGTCGTCGAGCATCGCGCGCAGCTCCTCGATGCGGCGCAGGCGGCGGTCGAGCACGTCCTGCGCGGCCTGGGCGGGCATCGAGGCCAGCCAGACGCACAGGTTGCGCACGCGGTCGGCGTCGACGCGCACCGCATCGGGATAGAGCTCGTGGAGCAAGGCGTCGAACTGCACGACCGCCTCGGGCCGGATCGCGGGGCCGTCGCCGGAATCGGTGCCGAAATTCATCGGCAGGGGTTCGTCGGTGATGGTGGGGGCGGATAGACGCATGGCGCACCTCCCGTACCGGCTTTTCCGAAGGTTGCGTGCGCCGGCCGGCGCGGCGCGCGACCGAAAGGTGGGACGGTGGCCGAAGCGGTTTGGTTCCGGGCCCCGATCCCAATTGGATGCACCCCGAGTCTCCTCCGTTGCATGCCGGATGTGTAGGCCGGGAAGTCGGGGTGCCGAACGTCCCGACCGGCGGTAGCCGGGATGTGTGGGTTTGCCCGTTGGGCCAATCGATGCAGGACTCCATTCGCGACCCCGGGCAGGTCTACAAGTTCGACGACGTCGAGGTGCGCGCGCGCCCCATCGGCGTGCGTCGCGGCGACCGGATGATCGGCGTGGAACCCAAGGCGCACGCGGTGCTCCTGCAATTGCTGTCGCACGCGGGCGAGGCGATCGAGCGCGAACGCCTGCTCGATACCGTCTGGGGCCATCGCCACGTCACGCCGAGCGTACTCAATCGCATCGTGGCCCAGTTGCGGCGCGCGCTGGGGGACGATGCGTCGAACCCGCGCTATATCCAGACGCTGCATGGGCGGGGGTATCGGTTCATGGTGCAGCCCGAGAAGGTGGCGGACGGGCACGACGAAGAACCCGAGCCGACGCAGCACCACTGATTCGAAGCATCACCGACGCCGTCACAACGCGCAGCCGCGTGCCTGCATGGAACGCAGGATCACTTCGGCGTTCGCGCTTTTCGCCAGTGCCGCCCGCAGTTCGGCGCAATCGCGCGCGCTGCTGCTTCTCTCCAGCGAGGCATCGCGCATGACAAAGCGCGGAAGATGGTCGACGGTCAGCGAGGCCGGCCGCGGGCGCAAGGGATGGGGCGCGAAGGAAACGGGCGCGGTCTCGGGAACGCGCAGGTCGAGCGGCAGTGCCGGTGCGGATGGCGTCGGTGCGGTGCTTGGTTTCACGATGCGCGCGGTGCGCGGCGGTGTCCGTTTCGGCGCGGCGGGGTTGGCGGCGCCGAGCAAGGGCCGTTCGACGGACTGAATTGGCGGCGCGCGCGGGATCCAATCAATCTCCAGCGCAGTCGAATCCGCCACGATCACCGGCTGCCTCGGCTTCCACGCCATCAGCCAAGCCAGGGCTGACGCGGTGATCGCGAATGAAGCGGCAAGGGCCAACATGCGATCGCGGGCGGGCGTCACTCCGTCGAGGTTTCCAATTGGAAGCCCTCGTCGACAATGATTCGCGCCAGGCCGGTGCCATCGAGCGCGTCGCGGAGGGGAATCGTGGCGAAAACGACGGCGTGCTGTGCCGTCGCCTTGCGAAGCCCTTCACGCCACGCGTCCTGGACATGGGCCTCCAGGTCCGCAATGCCCTGGTTTTGCGCGATGGCCCCGTTGGTCAGGGTCGACCAGCATGTTTGGACCGGCGCATTCGATCGGACTTCGCGCACCGCAGTGACGTCGCCGACAGCCCACGCATCGGCCAGCGCCTGCGCCGCGGGCAACCAGGCGTCGATCCGCGACAGCGTGTCGGACAAGCAGGCGATGTCCTGTTCGCGCGGGACATCGAAGGTGCGGACTGCCTTTCGCGCATCATCGATCGGCATGCGTGCGCGCACGTCGAAAACGGGGACGTGGTGCGATTTCGCGGCGTCGCGAATGACGGATCCGGAAAGGTCGTCATTCGAAAGTCCGTGCGCATTTAGGCCAGCCCGGTACAGTTCGAACGCCGCGTACATGGGGCGTAGCCGTTCGATGTCATCGTTGCGTCCTGCGTAGCGGGTTTTCGCATCCGTCCAACGCGCCTGCGCGTCCACCGGCAGCAAGTCGGCCACGCGTGCGCCATTGGCATTGAAGCGGACCTTCCGGATCGCGGGCCACAGGGTCAGCGTGCGGAAGATCGAGACGTTGTCCCCGACGACGAGCCCCTGGCGCCCGAGCACCGCCCCGGATTCGGCCACGCGCTCGCGAATCGCATCTTCATGGAGTTTCGTTCCCTTGCGCACGACGCCGAGGTCGCCGACAACCCACAACGTCCTGTCGCCGCGAACGTACTTCCAGAGGGGAGGACCGGCGGCCGCGCGGACTTCGACGGTGGAGAGCACGGTGTGCGTGGCGTGGTCCGTCGCTTGCGCCATCGATGCGAACGAGGCGAGGAGGACAGCGAGTACGAGTCGGATCATGGCGCACCCTACGAAAGGCACCCCAACCGGGTCTGCCGGACCGCGACGATCTCGCGCAGCGTTATTTCACCGAAGCCTCTAGGCGGGAATTCCGCGATGAAGCAGTGTTTTCGCCGTAGTCAGTCTTCGATCGTCGTTTCGACGAGCGGCAACAGATTCCCCTGCAACGCATCGCGCACCCGCGTGAAACTCCGCCGATGCTGCGGGCACGGACCATGCGTGCGCAGGGCCGCCAGGTGTTGCGGGGTCGAATAGCCCTTGTGCTCGTCGAAGCCGTAGAGCGGCCATTGGCGATGCAGTTCGACCATGTGGCGGTCGCGCGTGACCTTGGCGAGGATCGAAGCGGCCATGATCGCGCGGTCGCTCGCATCGCCACCGATCAGCGCTTCGGCGCGGCACGACAGGTCCTTCGGGATCGCGTTGCCGTCGATGCGCGCGTATTCGCATGCGTGGAGCACGCCTTCCACGGCCAGGCGCATGCCCAGCATCGTGGCGTGGAAGATGTTGAGGCGGTCGATGTCTTCGACTTCGACGTGCACGATCTTGTAGGCGATCGCGCGCTCGACGATGCGCTCGTACAGCTCTTCGCGCCGTTGCGCGTTGAGTTGCTTGGAATCGTTCAGGCCGTTGATCGGCGTGCGGCCCGGCGGGAAGACAACAGCCGCGACGACGACCGGTCCGGCGAGCGGGCCGCGGCCGGCTTCGTCCACGCCGGCGAAGCGCGCAGGCGGGGCGGTGGGGTCGGCGGTGGCGGGTTCGAACGACATGGCGCGCGGACTGTGCGATGCACCGACGCATTCACGCAAGCGGGGCGGGCGCGTCGAGCAATTCGGCGATGGCGTCGGCGGCGCGCGCGGAGGCGTCACGGCGCAGCGCGAGGTGGAGGTCGCGGAAGCGGGCCTGCAGGACCAGGCCGGGTTCCGGCGTGGAGAGCAGCGGGCGCAGGGCGTCGGCGAGCTTGTCGGGCGTGCAATCGTCCTGCAGGAGCTCGGGGACGAGCGCTTCGCCCGCCAGCACGTTCGGCAGCGACACGTACTGCACCTTCAGCAGGCCGAAGGTGCGCACGATGGCGTGCGTGAGCGGCGCGAGGCGGTAGGCGACGACCATCGGCCGCTTGCAGAGCATCGCTTCGAGCGCGGCGGTGCCGGAGGCGAGCAGGACGGCGTCGCCGGCGATCATCGCGCGYTGCGCCTGGCCGTCGAGCACGGTCACGTGCGGCAGATCGGCGGGCAGCGCGGCTTCGATCGCGCGCCGGCACGCGGCGTTGGCCGCGGGGACCACGATCTGCAAATCGGGGAGTGCGGCGGACAATTGCGCCGCGGCCGCGAAGAAGGTCGGCGCGAGGCGATGGATTTCCCCCAGTCGCGAACCGGGCAACACCGCGAGCACGCGCGCATCCTGCGCGATGCGCAGCGCTTCACGCGCGGCGTTGCGATCGGGTTCCAGCGGAAGCGCATCGGCGAGCGGATGGCCGATGTAGCGCGCGTCGACGCCGTGCTGCGCGTAGATCGGCGGCTCCATCGGGAACAGGCACAGCACGCGATCCGCACTCTGCCCGATCTTCGCCGCGCGCGATTGCCGCCAGGCCCAGAGCGACGGGCTGACGTCGTGCACGGTGCGGATGCCGCGTTGCTTCAGCCACTTCTCGACGCCGAGGTTGAAGTCCGGCGCATCGATGCCGACGAACACGTCGGGTTTCCACGCCAGCATCCGTTCGCGCAGCGCGCGGCGCACGCGCAGCAGGCGGGGCAGGTGCGCGATGACTTCGGCCAGGCCGAACACCGCGAGCTCGGAGGCGTCATGCCACGCATCGAAACCGGCCGCACGCATGTTGTCGCCGCCGATGCCCGCGAATTCCGCATCGGGGAAACGCGCCCGCAGCGCTTCGATCAGCCCTGCGCCGAGTTGGTCGCCCGAGGTTTCCCCCGCGACCAGGCCGATCCGGAGGCGCCGCGCCGCCATGCGTCAGCGCAACAGGTGGCGTTCGCCACGGCCGATGAACTCGACCATCGCGCGGACATCGTCGCTGTCGTTCGCCATTTCGCGCAGTTGCGCGAGCGCTTCGTCGAGCTTGGCGCCGGAGACGTACAAGGCGCGATAGGCGCGCTTGATCGCCGTCACGCGCGTGGCGTCGAAGCCGCGGCGCTTGAGGCCTTCGGCATTGATGCCGCGCGGGCGGCCGTAACTTTCCTGCGCAACCATCAGGAAGGGCGGGACATCGCCGTTGACGAACGCCCCCATGCCGATGAACGCATGGTCGCCGATGCGGCAGAACTGATGCACGCCGACGAAACCGCTGAGGATCACCTGGTTGCCGACTTCGACATGCCCGGCGAGCGTGGCGTTGTTCGAGAACACGCAGCCATCGCCGATGATGCAATCGTGCGCGACGTGCACGTAGGCGAGCAGCCAGTTGCCGTTGCCGATGCGCGTGACGTGGCCGCCGGTGCCGGTGCCGCGGCTGATGGTGACGAATTCGCGCACGACGTTGTCGTCGCCGATCACCAGCTCGGTGCGCTCGCCGGCGAACTTCTTGTCCTGCGGGTCGCCGCCGATGGCCGCGTGCCCATGGAAATGGTTGTTGCGGCCGATGCGCGCGGGCCCGTCGATCGTGCAATGCGGGCCGACGATGGTTCCGTCGCCGATCTCGACGTCCGCGCCGATGACGCAGAACGGGCCGATGCGCACGCCTTCGCCGAGGCGCGCGCCGGCATCGACCACCGCGGTGGGATGCACCTGCGCGGTCATGGGCTCAGCCCTTGACCTCGGCGCACAGGATTTCGGCGCACGCGACCTGTTCGCCGTCCACGCGCGCGATGCCCTGGTACAGCGCCATGTTGCGGATC
The DNA here is from genome assembly GCF_056400425.1 of Lysobacter sp. P5_B12. Classification (NCBI taxonomy): domain Bacteria; kingdom Pseudomonadati; phylum Pseudomonadota; class Gammaproteobacteria; order Lysobacterales; family Lysobacteraceae; genus Lysobacter; species Lysobacter sp. P5_B12. The sequence continues at coordinate 21,179 of NZ_JBFULG010000003.1, forward strand.
GTGCGCTTGAGCTCGACGTGCAGTTCCAGGCGATCGCCCGGCACCACCATGCGGCTGAACTTCGCGTTGTCGATCTTGACCAGGTAGAACAGCTTGTCGGTGGCCGCGGCCTGGTGCGTGAGCTGGGTCAGGATGCCGCCGGTCTGCGCGAGGGCTTCGATCACCAGCACGCCCGGCATCACCGGGTGGCCGGGGAAATGGCCCTGGAAGAAGGGTTCGTTGATCGTGACGTTCTTGATGCCGAGGATGCGTTTGTTCGCTTCGAACTCGGTGACGCGATCGACCAGCAGGAACGGGTAGCGGTGCGGCAGCAGCTTCTGGAGCGCGACCACGTCGAGGGGGAGTTGCACGTCCATCGTCTTCAATCCTTGTCCGGGGCCGCCACGCGGCGGGCCAGTGCATCGAGTTGCTTGAACCGCGCGGCGCTCTTGCGCCAACTGCGATTGTCCATGATCGGCGTGCCCGAGGAATACTCGCCGGGCTCGCGGATGGAGTGGGTGACCAGGCTCATCGCGGTGACGATCACGCGGTCGCACAGTTCCAGGTGCCCGAGGATGCCGGCGCCGCCGCCGATCAGGCAGTAGCGGCCGACCTTCGCACTCCCCGCGATCGCCGCGCATCCGGCCATCGCGGTGTGCGCGCCGATCACGACGTTGTGGCCGACCTGGATCTGGTTGTCCAGGCGCACGTCCTCTTCGAGGATCGTGTCTTCCAGCGCGCCGCGGTCGATGGTGGTGTTGGCGCCGATCTCGCAATCGTCGCCGATCACCACGCCGCCGAGCTGCGGCACTTTCAACCAGTGGCCGGCATCCATCGCCAGGCCGAAGCCGTCGGCGCCGAGCACCGCGCCGGGATGGAGGCGGACGCGCTTGCCCAGGCGAACACGCGTCACCAGCGTGACGCGTGCGATGAGCTCGCAGCCCTCGCCGATCACGCAATCCTCGCCGACGATGCAGCCCGGTCCGAGCGTCGCGCCGGCGTCCACGCGGCTGCGCGCGCCGATCACGACATGCGGGCCGATGTGCGCCGAGGGATCGACGATCGCGCTGCCGTCGACGACAGCGCTGGGATGCACGCCCGGCGCCACTTGCGGCAACGGTTCGAACAACGCGGAGATGCGCGCGAATGCGGCGTAGGGGTCGCGCGCGATCAGCGCGGTGCCCGCGAAACCTTCCGCGTCTTCGGCGCGCATGACGACGACACCGGCCTGCGATGTCGACAATTGCGCGCGATAACGCGGGTTGGCGAGGAAGCCCAGCGAATCGGGCCGTCCGTTGGCGAGCGTCGACACGCCGCGAACGACGCATTGCGCGTCGCCCGCGACTTCAAGCCCGAAACGCGCCCCGAGTTCTGCAGCGGTGAAAGCCGGGGCGCCCATGGTGTCGTTTCCCGTGGGCGCGGTCAGAACGACCCGCCGAAGGTGAACTGCAGGCGCTCGATGTCGTCGCCCGGGTAGAAGGTCGCCGGATTGGCATCCTTCGAACGGATCGGCAAGGCGTAGCTGATCGACAGCGGGCCCATCGGCGAGCGCCACAGCAGCGCGACGCCGGCCGAGGCGCGCAGTTCGCTCGCTTCGAAGGAGTTGATGTCTTCGAAAACGTTACCCCAGTCCAGGAACGCCGAGATGCGCGCGGCCGGCGAATCGAACAATTTCGGGAACACCAGTTCCACCGTGCCGACGGTCTTCAGCGCGCCACCGATCGGCTGCGAGGAGTAGCCGTTGAATTCGCGCGGGCCCAGCGAGTTGTCGACGAAGCCGCGCACGCGGCCCGACGAGCTGATGCCGCCGGCGTAGAAGCGTTCGAAGAAGGGCAGGCCGTCGGAGTTCACCGTGCGCAGGAAGTCGTCCGACGCGGTGGTGCAGGGCACCGTCATGTTGTGGCACAGGTCGCGATAGGTGACGTTGCCGTAGTTGTCGCCGTAGCCGAGGTTGACGGCGGTGAGCAGGATCACCGACGGCATCAGCGGGAAGTAGCGCGAATACTGGTATTCGGCCTTCCAGTATTCGGCGGTGGAACCCGGCATCGCGATTTCGATGCTGGCGCGGTGGTAGCTGCCCATCGAAGGCATGAAGTAGTCGTTGCGCGTGTCGCGCGAATACCCGAACTGCGTGCGCCACGCGTGGAAGGTGCGGGCGCCGATGGCGGTGATGTAATCCTGGATCGACAGCGGCGTGCCGGCCGACAGCAGGATCTCGTTGGAATCGATGCCGACCAGCGCCGAGACGGTGTCGTACTCGGTGATCGGCAGGCCCAGGAAGGTCTGGAAGGCGCCGCTGTTGGTCGAGTAGTTCGCCACGCCGTAGTCGCTGTAGTCGAACTCGCGCCACCACAGGTTGTAGCCCAGCGACATGCCTTCGTCGGTGAAGTACGGGTTGGTGAACGAGAAGTCGTAGCGCTTCTGGTAGCTGCTCTGCTGCGCGGCGATCGACACGCGGTTGCCGCTGCCGAGGAAGTTGTTTTCCTGCAACTGCACCGAGAGGTTGACGCCCGACAACTGCGAGTAGCCCACGCCGAACATGAAGCTGCCCGAGGTGGTTTCCTTGACGGTGAAGGTCACGTCGACCTGGTCGTCGGTGCCGGCGACCGGCACGTTCTCGACTTCGACCGTTTCGAAGTAACCCAGGCGCTGCAGGCGGACCTTCGAACGGTCGACCGCGGCCTGCGAATACCACGCGCCTTCGAACTGGCGCATTTCGCGGCGCAGCACTTCGTCGGCGGTGCGCGTGTTGCCCTTGAAGACGATGCGGCGCACGTTGACGCGCGGGCCCGGCACCACCTGGAAGTTGATGCCGACGGTCTTCTTTTCGTTGTCGACTTCCGGGATCGGATTGACCTGCGCGAACGCGTAACCGATGTTGGCCAGCATCGCGGTGATGCCGTCGGAAGTGAATTCCAGCAGGCGGCGGGAGAAGATCTGGCCGGCCTTCACCGGGACCATCTTTTCGATCTCGGCCAGCGGGAGGATCGTGTCGCCGGTGACCTTGACGCCGGAAATCTTGTACTGGTCGCCTTCGGTCAGGCCCGCGGTGATGAACATGTCCTGGCGGTCGGGGCTGATCGCGACCTGCGTGGAGTCGAGGCTGAAGTCGACGTAGCCGCGGTCGAGGTACCAGCTGGTGAGCTTCTCCATGTCGCCGGACAGCTTCTCGCGCGAGTACTGGTCGTCGCGGCGGTACCACGAGAGCCAGTTGTGCTCGCGCGATTCCCACTGGTCGGTGATCTGTTCGTCGGAGAATTTCTCGTTGCCGACCAGGTTGACGTGCTGGATCTTCGCCGCCTTGCCTTCCTTGACGTTGATCACCACGTCGACGCGGTTGCGATCCAGGCGCGAAACCGTCGGCGTGATCTCGACGTTGTACTTGCCGCGGTTGTTGTACTGGCGGTTGAGTTCCTGCGTGACGCGGTCGAGCGAAAGGCGGTCGAAGGTTTCGCCTTCGGCCAGGCCGATGTCCTTCAGGCCCTTGGTCAGGTCTTCGGTCTTGATGTCCTTGTTGCCGGACAGCGTCAGCTTGTTGATCGCCGGACGCTCGACGACCGTGATCACCAGGATGTCGCCCTGGCGATCCAGGCGGACGTCTTCGAAGAAGCCGGTGCCGTAGAGCGCGCGGATCGCGTCGCCGGCGGTGGAGGCATCGAGGCGGTCGCCGCGCTCGACGGGCAGGTAGGTGAACACCGTGCCCGCCGAAATGCGCTGCAGGCCTTCGATGCGGATGTCGCTGACGGTGAAGGCGGCCGGATCGGCCGTCGGGCCCGGCGCCGGGGGGGCGTCCTGCGGCTGCTGGAGCGCGAACGGATTGGCCGTCTGCGCCGCCGCGGGGGCGGCTATCGCCGAAGCGAGGGCGAGGGCGAGCAGGCGGCGGGAAAGGTGTCGCGTCATCGTCACGTCCGGTTGGGGGTTCGGGCCACCGTGGTGCGGCGGTGGCGGGTCTTGCGGTTGGCGCTTCAGGGCGTCGGTGGCGGGGTGGCTAATGGAAGAAAACGTCGTTGAACAACGCCAATCCCATCAGGCCGACCAGCAGCGCCAGGCCCACGTACTGCCCGGCAGCCATCGTACGCTCGCTCAGCGGGCTGCCTTTGACCAATTCGATAAGGTAATACAGCAGGTGTCCCCCATCCAATAGCGGGATGGGGAGCAGGTTGAGGATCGCCAGTGAGATCGACAGGACGGCGAGGAAGTTCAAAAACCCGGCCAGCCCCAGTTTTGCCGTCGCATTCGCGGCGCGGGCGGTGGTGACGGGGCCCGAAACGTACTTCAGGGAGGCATTGCCGGTCAGCATGCGTCCCATGAAACCGACGGTATCGTGCGCCTTGTGCCAGGTTTCGACGAAGGCCATCGGGATGGCGTCGATCGGGCCGTAGCGGCGAACCGCATCGAATTCCGGCATCGTCCCGGAGGATTTGTGGATGACGCCGATGCGCGCGACGGGCTTGCCGTCCTCGCCCTTGTCCATGCGCGGCGTCAGCGGGAAGGCCTTGCGTTCGGGCTCGGCGTTGCCTTCCTTGCGCAGGACTTCGACCATGCCGGGCCCGCCGCGCGCGGCCAGCGCCTGGACGGCGGGGGCGATGTCCGCGTAATCGTTCACCGGCTGGCCGTCGATCGCGAGGATGCGGTCCTTTTCGGCGAGCACGCCCCAGGCCGGCGAATCGGGCACGAGGTCGTCGACGGTCGGCGGCTCGAGCTGGTAGCGCGCGGTGAGGCCGACGAGCGTCGGGGCCTGCAATTCGTCGAAATCCGCGGGCAGCTTCGTCAGGTCGAGCGTGCGCGTGTGCGTCTGCCCATCGGTGTTGCGGACTTCGATCGACACGCGTTCGCGGTCCAGCCCCGCGAGCGCGAGCGCGAAGCGCACGTCGGTCCAGGTCTGGATGGTGCGATCGCCGATGCGCAACACTTCATCGCCGGCATGCAGGCCCGCGGCGGCGGCCAGGCCGTTCGCGCGGCCGACCACCGGTGCGTATTCCTTCAAACCGACGACGAAGGCGCCCCACAGGAACAGCACGCACAACAGCACGTTGGCGATCGGCCCCGCCGCGGCGATGGCGATGCGCCGCCACGGCGACTGGCGATTGAACGCGCGATGCAGGTCTTCGGGCGCGACGTCGGATTCGCGTTCGTCGAGCATCTTGACGTAGCCGCCCAACGGGATCGCGGCGATGGCGAACTCGGTGCCTTCCTTGTCGCGGCGCATCCACAGCGGCTTGCCGAAGCCCACCGAAAAACGCAGCACCTTGACGCCGCAGCGTTTGGCGACCCAGTAGTGCCCGAACTCGTGGAAGGTCACGAGCACGCCGATGGCAACGATGTACCACCAGAGACTACCGATGACTTCCATTTACTCTGCTTCCGAACGTGCGTTGACGACGGCCTGCGCGTACGCCCGCGCGGCGCGGTCGGCCTCGCGGAGCGTATCGAGCGTGTCGGCCGGCGTGGGCGGCAGGGCGGCGAGGGTTTCGCCGACCAGCGCAGGAATGCCTAGGAAAGCGATCCGGCCCTGAAGAAAGGCTGAAACCGCCACTTCGTTGGCCGCATTGAGGGTCGCCGGCGCGGTGCCGCCGGCGCGCAGGGCCTCGTAGGCCAGCCCCAGGCAGGGGAAGGCGTCGCGGTCGGGCGGCTCGAAGTCCAGGCGGCCATGCTGCAGCAGGTCGAGCCCGCCCACGCCCGAGACCACGCGCTCGGGCCATGCCAGGCCCACGGCGAGCGCGGTGCGCATGTCGGGCAAGCCCAGCTGCGCGAGCGTGCTGCCGTCGACGAATTCCACCAGCGAATGCACCAGGCTCTGCGGGTGCACCAGCACGTCGATGTGGTCGGCCGACACCCCGAACAGGTGATGCGCTTCGATCACCTCCAGGCCCTTGTTCATCAGCGTGGCCGAGTCGACCGAGATCTTCGGCCCCATCGACCACTTCGGATGCGCGACGGCCTGCGCCGGCGTGACGTCTTCGAGCGCTTCGGCGTTCCATCCGCGGAACGGGCCGCCCGATGCGGTGAGGCAGATGCGCTTGAGGCCGTTGCGCGCATGCGCATCGGGCAGGCACTGGAAGATCGCGTTGTGTTCGCTGTCGATGGGGACGATGGTCGCGCCCGCGGCGTTCGCGGCGTGCATCAGCAATTCGCCCGCGAGCACCAGCGATTCCTTGTTGGCGAGCAGCAGGCGCTTGCCCGCGCGTGCGGCGGCGAGCGTCGAGCGCAAACCCGCGGCGCCAACGATGGCGGCGACGACGGTGGTGCACGCGTCGCTGTCGATGAGCGCATCGAGTGCGTCTTCGCCGGCATGCGCCTGCGTCTTGAGCCCGGCATCATGCAGGCCAGCGCGCAAGCGCGCGAACCCCGACGGATCGGCGATCACCGCATGGTCGGGCTTGTGCGTGCGGCACAACGCGAGCAGCGCGTCGACCTGCGTGCCCGCGGCCAGCACGCTGGCGCGCATGCGCGCAGGGTGGCGGGCGATCACGTCGAGCGCGCTCGTTCCGATCGAACCGGTGGCACCGAGGACTGCGACGTGCTGCATGTCAGAAGCCGAGCAGGCCCTTGCCGAGGGCGAACACGGGCAGGGCAGCCAGCACGCTGTCGATGCGATCGAGGATGCCGCCGTGGCCGGGGATCAGGTCGCCCGAATCCTTCGCGCCGACGTGCCGCTTGAGCAGGCTTTCGAACAGATCGCCGACCACCGAGAACAACACGGTGACCACGACCACGAGCGCGACCCACGGCAGTTGCGCGACCGTCGCGCCCGCGAAGGGCGCGGCGATCAACGCGATGACGACCGAGGCCACCATCCCGCCGACCAGGCCTTCGATCGTCTTGTTGGGGCTGATGCGCGGGCTGAGCTTGTGCTTGCCGAACCGGCGGCCGGCGAAATACGCACCGGTGTCCGCGCCCCAGATCACCAGCAATGCGATCAGCAACCAGCGATGGCCGTTGGGCTGCCCGCCGTGGATGAGCGCAAGCGCGCACCAGGCCGGCACCACCGCGAGCGTGCCCGCGGCGAGCTTGAACATGCGCGCGTGCGTGTCGTGGTCGGAGGCGAAGCTGTAATTCTTCAGCCACAGCAGCGACAGCAGCCACCAGACCACGCCCACGACGGTGGCGACCTGGAAGAGCACGAAGCTGTAACCGGTGCCCGAGCGCGATGCCCAGACGATGGCGACCATCAGCGCGAGGTTGGCGACCAGCAGGACGCTGCGATGCAGCGTGTCGTCGATCTCGGCCAGGCGGAACCATTCCCACAACCCGGACAGGAACAGGACCGCCGCGCAGGCGACGAGCCACGGCGTGTCGAGGAACAACACGAGCGCGATCGCGAGCGGGGTCATGATCATCGCGGCCAGCAGTCGCGTGCGGGTCATTCGGGGGTCCCGTGGTCGGGTGGCAGTGGGAAGGACGCGGAAACCTGCGCCCCGGTGAGACCGAAGCGCCGCTCTCGCATCGCGTAGTCGGCCAGGGCCTCGCGGAGTGTGGCGGCATCCACGTCCGGCCACAACGTTTCGGTGAACCACAGCTCGGTGTACGCCAGTTGCCAGAGCAGGAAGTTGCTCACCCTCACGTCACCACCGGTGCGGATGAACAGATCGGGCGGGGGGAGATCGGCCAGGGCGATGCGCGATGCGAACGCCTTCTCGTCGATGTCTTCGGCCTTCACGCGCCCCGCGGCGACATCGGCGGCCAGCGAACGCGCGGCGTTGACGATGTCCCAGCGGCCGCCGTAACTGGCGGCGATGGTCAGGTGCAGGACGTCGTTGCCGCGCGTGGTCGACTCGGCGGCGTCCATGCGCGCGCGGATCGCGGGCGCGAACAATTCGCGCTGCCCGATGAAGCGGATGCGGACGCCGCGGCGATGCAGTTCCTCGACTTCGCGTTCCAGCGCGTTGAGGAACAACTTCATCAGCGCACCGACTTCCTCCTCGGGCCGCCCCCAGTTCTCGCTGGAGAAAGCGAACAGGGTGAGCGCGTGGATGCGGTGCTCGATGCAGAAGTCCACGCAGTTCTGGACCGCGCGCGCGCCGGCGCGATGGCCGATGGCGCGCGGACGGCGACGGCGTTCGGCCCAACGGCCGTTGCCGTCCATGATCACGGCGAGGTGGCGCGGAATGCGCGCCGGCGATGCGTCGGAAGACATGCGAACCGTGGCGTCAGACCGCCATCAGTTCCTGTTCCTTGGCCTTGACCACCTCGTCGACATCCTTGATCGCCTTGTCCGTGAGCTTCTGGATGTCGGCTTCGCTGTTGCGCTCTTCGTCTTCGGTGATCTGCTTGTCCTTCAGCAGTTCCTTGATCTGGTGGTTGGCATCGCGGCGGATGTTGCGGATCGCGATCTTCGCGTCCTCGCCGCCGGCGTGCACGTGCTTGGACAGTTCCTTGCGGCGCTCTTCGGTGAGCGGCGGCAGGTTGATGCGGATGGTGGTGCCCGCCGTGTTGGGGGTCAGGCCGAGGTCGGAGGCGAAGATCGCCTTCTCGACGACCGCGACCATGGGCTTCTCCCACGGGGTGATGGTCAGCGTGCGCGCGTCGGCGACGGCGACGGTGGCGACCTGGCTCAGCGGCATTTCCGAGCCGTAGTAGTTGACCTTCAGGTGGTCGACCAGCGCGGAGGTGGCGCGACCGGTACGGAGCTTGGTGAGTTCCTGCCGGAAGGCATCCACGCTCTTCTGCATGCGGGCGGTGGCGTCTTTCTTGATGTCGCTGAGCATCGCGGGCTCCGGGTCCTTTCGATCAGCCCGGGATTATAAGGGGTCGAACAGCCGGTTCCCCCTGCCGAAGGGCCGGGCCCTAGTAATGGGGCGCTTTATCGTGCTCGTCGTGGCACCCGGTTCCGAACTCGATCTGCAGCGTCGGATGGTTGATCCCGAAGCGTTCGTCGAGATCGTGGGACACCGAATCGATGAAGACGTCGTGGTCCTGCGCATTGGCGCGGACCAGGTGCGCGGTCATGGCCACTTCGCCCGCGCCCAGCGACCAGATGTGCACGTGGTGTACGGCGGTCACGCCGGGGCAGGAGCCGAGGAAGGCGCGGACCTGCGCCTGGTCGATCTGGCGCGGCACGGCATCCATCGCCGCGTTGAAGCTGTCGCGCAGCAGCCCGAAGGCGCTGAAGGCGACCACCGCGCCGACCAGCAGCGCGGTGAGCGGATCGAGCCAACGCCAGCCGAAGGCCAGCATGCCCGCGCCCGCGAGCACGGCCGCGAGGGACACGGCGGCATCGGCCAGGAGGTGCAGGAACGCGCCGCGCCGGTTGAGGTCGTCGTGCCCGCCATGCATGAACCATGCAGCGCCGAGGTTCACGGCGATGCCGATGGCGGCGACCACCATCACCGTGGTGCCCGGCACTGCGGGCGGTGCGATGAAGCGCCGCACCGCTTCCCACGCCAACGCACCGGAGAATCCGGCGAGCACGATCGCGTTGGCCAGCGGCGAGAGCAGCGTCGCGCGGCGCCATCCATAGGTGTGTCGTTCGGTGGGCTTGCGCTTGGCGAGCACGGCCGCGCCCCAGGCCAGCCCGAGGCCGAGCACGTCGCCGAAGTTGTGCAGCGCATCGGACAGCAGCGCGAGCGAATTGGTCGCGAAACCGTAGCCGGCTTCGAGCACGGTGTAGGCGAGGTTGAGCAGCGTCACCCACGCGAAGGCGCGGATGCCGGCATCCCCGTGGTGGTGGTCGTGCGCGTCGTGCGAATGCCCGGCGCCCATGCCGGCCTCAGCCCCGGCCGCGGACGAGCGTGCCGATGTTCTCGCCGCGCAGGATCTTCAACAGCACGCCCGGTTGCGACATGTCGAAGATGCGCAGCGGCAGGTCGCTGTCGCGCGCCAGTGCGAAGGCGGCGGTGTCCATCACCTGCAGGTCGCGCGAGATCACTTCGTCGTAGGTCAGCGCGTCGAAACGCACGGCATCCTTGTGCTTCTTCGGATCCTTGTCGTACACGCCGTCGACCTTCGTGGCCTTGAGCAACAGGTCGGCGCCGATCTCGATCGCGCGCAACGCGGCGCCCGAATCGGTGGTGAAGAACGGTGCGCCCACGCCCGCGGCGAAGATCGTGATGCGGCCCTTTTCCAGGTGCCGGATGGCGCGGCGGCGGATGTAGTCCTCGCACACGTCGTTGATCTTGATCGCGCTCATCACGCGCGCGCGGCCGCCGCGTTTTTCGAGCGCGTCCTGCATCGCCAGCGCGTTGATGACGGTGGCGAGCATGCCCATCTGGTCGCCGGTCACGCGGTCCATGCCGCCGGCGGCCAGGCCCGCGCCGCGGAAGATGTTGCCGCCGCCGAGCACCAGTGCGATCTCGGCGCCGGCTTCGCGCGCTTCCATCACTTCGTCGGCGAGGCGGCCGATGACCTTGGGGTCGATGCCGTAGTCCTCATCGCCCATCAACGCTTCGCCGGACAGCTTGAGCAGGACACGGCGACAGGCGAGCTGGGACATCGGCGACTCCACGGGGGCAAGGGAAAATCCTCGGGGATTCTAGCCGATGGCCAAAGCCCGCCCCATGCCCCGGGGAATCATGCGCGTGCGTCCAGGGTCAGGGCGCGGCTGCGGCGCAGCGCGTAGTCGCCATCGCCCGACAGCCACAGCACGATCGACACGGCGATCAGGAACAGCGGGTATTCCCAGCCGCCGCCGGTGGCGGTGAACACCCAACCATTCGGCACGTGGGTCCACAGCGCGACGGCGAGGATCGGCACGAGCAGCAGTGCGACCTGCCGCGCATAGACGCCGGCGAGGATCGCCAGTCCGCCGGCGATTTCCGCGACGACGACCGGGTAGGCGAGAAAGCCGGGAATGCCCTTGGATTCGAAGAAGGCGGCCGTGCCGGGCAGGGTGAAGACGAGGATCTTGAGCAGGGCATGCGACAGCCACATCGCGGACAGCGCGAGGCGGAGCAGCAGCGGGGCGTACTGGCGGGTGTTCACGGGAGGCTCCGGTTGCGGGGAAGGTGCCGGCACTCTAGGATTGCGGCCGCGCAATGGGAATATGTGGAATCACAAATGGCCGTTGCATCCGTGCAATACGAGCTGGGGCCCGCGGATCTCCGTGTCGTCCTTGCCCTCGCGCGGCGGGGAACGCTCGCGGCGGCCGGCGAATTGCTGGGCATCGATGCGTCCACCGTGTTCCGCGCGCTGCAGCGCGTGGAGAAGGGATTGAAGCAGCGCCTGTTCGAACGCACGCGCGCGGGCTATCGGCCGAGCGAATTGGGGACGCAACTGGCACGGCACGCCGAACGCATCGAAACCGAACTCGACACCGCGCGCGGTATTGCGCAGGCACCGGGACAAGCGGTGTCGGGCACGGTGCGCATCAGCACGACCGACACCTTGCTGCACGGCCTCGTGCTGCCTGCGCTGCGCGATCTGTCGCAGACGCATCCGCTGCTGTCCTTCGAGATCAACGCGAGCCACGAGCTCGCGAGCCTGACCAAGCGCGATGCGGACATCGCATTGCGCGCGACATCGCGCCCGCCCGATCACGTCGTCGGCAAACACCTGGGCACGATTCGCGTCGCGATTTACGGCGCACGCACGCGCGGGCGAAAACCTGATCCCGCGACGAGCCCATGGATCGCGCCCGACGAAGCGCTCCCGCAACACCAGAGCGTGCTGTGGCGCAAACGCCACATGCCCGGCATCGTTCCGCGCGTGCAGGTGAACAGCATTCTTTCCGTTGCAGAAGCGATCGCTGCCGGCCTGGGCGTCGGTGTGCTTCCGTTGTTCCTCGCGCGCGATCGCAGCGACCTGGTTGCACTCACCGAACCACTCGCGGATGCGCAAACCCAACTGTGGTTGCTCACGCATCCCGAATCGCGACACCTGCGGCGCATCGCGACAGTGGCGCAACATCTGGCTGGAAATATCTCGTTGCCGGATTGAGGGATTGTGTTTCGGTCCACCGGCGCGCGAAATTGGGGGCGAGCGAAGGGGCCGCTCTCCATCCAATGCAAAGGAGATCCCCAATGTCTTTTTCCCGCGAAGAAGTCGACGCCAAGTTGGCGACGGTCGAAGCGCGACTCGACGGTCGCATCGTCAACACCGAGCGAGACCTCAAGCGCCTGTTTGCCGTGGGCATCGCCAGCATCGCCACGACGATCGGCACCGGACTCGCGTGTACCCAGGCGATGCTCAGCCACTTCGATACGGTGCTCGAGGCTTACCACGCAGGTGCACGCCTGCCACAGGATATCCGCGTGGTGACGTACCCCGCCCAGCATCACGTTGCGCCCCCACCGCAATAGGCAACAAAAAACCCGCGGTTGCCCGCGGGTTTTCCGTTTCAACGCTTGTCGCGGTGGATCAGACCTGCATGGCCTTGGCCACTTCGGCTGCGTAGTCTTCCTTCACCTTCTCGATGCCTTCGCCGACGGCGAGGCGCTGGAAGCCGACGACATCGGCGCCGGCGGCCTTCGCCGTGGCTTCGACCGTCTTGTCCTGGTCCAGCGCGTAGGGCTGGCCGTACAGCGTCACTTCGTTGACGATCTTCGCGATCTTGCCGCTGATGATCTTCTCGAGGATTTCGGCCGGCTTCTGCTTGTCCTTGTCGGACATCTTGGCCAGTTCGATTTCCTTTTCCTTCGCGACGAAGTCGGCCGGCACGTCGGCCGCCTTGTTGTACGGCGGATTCAACGCGGCGATGTGCATCGCGATGCCGCGCGCCAGGTCGGCGTCGCCGCCCTTGAGCTCGACCAGCACGCCGATCTTGTTGCCGGTGTGCACGTAGGCCGCGACGTTGTTGGCGGTGTCGATGCGCACGAGGCGACGGACCTGCACGTTTTCGCCGACCTTGGAGATCACGGCGGCGCGCGCTTCTTCGACGGTCTCGCCCGAGGGCATCTTCGCGGACTTCAGCGCTTCGACGTCGGCGGCGCCGGACGCCAGCGCGGTCTGCGCGACGGCGTCGGCGAAGTTGATGAAGTTGCCGTCCTTCGCAACGAAGTCGGTTTCGGAGTTGATCTCCACCAGCACGGCCTTGTTGCCCGACTGGGCGACCGAGACACGGCCTTCGGCGGCCACGCGGCCGGCCTTCTTGTCGGCCTTGGCCAGGCCCGACTTGCGCAGCCACTCGGCCGAAGCTTCGATGTCGCCGTTGTTTTCGGTGAGCGCCTTCTTGCACTCCATCATGCCGGCGCCGGTGCGCTCGCGCAGTTCCTTGACGAGGGAAGCGGTGATTTCAGCCATGGGGGTTCCTCTTGGAAATGAGTGCGTCATCCCCGCGATTGCAGGGATGGCGAAAATGCAGATCGCAGCCGCGCAGTCTTGCGCGGCTGCATGACAGCCGGTGCTTACTCGGCCTTGGCGGCCGGCTTGCGCGGGGCGGGCTTCTTGGCCGGGGCGCGGCGCGGGCCCTTCTTGTCTTCGCCTTCGGCACCGGCGGCTTCGGCGAAGTCTTCTTCGCGGACGTTTGCGGCCGACGGGGCGGCAGCCTTGCCTTCGAGCACGGCGTCGGCCGCGGCGCGGGCGTACAGCTGCACGGCGCGGATGGCGTCGTCGTTGCCCGGGATCGCGTAATCGACCAGGGCCGGATCGTAGTTGGTGTCGACAACCGCGATGACCGGGATGCCGAGCTTCTTGGCTTCCTTGACGGCAATGTCTTCGTGGCCGATGTCGATCACGAACAGCGCGTCGGGCAGGCGGTTCATGTCCTTGATGCCGCCGAGCGAGGCTTCGAGCTTGTCGCGCTCACGGCGCAGGCCGAGCACTTCGTGCTTGACCAGCTTCTGGAACGTGCCGTCGGTTTCGCCGGCTTCCAGTTCCTTCAGGCGCTGGACCGACTGCTTGACCGTGCGGAAGTTGGTGAGCGTGCCGCCCAGCCAGCGCTGGGTCATGTACGGCATGCTGCAACGCGTGGCTTCTTCCTTGATCGCTTCGCGCGCCGAGCGCTTGGTGCCGACGAACAGGATGGTGCCGCGCTTCTGCGCGATCGCCGAAATGAAGTTCATCGCGTCGGAGAAGAGCGGCATCGTCTTCTCGAGGTTGATGATGTGGATCTTGCCGCGGGCGCCGAAGATGTACGGGCCCATCTTGGGATTCCAGTAGCGCGTCTGGTGGCCGAAGTGGACGCCGGCTTCCAGCATCTGGCGCATGGTGACCTGGGACATTGCTTGTAACTCCTGACAGTGGAACCTGCCGCCCATGGGTTGGGGCGGACGTTGGGTTCCGGGGTTGGGCCTCCCTGGCGCTTCCGCCTCCGAACCTCTTGCGAGGCACCCCGGGGCGGGCTGTTGCGGCAGGTGTGGATTCGAGGGTGGCGCCCCTCGTGGGCGGCTTCCGGGGGCGGGTGCCCGGGGAAGAAGCGGAATTCTAGCGGTTCCAGCCACTTGCGGGCAAGCCGTGGAACGCTCCGGGACGGGGGCGTGATGGCCGGAACGGCCCCCGGGAGGCGATAATCCCCCCATGTCGATCACCATCAAGTCCCCCGAGGACATCGAAAAGATGCGCGTCGCCGGCCGCCTGGCCGCCGAGGTGCTCCAGGTCGTCGCCCCGCACGTGAAGCCGGGCGTGACCACCGCCGAACTCGACCGCATCTGCCACGACCACATCGTCAACGTGCAGCAGGCGATCCCGGCCAACGTGGGTTACCGCGGTTTCCCCGCCACGGTCTGCACGTCGGTCAACAACGTCATCTGCCATGGCATCCCCAGCGAGGCCAAGGTCCTGAAGGACGGCGACATCCTCAACATCGACGTCACCGTCATCAAGGACGGCTGGCATGGCGACACCTCGCGCATGTATTACGTGGGGACGCCGTCGGTGATGGCCAAGCGGCTGGTGGACACCACGCGCGAGGCGATGTTCCGTGGCATCCGCACCGTGAAGCCGGGCGCCACGCTCGGCGACATCGGCAACGCGATCCAGCAGTACGCCGAAGGCGAACGCTTCAGCGTCGTGCGCGAGTACTGCGGCCACGGCATCGGCAAGATCTATCACGAAGACCCGCAGGTACTGCATTACGGGCGCCCGGGCGAAGGCATGGTGCTCAAGCCGGGCATGACCTTCACGATCGAACCGATGATCAACGAAGGCGCGCGCCATACCAAGCTGCTGCCCGACGGTTGGACCGTGGTCACCAAGGACCGCAAGCTTTCCGCGCAGTGGGAGCACACGGTGGTGGTGACCGACGATGGCGTCGAGATCCTTACCCGCGTCCCCGGCGACGACAACGATCTATGAGCGACCCCGCCGCCGCCTCCAGGCCGGCGGCGAGCGCGCCGCCGAGTGAACCGGCCGCATGGGCCACCCAGGCGCGTGCGCGCCTGATGGAGGCCGACGCCGCGCTCGCCGCGCGCTTCGACCGCAACGAAGACATCGACACGCTGCTGCGCGATCGCGCGATGGCCGTCGACGCGCTCGTGCGCGAAGCCTGGTCGCAATGCATCACCGACGACGCGAAGCTCGCCCTGTTCGCCGTCGGCGGCTACGGCCGCGGCGAGTTGTACCCGCAATCGGACATCGACCTGCTCGTGCTGGCCGAGCCCGACGCGCAGGCCGCGCAGCACGATGCGCTCGCGCGCTTCTTCGCGCTGCTCTGGGATGCGGGCCTGCCGACCGGCCACGCCGTGCGCTCGCACAACGAATGCACCGCCGCGGCGCGCGAAGACATCACCGTGCTTACCGCCTTGTCCGAAGCGCGCCCGCTGGTCGCCGACGAACACGACCTGCGCGCGCTGCTGCACGCGATCGACACGCGCCACGTCTGGCCCGCGCGCGAGTACTTCCGCGCCAAGCGCGAAGAGCAACGCGTGCGCCAGGCGCGCTTCGGCGACACCTCGGACAATCTCGAACCCAACCTCAAGGAAGGCCCGGGCGGCCTGCGCGACATCCAGACGCTGCGTTGGATGGCGTTGCGCGTGCTCGGCCAGCGCGATGCGCAGGGCATGATCGCGCTCGGCCAACTGGGCGCCGACGAATACGCCACGCTCGAACGCGAGCGCCGCGCACTCGCGCGCCTGCGCTATGGCCTGCACCTGGTGGCCGGTCGCCGTGAAGAACGCCTGCGCTTCGATCACCAGAAGACGCTGGCCGCGCGCCTGGGGCACGTCGACGCCGACGGCACGCTCGCCGTCGAACAGATGATGCAGGGCTTCTATCGCAGCGCCTCGATCGTGCTGCGCATCAACGACCGTTTGCTGCAACGCTTCGAAGAACAACTCGAAGGCGAGGTCGCGCCCGAACCGATCGATGCGGCCTTCGAATTGCGCCGCGGCTATCTCGCCGCGCGCGATCCGCAGTGGCCGGAAGGCGACACCGCGGCCATCTTCGCGTTGTTCGCGACCTGGGCGGCGCAACCGCGCATCCGCGGCCTGCATTCGCAAACCGCGCGCGCGTTGGCCGAATCGCTGCCCGCGATCCCCGCATACACCGACGCGACGCCCGCATTGCGCGCGCAGTTCATTGCGCTGCTGCGTGGCCCGCAGGCGGTCGAAACCGTCGCGCGCCTCGCCCGGCTCGGCGTGCTCGCACGTTGGTTGCCGGCGTTCGCGCAGGTTTCCGGGCGCATGCAGTTCGACTTGTTCCATGTCTTCACCGTGGACCAGCACACGCTCGCGGTCCTGCGCAACATCGCCGGCTTCGCCGCGGGTACGCAGGACGAGCGTTTCTCGATCGCGCATGAAGTCCACCCGCGTCTGCGCAAGCCGGAGTTGTTGTTGCTCGCCGGCCTCTTCCACGACATCGCGAAAGGGCGGGGCGGCGACCACTCCGAACTCGGCGCGGTCGATGCGCGCGAATTCGGCATCGCGCACGGCCTGAGCGAAGCCGACACCGAACTGATCGCGTGGCTCGTCCGCAAGCACCTGCTGATGTCGGTCACCGCGCAGAAGCAGGACATCTCCGATCCGGAGGTCATCCATCGCTTCGCGCATGAAGTCGCCGATCGCGAACGGCTCGATCTTCTGTATCTGCTCACCTGCGCCGACATCGCCGGCACTTCGCCGAAATTGTGGAACGCGTGGAAGGATCGGCTGCTGGCCGATCTGTACACGGCGACGCGCCTGGCCTTGCGCCGTGGGCTTGAGCATCCGGTCGCGGCTGCCGATCGCATCGCCGAATCGCGCGCCGCCGCGCAGGCGTTGCTCGCGGAATTCGGCATCAAGGCCGATGAAGCGCAGCGCCTGTTCGCGCTGATGCCCGACGAAACCTTCCTGCGCGCGCGGCCCGACCAGATCGCCTGGCAGGCCACCGTCGTGCGCGGCGCGAAGGCCGAGGGCGTGCGGGTCAGTGCCCGCACCCTGAATGCACAGGGCGCGGCGCGCATCGGTGCGCTGGAAGTGTTCGTGCTCGCGCCCGATCGCGACGGCCTGTTCGCGGCGATCGTCGCCACGCTGGATCGCGCGGGCCTGGCGATCATGCAGGCGCGCCTGTTCGACGGCCCGGATGCACGCGTGTTCGATACCTTCGAAGTGCTGCCGGCCGAAGGCCAACGCGCGGTCGCGGCGGACGATGTCGAACGCCGCATGGCGGGCGCGCTCGCCGTCGCCGACCTCGACACGATCAAACCGGTTCGCCGCAACCAGCCGCGGCACCTGCGACACTTCCGCATCGCGCCGCAGATCGGGTTCGTCGATGCGGCCGACAAGCGCCGCACCTTGCTCAGCCTGGTCTGCACCGACAGGCCGGGGCTTCTCGCCGATGTCACGCAAGTCTTCCGTGCACAGCGCCTGCGCGTGCACGATGCGCGCATCGCCACCTTCGGCGCACGCGCCGAAGATGTCTTCCAACTGACCGACGAGCGCGACCAGGCGCTCGACGACGCGCGCCGCGACGCATTGCGCGCGGCGCTGTCGGCCCTATTCGATGGAGATCCACGATGACCGTCCGCAAGACCACGAGGAAGAAGGCCGCCGCGCCGCAGCCCGCACCGGGCCTGAGCGTGGAGGAATTGAAGTTCCACATCGACAGTGCGTGGGAACGCCGCACGATGCTGACGCCCGAAGAGATCGAGTGGGCCACGCGCCCCTCGGTCGAACGCGTGATCGAAGGCATGGAAAGCGGCGAATTCCGCGTCGCCGAGCCCGACGGCAAGGGCGGCTGGCAGGTCAACGAGTGGCTGAAGAAAGCGGTGCTGCTGTATTTCCGCACGCGCGACATGACGCTGATGGAAGGCGAGCCGGCGCCGTTCTGGGACAAGGTGCCGCTGCGCTTCCAGGGTTTCGGCGAATCGCAGTTCCGCAAGCTCGGCGTCCGCGTGGTGCCGGGCACGGTGGTGCGGCGCGGTTCCTACCTGGGCAAGGACGTCGTGCTGATGCCGAGCTTCGTGAACATCGGCGCGCATGTCGGCGCCAACACGATGGTCGATACCTGGGCGACGGTGGGTTCGTGCGCGCAGGTGGGCAAGCATTGCCACATCTCCGGCGGCGCGGGCATCGGCGGCGTGCTGGAGCCCCTGCAGGCTTCGCCGACGATCATCGAGGATCATTGCTTCATCGGTGCGCGCTCCGAAGTGGTCGAAGGCGTGGTCGTCGGCCACCACAGCGTGATCGGCATGGGCGTCTTCCTCGGCCAGAGCACGCGCATCTACAACCGCGCGACGAAGGAAATCAGCTACGGTTACGTGCCGCCGGGCTCGGTGGTCGTCTCCGGTTCGCTGCCTGCGGCCGATGGCACGCATTCCCTGTATTGCGCGGTGATCGTCAAGCAGGTCGATGCGAAGACGCGCGCGAAGACGTCGATCAACGAACTCCTCCGCGGGTAAGCAATGACCACTCTCTACGGCCTGTCCAACTGCGATACCTGCAAGAAGGCGCGCAACTGGTTGGAGCGCTTCGGCATCGAACACACGTTCGTCGACTATCGCGACCGCCGCCAGTCCGCCGCCACGCTCGCCGGTTGGGCGCAGCAGGCAGGGAGTTGGGAGGCGTTGATCAACAAGTCTTCGACCACGTGGCGCGAACTGCCACCGGCCCGCAAGACCCCGGCCAGCGACCCGGAATGGCAGTTGTTGCTGAAGGAATATCCGCAGCTGATCCGCCGCCCGGTCGTCGTGACCGACGATGGCACGGTGACGCAGGGATTCACCGACAGCGGTTTCAAGCTGCGTTTCGGGGTGCGCAAGTGAGCGACGTGCTCGCGTTGACGAAGGCCTTGATCGAACGAAAGTCCGTCACGCCGAACGATGCCGGTTGCCAGGCGATGCTTACGCAACGTTTGTCGCGCGCAGGCTTCGCGTGCGAATCGCTGCGCTTCGGCGACGTCGACAATCTGTGGGCGACCCACGGCAGCGAAGGCCCGGTGCTGGTCTTCCTCGGCCACACCGACGTCGTGCCGCCGGGCCCGCGCGAAGCGTGGGCGAGCGATCCCTTCGTTCCCACCGAACGCGACGGGGCGTTGTACGGCCGTGGCGCGGCCGACATGAAGGGCAGCGTCGCGGCCTTCGTCGTCGCGCTGGAACGTTTCGTCGCCGAGCATCCTTCGCACCGCGGCACGGTTGCGATGCTCGTGACTTCGGACGAAGAGGGCGACGCCATCGATGGCGTGCGTCGCGTCGCCGATGTGTTCCGCGAACGCGGGCAACGCATCGATTGGTGCGTGACGGGCGAGCCGTCGTCGAAGGCGAAACTCGGCGACCTGCTGCGCGTCGGCCGCCGCGGCACTTTATCGGCGACCATGACGGTGCGCGGCATCCAGGGGCACGTGGCGTATCCGGACAAGGCGCGCAACCCGATCCACCAGGCGCTGCCCGCGTTCGCCGAACTCGTGGCTCGCAAGTGGGACGACGGCTTCGAAACCTTTCCGCCCACCAGCCTGCAGATCAGCAACGTCCACGCCGGCACCGGCGCGAACAACGTGATACCCGGGGAGATGCAGGTGTTGTTCAACCTGCGCTTCAATCCGCGATGGAGCGCGGAGAAGTTGGAAGCCGAGTGCGAAGCGATCTTCCGCAAGCACGCGCTCGACTACGCGATCCATTGGCATCGCGGCGGCGAACCCTTCCACACGCCCGAAGGCCCGCTGCGTGCAGCGGCGCGCGAGGTGCTCGCGCAAGTCGCCGGCTTCGCGCCGGAGGAGAGCACCGGTGGTGGTACGTCGGATGCGCGCTTCATCGCGCCGCTGGGAGCGCAATGCGTGGAGATCGGGCCGGTGAACGCGAGCATCCACAAGGTCGACGAACACGTGTCGATCGCCGACCTCCAGGCGCTCCCCGATGTCTACCTGGCCCTGATGCGCCGGCTCCTCGCTTAGCGAGCCGGCGCGTATCACTCAGAAGCGGTAGCCGATCGAGACGCCGTAGAACACCTTGTCGGCCTTGACCGACTTCTTGCGGATTTCCATCGACGAAACATCGGTCGACGAATCCATCCAGCGCACATCGCCGCGCGCGAACCAACCCTTGGCAATGGCGACATCCAGGCCGGCGACGGCGGCGAAGCCGTTGTCGCCCGACAGATCCAGGCCCACGAGTTCGTCGTACGTCGGGTTCGTGGCCACGCTACCGACGTTGGTCCAGTGCCAGCCGGCGCCCACGAACGGCGTGATGCGCCCCATGCCACCGAAGTGGTACTGCGCCATCAGCGTGACGGGCGAGGTGTTGTACGAGGCCAGGTGGATATCCGGGCCGAATTCGGTGTCGATGTGCACGGACTGCTTGGCGTCCGGCGCAGTCCACACTTCGATGGCCCAATGGTCGTTGACGAACCACGAGGCAGACAGGCTCCACACATCGTCGCCGTCCTCGTGGTCGATGGTGGCCAGCGGGCCCGGCATGGAAATCGGTTGGCCCGCGAGCGGATTGCCGCCGCCGTCGAGGCTGCCGTAGCCGGCAGTGAAGGCAAAGCCGCGGCCATCGCTCGCGAACGCGGTGGCCGGCGCGATGGCGAGCGCCAGCGCGATCAGTTTCAGTTTGGTCATGCTCGAATCCTTGGGGGGAGGGAAACGCCGCCGAATCGTAGTGGCGCGGTGCCCCCAACCCTCCTTGGATTCCGCCGGCTGTTACAGACGAAACGTCGCTATTTCAGCGTCAACGTGTGTTCCGTCGGACCCGGGAGAAACGGCGTCGGCCGCCCTTGCACCCAGTCCTCATGCCCCGCACCCCAATACGGCGACAGCGGATTGCCACTCTGCCCACCGGGCATGTGGAAAATGCCGTCGGCTTCGTGGCCCGGCGAGACGACCATGCGTTCGGAGGCACCGTTGTCCGGTGATTGCGCGCGTGGCGTCGTCGCATCGCCATCCAGCGGTTCGGCGGGCATGCACAACAACCTGCGCGCGAAGAACAAGGCGCGCGCCAGCGGATGACAGATGCGCGCGGTGTTCGCCTCGCCCCAGGTGCGTTCGGCGAGCGGGCCTTCGTGTTCGAGATCGGCGCGCACGTCTTTCGCGGCATCCTCGAACAATGCCGTCCAGGTCTTGTAGCGCCGCGGCAACAGATGCATCGGCCGCTGCGAGACCAGCGGCCAGGCAACGCCTTCGAACTGCGGCATCTGCGGCATGGTGAAGTCCTGCCCGAGCTCGGCCCGCGCCGGCGCGGTCAGCCCGTCTGCGAGGCGATCGTGCACCGCGCGCCGCCACGCCTTCGCGATGCGGAAGCTCACCGACGATGGCTCCGCGCGTCCTTCCCATGTGCGCGATGCCTCCGCCAGCGCATGCAACGCTGGCGTGCCGTCGGCCTTCGCCTGCGATTGCAGCAGTGCCCACCAGCGCTGCAGGAACACGGCGCGATCGTCGAGCTGGATCGCGAGCAGCGCGCGTTCGTCGAACTGCGGACGCTCGAACAGATCGTGCTTGATCCGGTTCGCGCGCACGCCGAGCCAGAAGTTGCCGTCGTACAGGCGCGCCGCACCGGGACGATCCTGGATGACGCGCGCGTTCGCGCTCCACAAGCGCGCCGAAATCGGCCGCGCAACCACGGGCGAAGCATCCAGCCGCACTCCCCAGGGCGCGCACGTCCCCGCATCGGGCATGGTTTCGTCGCAGCCGGCGATGCGTTGCGGCAACGGCCCGATTACGCGCCACGCGATGTCCTTCTTGCCGGCGACCAGCAGGTTCTGGGCAGGAATCGCGGCGCGATTCGCGCGCTGCAACGCGTCGTCGACATCGCGCGCATACGCCATGTCCATGAACGCCAATCGCAAGGAGCCCGGCAAGTGCGCCGACCAGCGCAGCGCCAGTGCGTCGCCATTCTCGGCTTCGGCGAGCACGGGCCCCCACGGCGATTCTTCGACGTCGATGTCGACCGGCGCGCCGCCTGCAACGTCGATGCGTTCGCGATGCGCCGTCAAGGGCACGCACGCACCACCGATGCGATAGCGCGCGTCGCCGCATTTCACCAGGCGTCCCCAATCGGCGTTGTCGATGTAGCCGTTGGTGAATCCCCACGCCACATGCCCGTTGCTGCCCACCACGATCGCGGGCATGCCGGGCAGGGTGACGCCGTTGAGATCGACGCGACCGCCTTCGGCGCGCGCATCGGGATAGCGCAAACGCGCGCGGAACCAGATGTTCGGCGCGCGCAGCGCCAGGTGCATGTCGTTGGCGAGGATCGCGCGGCCGTCGCGCGTGGCATCGCCGCTGACGGCGAAGTTGTTGCTGCCGATCGCGGGTGGATCGGGCAAGGCGTGCAGCGAGGCGAGCATCGGAACCGGCAGATCGCGCAGATTCAATGCATCCGGACCGGGCAACACCGCGTCGCCGGTGGGCGCACCGGTGATCGGCGCATCCCAACTCGTCCCGTCGTGCGTGAGCAGCGCATACAGCGCCGGCGGCACGTGCGACTGCAGTTTCCACAAGGCGAGTTCGCGCTTGTTGGCTGCGTCCTGCAAATCGAAGTACATCGCGTAGCCGACCAGCGGCGTGTCTTCCGCGCGCCACCGTTGCGGATGCTGTCGCAGGACCAGGTAGGCCCACGGGCGCGCGGACAATGCGTTCAGGCCGGCATTCACGCCCTGCGTATACGCATCGAGTTGTGCGCGCCGGTCGCCCGCGATCTCGTCCAGTCGCTCGTGCACGCGCGCCCGCATCCGATGCACGCGCGCGGCCTTGTCGACCCCCAGCGCGATGTCGCCGAACAGGCCCGACAACTCGCCCGCCGCCGAACGCCGCATCAGGTCCATCTCGAAGAAGCGTTCCTGCGCGTGCACGTAGCCGAGTGCGCGCAGCGCGTCGGTTTCGTTGCGTGCATCGATGGTGACCACGCCGAGCGCATCGCGTTGGATCGTCACCGGCGCCGAAAGCCCGGGCAGCGATTGCGTTCCGTCCAGCGGCGGCAGGCTCGCGCGCATCGCCAGCCATGCGGCGAGCAGCGCGATCAGCAACAACCCGAGCAACCCCAGTGCGATCCGGACGATCCAGCGCCGCATGCAGGCCCCTTTGGTGCGGCGCGCCTCAGCGCCGTTGCAGTCGATACGCGACCGCGTGCAGCGCGGTCACGCCTTCGTTCCGGAAAGAGTCCTGGTAGGCCAGGATGTCGCGTCGGACCAGCAGTTCCACATCCCACCCGGGCTCGAACAATTCCCGCACTTCCGCTTCGGGAACGGAGAAAGGCGGGCCCGGCTTCTGGTGTTGCGGAAATTCGAGCGTGACCATCAAGCCCACGCATCCGCGCGGCAATTGCGCATACACCTCACGCGCATAACGTCGACGCAGACCCTCCGGCAACGCGATGATCGCCGCACGATCGAAGAACGCCGTGCACGCACCCAGATCCTGCGCATCGAGCGCGAACACATCGCCGTTCAAAAGCGCGATCGGACCCGAACGCCACAGCGCGCCCTTCGACGACTGCTCGACATCCGCCTGCAAACCTTGCTCGGCGAAAAACTGCTCCACCGCGAGCGCTGCAAGCTCCACGCCGAACACCGCATGCCCGTGTTCGACCAACCACGGCATGTCGACCGATTTCCCCGCGAGTGGCACGAAGACCGTTGCGCCTTCAGGCGCACCGATGCGATCCCAGCATTCGACCAGCAAGGGCGACGGCGTTTCCTGGTGGAAACCGATCCGCCCCTCGCGCCAACGCGACAACCAATTCTCGCGATCGCGCAGCAGCTCTTCGCTCATTCGACCGCCAGCCCGTCGACCTTCTGCCAACCGCGCGGCAACAGACCGCCACGCGACGCACGCGCTCCGACGTAGTCGTCGAGTTCCTTGAACGACAGCGTCATCGAACGCGAGCCCGATTTCACCGAGAGCTTGCCGCCCGGCGGCACGACGGCCACTGCGACGACGCGTTCGGTGCCGAGCTTCGCCTTCGGGATCTCGATCAGCTTGTTGCCCTTGCCCTTGTCGAGTTCCGGCAGATCGCGCACCGGGAACGCGAGCAGATGACCCGCGCTCGTCACCGCGACCACGCGATCGCTTTCGACCGAACCGACTTGCGCCGGCTGCACGACCTTCGCGCCCGGCGTCAGCGACAACATCGCCTTGCCGGCCTTCTGTCGACCCGTGAGGTTGACGAACTTCGTGACGAACCCGTAGCCGTGCGTGGACGCGAGCACGAAGCGCGTTTCGTCATCGCCGCTCGCGATCGCCTGGAACGACGCACCCGATGCGAGCGTGAAGCGCCCGCTCAAGGGTTCGCCATTGCCGCGCGCACTCGGCAGCGAGTGGGCGAGGGTGGAATAACTGCGCCCCGTCGAATCCAGGAACGCCACCTGTTGCGTACTGCGCCCGCGCACCGCGGCGAGCAAGCCGTCGCCTTCGCGATACGACAAGCCGGCCGCATCGACATCGTGGCCCTTGGCCGCGCGGATCCAGCCTTTCTCGCTGAGCACGACCGTCATCGGTTCGCTCGGCACCAGTTCGGTTTCGTCCAGCGCCTGCGCGGCATCGCGCGCAACCAGCGGCGAACGCCGCGCGTCGCCGAACTTCTTGGCATCGGCGAGCAACTCGTCCTTCACCAGCTTCTTCAGCTTGGCCTTGCTTTCCAGCGTGTTGAGGATCTTCTCGAGTTCCTTGGCGAGCTCGTCCTGCTCGCCGCGGATCTTCATTTCCTCGAGGCGCGCCAGTTGCTTCAGGCGCGTGTCGAGGATGTAGTCGGCCTGGTCTTCGCTGAGCGCGAAACGCGCGATCAACACATCGCGCGGCTCGTCTTCGGTGCGGATGATGCGGATGACTTCATCGAGGTTGAGGAACGCGACCAGCAAGCCTTCCAGCAAGTGCAGGCGGCGTTCGACGCGTTCCTTGCGATGCTGCAGGCGCCGCACGACGGTGTTGGTGCGGAACACCAGCCATTCGGACAGCAGCTGCTTGAGGTTCTTGACCTGCGGGCGGCCGTCTTCGCCGATGACGTTGAGGTTGACGCGATAGGAGCGTTCGATGTCCGTCGTGGCGAACAGATGGCCCATCAACTGTTCGGCGTCCACGCGGTTGCTGCGCGGCACGAGCACGACGCGAACGGGATTCTCGTGGTCGGATTCGTCGCGGATGTCTTCCAGCCACGGCAACTTCTTCGCGCGCATCTGCGCGGCGATCTGTTCGATCACCTTCGAGGAGGACACCTGGTAGGGCAGGGCGGTGATGACGATGTTCGCCGCTTCCTTCACGAAGGTGCCGCGCGCGCGCACGCTGCCCAGGCCCGTTTCGTACATCGACAGCAGATCGCTGGCCGGCGTGATGATTTCCGCCGTCGTCGGGTAATCGGGGCCGCGGATGTGTTCGCACAGGTCGCGCACGGTCGCGTCGGGATCCTCGAGCAGGCGGATGCACGCGGCGACGACTTCGTTGAGGTTGTGCGGCGGGACGTCGGTGGCCATGCCGACCGCGATGCCCGTCGTGCCGTTGAGCAGCAGGTGCGGCAGGCGCGCGGGCATCCACGAGGGTTCGTCGAGCGTGCCGTCGAAGTTCGGCACCCAGTCGACCGTGCCCTGGCCCAATTCGCCCAGCAGCACTTCGGCGATCGGCGTGAGCTTGGATTCGGTGTAACGCATCGCCGCGAAGGACTTGGGATCGTCGCTCGAACCGAAATTGCCCTGGCCTTCGATCAGCGGATAGCGATACGAGAACGGCTGCGCCATCAGCACCAGCGCCTCGTAACAGGCCGAGTCGCCGTGCGGGTGGTATTTGCCGATCACGTCGCCGACCGTGCGCGCGGATTTCTTCGGCTTGGCCCCGGCGTTGAGCCCGAGCTCGCTCATCGCGTAGATGATGCGGCGCTGCACCGGCTTGAGCCCGTCGCCCAGGAAGGGCAGGGCGCGGTCCAGCACGACATACATGGAGTAGTCGAGATACGCGCGTTCGGCGTATTCGCGGAGGGGGATCTGTTCGAAGCCGTGGAAGACGGGGCGGACGGTGTCGTTCATCGATTGCTGCGTGTGGCGAGTCCTTGGAAGTGTACCCGCCGCCGCCGGATGAAGAATGTTTCATGTTCGGGCAACCGGCCCGCAAGCCGCCGGGGCGCAGCCTTGGTCCTGCGATATCCATCGCCCACATCCACAGGAGTTCCGCCATGATCGCCCGCAAAGCCCTGATGCTTCTCGTCATGAGCGCCGTTGCCGGTTCGGCCTTCGCGGCCACGCCGCAGGCCGCTTCCACCGCCGCGCAGCCCGCCAAGTCCACGACCGCCAAGTCCGAGCATCACGAAAAGCGCACCTGCGAAAAGCAGGGCAAGACCGGCCATTGCGAGAAGTGGTCGAAGTCGGAAATGAAGTCCGAAACCAAGGCTGCCGCCAAGAAGTGATCCCCGAGGCGACCCCGGGCGGCGCGGCGATCCCCTGACCCCGCACCGTCGCGACCGCCCGGGCCATCGCATGCGCACGTCCACATCCCGGCCCGGCGGTATGCTCGGGCCGGAAGGAGACGGCGATGCGCATCCTGTTGATCGAAGACGACCCCGACACCGCCGCCTGGCTCCGACAGGGCCTGAAGGAAGCGGGACACGCCGTCGACCACGCCGCCGACGGCAAGCAGGGCCTGTTCCTCGCCACCACGGAACCCTACGACGCCCTGATCCTCGACCGCATGCTCCCCGCGCTCGACGGCCTCACCGTGCTGCGCACGCTGCGCGGCGCCGGCAACCGCGTGCCGACGATCGTGCTTACGGCGCTGGGCGACGTCGACCATCGCGTCGAAGGCCTGCGCGCGGGCGCCGACGATTACCTGTGCAAGCCCTTCGCGTTCGCCGAATTGAACGCGCGCCTGGACAACATCCTGCGCCGTAACGACGGCGGCGCCGCGGCAGCGGAAACGAAACTGAAGGTCGCCGACCTCGAACTCGACCTGTTGCGCCGCCAGGCGCAACGCGGCCCGCGCCGCATCGACCTGCAACCCCGCGAATTCCGCCTGCTCGAAGCGCTGATGCGCCAGGCCGGGCGCGTGGTCACGCGCACGATGCTGCTCGAACAAGTGTGGGACTACCACTTCGATCCGCAGACCAACGTCATCGACGTGCACATCAGCCGCCTGCGCCAGAAGATCGACCACGGCGAAGCGACGCCGCTGCTGCACACCGTGCGCGGCGCGGGCTATCGATTCGGCGACGCGTGAATCTCGGGCGCGCCCTGCGTTCGACCAGCGGGCACCTGGCCTTCGCGGTGTGCGTGTCGTTCCTGCTCGGGTTCGCGCTGCTCGGTGGCGCGGTGTACGCGGCGGTGTCGACCTTGCTCATCCGCGATGCGCGCGAAGCGATCGTCGCCGAGAGCGATGGCTTGCGTGATGCCTGGCGCGACGGCGGGCGCACGGGCTTGTCCGACGCGGTGCGCGATCGCATCGCGACGCCCGACGAACCCGATGCCCTGTACGCCGCCTGGTTCGACGGCCGCGCGGTCGCGACCAACGCGCCGCCCGCGAGCGTGCCTGCGCGCGATGGCTGGCGCGAAGCGCGCGACCAGGACAACACGCGCGTCCTCGTCCAACGCACGACGCTGGCGCCCGGCGTGGTCGTCGCCACCGGCCTGCGCCTGCGTTCGGAAAGCGGCTTCCTCGCCCTGATGGCGCGCACGACACTGGCGGCGCTGGCGATCGCGGTCCTGCTCGGCCTGGTGATCGGTGCAATGACCGCGCGATGGGTCGCGCGCCGCCTGCAATCGCTCGACGCCACCGCGATGCGCGTGGGCGCGGGGGAAATCGACCTGCGCGCGCCCGTCGACGGCACGGGCGATGCCTTCGATCGCCTGTCGCTGCGGTTCAACACGATGCTCGACCGCATCGAAGCGCTGCTGGCCGGCGTGCGCGAAGCCACCGACCACATCGCGCACGACCTGCGTACGCCGCTCACCCGCATGCGCACGCGGCTGGATCAATTGCGCAACCAGGGATCGGTGGAGCCCGAAGCGCTCGAACCGGCGATCGCCGAAGCCGACCAGCTCCTCCAGGCCTCCGGCGCATTGCTGCGGCTGGCCCGCATCGAAGCGCAGGCGCGCATCGAGGACGAGGCCACCGTCGACCTGTCCAAACTGGCGAGCGACGCATTGGATCTCTACGAACCGATCGCCGCCGAGCGGGGCATCGCGCTGTCCCTCGCGACGGCGCCCCTGCACGTGCGCGGCGATGCCGACCAACTGTTCCAACTGGTCGTGAACCTGCTCGACAACGCGATCAAGTACGCGCCCGCGAACACCGGTGTCGATGTCGCGGTCACGCGCACCGGCAACCACGCCTGCATCACGGTGGGCGACCGCGGCCCCGGCATCCCGGAGAACGAACGCGACCGCGTGTTCGATCGATTCCACCGGGGCGAACGCCACCGCGGCACGTCCGGCAGCGGCCTGGGCCTGAGCCTGGTCCGCGCGATCGCCGTGCGCCACCACGCCCGCGTGGTCCTCGACGACAACCACCCGGGCCTGCGCGCAACCGTCTCCCTGCCGCTGGCTTACGAGGGCGATGCGCCCCCGGGCGAGGGCGCCCAAAATCATGCGCCAACGCGTTGACATCGGCCCCGCCGCACCGCACCATACGCGCCCACCTGCCCGGGTGGCGGAATTGGTAGACGCACTAGTTTCAGGTACTAGCGAGTAAAATCGTGGAGGTTCGAGTCCTCTCCCGGGCACCAAACAGAAGTCCGACGCCGTCCATCGCAGTCCGACATGCCACCCAAAACCCCGTCGAAATGCGGGGTTTTTTGTTGTCTACCACTTATCAGAATCCGATGTTGTCCTATGGAATCGGAACGTAGATAGGGGTAGAAGAGGGGGTAGCGTCCTTGGATTGGCCATTTGTCGAACATGACAGGCAAGCTGAGCGATCTAGGAATTCGCAACGCCAAGCCCAAGGCGAAGGCCTACAAGCTGTCAGGCGGTCGCGGCTTTTGCGTGATCGTGAATCCGGACGGTCGCAAGTACTTTCGACTTCGTTACCGCTTCGCAGGAAAGGAAAAGATGTTGAGCCTCGGTGTGTACCCCGAGGTGTCGCTGAAGGAGGCCGAGGCTGGCGCCTCCCAAGCTCGCTCCCTCTTACGACAGGGAACCAATCCTTCCGAAGATCGTCGGGCCCAGAAGTTGGCGCTCCGCCATGCCGAGGCACAGACATTCGGTTTCGCGGCTGCAGCCTGGGTAGGGCACAACACGCCGCGATGGAAGCCAGCGACTCTCGAGAAGGTTCAGCAGTATCTGGACAAGGACCTACTTCCACCGCTTGGCAAACGTCCGTTGGCCAACATCACCCCCCTTGAGCTGGGTGTGGTGCTCGAACGCATAGAAGGCCGCAAAGCATTCAATGTGGCCAAGAAGAGCCGGCAGTGGCTCAACGCGATTTTTTCGTTCGCGATCGCGAAGGGTCTGACTGCAAATAACCCGGCCATTCACCTCGGATCGATCGCGCTATTCCAACCGGAGCCGCGCAACCACGCACACCTCAGCATCGACGACTTGCCGAAGTTTCTTCGGGCGCTGGACGGCTATCAGGGCTCCGTGTTGGTCAAGACGTGTGCGTGGCTCGGCCTATGGACCGCAAATCGTCCGGGCGTCACTCGGTCGCTGAAGTGGTCCGAGCTCGATCTCGAGGAAGGGCTTTGGACAATCCCAAAAGGTAGGGAAGGCATGAAGCGCGGTTACGCGCACGTCACACCGCTTCCGTCGCAGGCGATACAAGCCCTGCTTCATCTCCAGCCAATTACGGGTCGATTCGAATACGTCTTCGTCGGTCGCAATGATTGGCGCAAACCACTGAGTGATGGGGCGGTCACCGGATTGTTAAAGGCAATCGGCTACAGCGGCAAGCAGACGGCGCATGGATTCCGGCACCTAGTAAGCACAGCGCTCAACGAGAAGGGGTTCGAACCAGATTGGGTCGAGCGTCAGCTCGCACATGGTGATCCCGATGAAATACGCGGCACGTACAACAAGGCGGTTTATCTCGATCAGCGTCGCAAGATGATGCAGGAGTGGGCCGACTATCTTGACGAGGCATTGCGTGGTGCGCCGCAAGCAGTGCGAGTAGGGCTGGGTTGAATTTGCGAAGGTTACGCGCGAGACGTCTGCAGCAACGGAGCGAAAGCTGATGTCGATTCAGTTGAGCTACACCGATTTCGTCAAACTTTTTCAGATCGATAAGCCTCTGGATTGGCTGCCATCGCTCATCGTGAAGCCGGAGGGTGTTTTTGTAATCCCTCCAGCGGAAGACATCGACCTTACGCCGAACGAGCGCGCAACATTGGCGCATCACCCGACAGGTATCTATTCTGATCCTGCGTTGAGATTTCCTGCCTCTGTCGAGAAGCTGGAGGCCTTTGTAGATGAGTTTGGCCTCCGAGGATACATCGATGCTTTTGACCTGCTCCATTTGCTTGAGAAGTCAGCGTTTGTGGCCGCCCATCTGGAGGAACAGAAAAATGGCGCGCACTTTTGGCCAATCCTGGCGCGAATTACGGGGCTGAGATCGCGGCTCAAAGAAGAAATGGGACGAGCTGAGCGTAATGACAAGGAATCTCGCTTGGTCGCACTCCGATGGGTCGCTGATCAACTTGATGCGGCGTTTGATGGGATGTCAATGCCGTCCGAAGTAAACGGGGACGCGTCCGGAAAGCCGGATGACGCAACCGTTATCGCTTGCTTGGTCGATTTGATGCTGACGACTACGGATGCGGGTACGAGGCTGTCCGTGTACGAGTCGCAGAATTCCGTAATCGATGCACTTCTCCATCACTATCCAAATGTGCGCGGAATCTCGTCCAGGAACGTTGCCGGAAAGATCGCAGTAGGTCGAAAGCGAGCCGGTCTGGCAGCGAAGCGATAAATTGCAAATTGCAAATCAATGCAATTGCAGTGACCAGCTGGATATGACGAGAGCCTAATCGCAGCCAATCCCACCGAAGGAGTGTGATATGGCTGCCGTAGCTTTACCGTCGACTGATCCCATCCACCCCGAGGCGTTTCTGCGGGTCGCTGACATCTGCGGTCGTCGCCCCGTGTCAGAAGAAGAAGCTCGTCGTAACCGCGAATCAGGCAGGGGGCCGCGGCGCGCTCGCGCGTCCGTCCGCGGGCTGCTCAGTGTGTCTCCCTCAACGTGGTGGCTTTGGTGTCAAACCGGCGTTGCGCCCCATGGCGTGAAGGTGGGTGGTGCAACCCTTTGGCGCGCTGGCGACGTACTCGCCTTGGCGTCGCGCTCTCCCAACGCGCAGGAGGGTTGAGCCATGGCCGACCCCAAGAAGCGCGACGACTCACTGCGGCTCAGGCCGTTGACGACCTCATGCCACCGGTGACCAAGTACGACGTTCGAACGCATGCGCGTCTAGTCGCACGCAGGCGATCTCTAGACGAGCAGTGGCGCCGCGAGCGCGCCCCCCCGTTCTCCTGACACCTCTTGTCGTTCTGGCCGCGTCAGTGCTGCCGGAACGCCATCAACAGATTCGAGGCAACTGCATGGCTCGTATTCGAACCATCAAACCCGAATTTCCGCAGTCCGAGAGCATGGGCCGAGTCTCACGCGACGCACGCCTGTTGTTCGTGATGCTCTGGCCGATTTGCGATGACCACGGGAGGACTCGCGCAGCCTCGCGAATGCTCGCGAGCACACTCTTCCCTTACGACGAAGATGCCAGGGCGCTGATTGGCGGCTGGCTCGATGAACTAGAGCGCGAGTGTTGCATTCGCCGCTATGAAGTTGGCGGTTCGGCGTTTCTGGAAATTTGCAACTGGCTGACGCATCAGAGAATCGACAAACCAAGCAAGCCGCAATTCCCGGAGCCCTCCTGTACTACTCACGGGACAGTCGCGAACTCTAGCGAGGATTCGTCGTTGGAACGGAAGGGAAAGGAAGGGAAGGGAAAGGAAACATCCGAAAAGTCTCACTCGTCGACTGGCTCGAAAAAGCACAAGACATCCGTTCCCAGCAACTTCGGCATCTCTGAACGCGTTCGGAGATGGGCCGGCGATAAGGGCGTCTCTCGACTCGAAGAACGCTTCGAGCACTTCGTGGGCCATGCCAGGGCCAAGGGCTACACGTACGTAGACTGGGACGAGGCATTGATGAATGCCATTCGGGACGACTGGGCGAAGCTGGGGCAATCGCCACTCCTCGCGTCGTCGTCCCTGCCGGAGCTGCGCGCATGAGCCGCGACGATGGCCTTGTTCTGGTTGAGCAACAGTTGCTCCACACCGTGCTGGTTCGTCCTTCCTCGCTGGCGGAGATGCCCCTGCAATCGCGGCACTTCACTTCCGAGGCCTTCGCCGAATTGTGGGATTACGTCATCCGGCACAATCTCGAAGGCAGCCCTGCGGACTTCATCATCATCAGTGAGGCTGCGGAACGGGATGGGCGCATATCGATCCGGGATCTGGCCATGCGCCTGGCGTGCGATCGCGATCTTTTCGCGTGCAGCAATCCTGGCTACAAGTCGAAGCTGGTAATCGAGGGATGGCGGTGTCGCGAAGCAGGTCGCATTGCCGACGATCTGCGAAGTGCAACGAGCCGTCGCGAAGAGGGCGCCGTCGATCGCGCGATCTCTGAGCTCATGGACCTGTTCGCTGATGAGCGCGAGTGCGAGCACACGGCCAAGAGCGCCATGTCCGCGGCGTGGGGCCAAGTCCTGGCAGCCCATGAAGCGGGAGGCGCACTGGTTGGGGTCCCGACGGGCCTGGCGGGTCTGGACGATGCATTGGGAGGCCTGCACGACTCAGACCTCATCGTCGTGGGCGCGCGRCCTGCCATGGGCAAGACGGGCCTTCTGCTCGGCATGGTGCTCGCCGGGAGCATTGACCAACAAAGCCATGGCTGTCCCGTCGGATTGATTTCCGCAGAGCAGCCGCACGAACAGGTCGGATTGCGCTGGATGGCCACCGGGTCGTCGGTGTCCGTGGGCAAGCTGCGCACTGCACGTATCGAAGACCACCAATGGAGTGGACTTACGGAGGCCGTCAGGGCTTACAGCGATCGCCCCATTCGCATCTACGATCGAAGCTCTCCCGATATCGCCGACGTCGCGCGCGTGGCCCGTCGCTGGAAGCACCAGTTTGGAATTCGCGCGCTGTACGTCGACTACCTTCAGAAGCTCGAAAACGCCGCCATGGCCAAATCGCCAAGGCATGAGCGGATCGGTGCAATCGCGAAATCCCTGAAGAACCTAGCGCGCGAGCTCCGCATACCAGTTGTCGCCTTGGCGCAAGTAAGCCGCGAGGTCGAGAAACGGCCCGATCAGCGACCGCTCATGTGCGACCTGGCTGACAGTTCGGAGATTGAAAAGGAAGCCGACCAGATCATGACGCTCTGGCGCGACCTCTCGAATCCCGCCGCCGATTACGCGCCGGCGGAGATCAACGTGGTGAAGAACCGCCACGGAAACATCGGGCGGGTTCATTGCCTCTGGCGCGGCGCGCAGACGGCCTTCGTGGATCCCTAGACCGAACGCTCTTAGACCCTGGAGTCCCCATGCCCACGTCAAAACAACCGCGCCTCGGCGCTCACGAACTGAAATACCTAGCGCAAGAGCTTGGCCAAGCCGTGCGAGCTCTCGTGGATCAGCATTCGTCGCTCCGGGAGGAACTCTTCCTCGCCGCCAAGGCCGTCCGGCGCGAAAAGCGAGCGAAGCGCGACATGCCGAAGTGCAACGCCTTCAAGGCGAGTGGAGGTAGGTGCGCCACGCGGCTTGAGCCTGGCCAGTTTCGATGCGCGCTCCACGAGCAAGAGCTGCGTGACCGCAGGAGATCCAAGGTGGGGAAGCGCAAGCCAGGTGGGGACGGCGAGGGTGGCGCCGGCGGCCCTGCGGCTGCCTCCCCTGAGCCCATCGGTCGTGGTGGCGAAACCGCAAACGTTTGCGACACGGGCCGAGGGATCCGGACACCCCGTCGGGACGCTTCGGAGGACCTGGTCTGCACAGCGGACGAGGGGTCTTGTGTCGAGCGGAAGTCCGGATCGTGAGCCGCCTAGTCGATCAGCGCGTCCAGCCGGCCTGCGATCGCATCGAGGAGTCCCGCCTTGACGGCATCCGTCTCGCCGCTCGCCATCGCAAGGGCGGCGACGTGCTTCCGAAACGCGGTGGCGACTTCGGGTGGCTGAGAGACCGCTGCCAGGATCGCGATCGCAGATGCCAGGGCGTCGGCCACGCTGGCCAGATCGTCGTCAAAGCTCATGGCCTTGGGCCTCCTAAAAGGGAAGCGCAAGGCTACGACTGGGGGTGTTCGGTTCCTATTGTCCTCGGGGGCAAATCTTCGCCGAGGCCGGACCCATCAGGACCCCTGACACCACACCCCCAGTCACCCTCAACGGAGGGGTCTGCATGCG
The DNA here is from genome assembly GCF_056400425.1 of Lysobacter sp. P5_B12. Lineage (NCBI taxonomy): Bacteria > Pseudomonadati > Pseudomonadota > Gammaproteobacteria > Lysobacterales > Lysobacteraceae > Lysobacter > Lysobacter sp. P5_B12. The sequence continues at coordinate 55,736 of NZ_JBFULG010000003.1, forward strand.
CGCGCGAATGACTTTGGTGGGGCTCCCGCCAAAAAGCGGGGTTGTCAGGGAGGGGGTGTCCACCCCCTCGACGGGGTCCCAGGGTGGGGGGCGATGCAAGGCCCGGACCAAGAGGGGTACCCCATGTAGGGTCTGGGCGGTTGAGGGGTTCACCCGTTGCCGTCACCACCATGGCCTATGCAGGGCGCTCACGAAGGCCGGAAAGCCTTGTCGCGGCGGAAAACTCCGAGGTACGGGACGGTGCAAGTGGCATGGTGCCTTCTCTACTGGCCCACGCACCGCCGTGGGTAAGGCGAAGGTCGCGCTGAACTTGCCACGAGTCCGTGCGGCTCGGGCGCGAGAATGAGTTTGGTGGGGCAATCGGCAAAAAGTTTGCCGGTATGGCGCATACACCCTTGAAGGGTAGGGGTGCCGTCGCCCATATCATTTGCACGCCGCTACTTAATTCAATTGTTCGTCGTAGCGGCCAGGGGAGATGCCACCAGGTCATGCCTTCCACCCTGTCCGGGGGAAGGCGGCGCGACCGTTGTGTCTATGAAGGGCGTCGACCACGCCTCCTCGTAGTGCTCAGGGTGATGTCATGAAGATCGCCACGATGCCCCTGCTTTCATTTGCGTTATTCGGGCTGCTTGCGCCTGCCAGAGCACGCGCGGTCGAGCCGCTCGATACCTTTAGCTTCCGCGTCGGCGGGTACATTACGTCCTGGGACACCAAGGTGCGCGCCGACGGCGCCACGCAGCGCGGCACGCAACTCGAACTGGACCGTGACCTCGGCCTTGACGACAGCGCGGCCATCGGCTTCGTCGGCATGACCTGGCGGCCGTGGCAGAGCCACGAGTTCGGCCTGACGTATTACCAGAAGGATTCTGACGCCATGCGCACGCTCACCCGCGACGTCACCTTCCGGGACCAGACGTACCAGGCGAACAGCACCGTCAGTGCCGATGTCGGTATCGATGCGTACGAGGGGTATTACGTCTGGTGGGCTGCGCAGAAAGAAAATTGGTCGCTCGGCCCGCGCGTCGGTTTGATCTGGTACCGGTTCGACATGGAGATGGCGTTGCAGGTCGACGCCAACGGGAACTCCGCGGGCGGTGCGTTCCGCTCTGAATCGCAGGCCGACCTGCCTTCGCTCACCCTAGGCGGTGCTTGGCGGTGGACGCCGGGCGGGAACAACGCCTGGCGCATTGGCGCAGACGCCGGATATTTCAAGGCGAACATCGATGATGTCGATGGCGACATAACGTTCGGCCGCATCGGCGTCGAATACTTCCCGTGGGAACGTTCGGGTTTCTCGCTCGACTACACGGTGAGCAAGATCAGCGTCGATGCAAACAAATCAGACTTCGTAGGCAATTTCGATTTCATCGACAGCGGGCTGAAGCTCGGATACATCTACCGCTGGTGATGCATAACCTATTGAATGCAAGCCCCGTGCCTAATTCCGGCACAAAGGAGCATTCACGGAAGTCGAACACGGCTACCGTTCTTCACGTGTTGCCTCACGCCGTGGCCCGCGCGGTCCCACTTCTTCGCCTCCCCAACGCGCCTTCTTCTGTCCCGCGATGCATTGATTCGACCCTCCGCTCTGTGGGAGTCGCGATGCTGCTGCTCGCGACTCCGATCGCTGCGCAGGACACGGGAGGTTGCTCGCAGCGCTTCCTTGAAGGTCTGGGGTGGCGCTTCGCAGCCACGGACGCCGCGGCAATCGAGATCAAGCCAGGCACGCCTTGCGATCGCGCCGGCCTGGCCGAGGCGAAAGCCGCCGGCGATCTCGTGGTTCGCATTCCCGAACATCTGGGCGCGGAATCGCGCGCTCGCCTGAGCAACTTTCTACTCCATCACCCGGCGACCAAGTGTGCGTACGGTTTCGCGTTGGGCACAGCAACGCGGCGAGCGGTCGACCGGCTGGTGGGCAATCCGGGTTACCGCTTCTCGGCCGTTCAGATGGGGTGGATTGGGTTTGGCCCGACCGGGTCGGCGCGCGACGGTTGGAAGCCGATCGCGTTGTTCGGGCGTGGTTACCAACCGCGCGGCGCCAACTCGATTGCAATCGAGGCGTTTTACAGCGGACAGGTGCGTAGCGAGTGCGGAGTGGGCCGACAGATTGCGCAGTATGCAACCCAAGCAGAGTTGTATGGCAGGAAAGCATTCGACTCCGAATTCGATGCGGAGGAAATCGTCATCGGCACATTCAACCGCCTCCACACCACCCGCAGCATCCTGCTGGGATCTTCCGCCGGCCGCTTTACCCATGACGGCCGCGCCGTCGCCGCTGCGCAGGCCGGTCGCCAAGCGTTCATGGGCCTACCTGGATTCATCTACGCCCTGGACCGCACCAAGCTGGACGACCTCAGTAACCAGGCCGAAAATTTCGTCGTCTATGACGTCGGCGCCGAAGCCGCCGCCGCCCTGCGGCATCGTGGCGGCTTCGAGTATTACAACGAGCGCAACCGTGCGATCTGGTCGATGGCGCGCACGTTGCGCGGGAGCAAATCGCATCGCTACTTCGAACGCCTCCTGCTCGAACGCGACGCCTCCCTACGTGCGGATCTGTCCGCGGGTGACCGGGCGACGATGGACCGTTTGGATGCCGAGCTCGCCGATCCCTTCTACCAAGAGTTCGAGATCTATGTGCACAAGCAGGGCGTCAAACCCGTCGGCTCCCACGTTGCCCGCCTTCTCGACCGCAACCCGCGCACGCCGTATCGCATCGAACTGGCATCGCACAACTTGAACACAACTTTGTACGAGCGTTACATAGAACATCGAGTACGAAATTGCACTTACGGAGGCTTTAATGTTGCGGCCGGAAGCGATCATTGATGAGTCGCACTGCCCGTCTTGGCGCATTCCTGATGCGATCCGAGCAAGTGGGCATCGTCCGGTAAGAGCGCCTCTAGGCGATTCACTGCGGGGGGTCATACGCGATCATTCGAAGGACCTTTTTTTCAGTCGCCGGTGACATGTGGTCACATGGTGACCGCCATCCACCCGCAGCAGACATCGCGGCGCTCTGGCAGCTGCGGCCATCTTGCCGCGGTCTTTTCGTTGGCCTTGATGCCGCGACGCGGCGGCATTCGGGAGGACCCCAATGAAGCTCGACGATGCCCAAGCCCTACGCCAAACGATGGCATGCGCGCTGATCGCGCTATTCCGCACGCATCACGCCCCGAGCACGCTGGAGCGAACCTTCCGGAACGCGCGGAACGAAGTAGCGCCAATCCTGGAACGAGACATGCTCAGCGAATTGCCGGCCACAAAGACCCTTCTAGATGCGTTTGAGGCGGTGCTTCGGGAGAACAAGAAAGAAAAGCGGTCCCACGCGTAATCGCGTGTGAGGTCTCGGGGCATCATCCGCATCTGGTATTAGCGGGCATTCGACGACGATCGTTTTCGAAAAAGCCGGGGCCGCCTTACATCAAAGCCGGCCTCGAAGCCGTCGACGTTCGACGGCGGCGCGTTGCCCAGATCATCGCTACCAGGGCTAGCACCGTTTCACTCCCGCAAATCCCAAAAACCGAGGCCCCGCTAGGAGAAGCGAGGCCTCGGTAGTGGGGGGCGCGAACGGCTGGGGAGAGCGCATTCGCTTGTCGGCTAGCCGCCTCCCGGCGTGGTCCTACGGTGCGGATCGCCGTGCCGACACAATGAAGAACGCGGGCCGATCCAGAACCGGCCTTCGTTTGGATTACGTGGTCGCGGCCCCGCACAGTGCTTCCGCCGGGATCCGGAGGCTACAGCCGCCTGAGTTCTCCCGCGAAGCAATCGCTTGAAGTTAATCGAACGAGCGCCCTATGGCCGCTCAGGGTGCTGAAGAAGAGGAGCGCGCTCGAGGGTTCTTGCGCATCGCTCGCTACCGCTGTGGGCCCTTGAAATCCAGCTTCCTGCGTGGCGAAATTACCGAGACGTCGTACTCCCTGAGTACTTCGGCATAGTCGGCCGCGGCCCTGAAGGCGTTGTCCCTTGTGGTGCATTCCCATCCGGGAACTTCCCGTTCCCGGACAAAGGTTGGGTCGTTTTCATCGCTCACGAGTACGACGGCCCTAAATCTGCCATCACCTGTTGGATATGCGGCGGCCCGGTAGAGCTTCATCGTCCCGTCCATTGGAAGAGGCCGTGTTGTCGCTGTTTTCCGTATTGCGTAGAGAGAACGGTCAGGAGTTGGTGCTAGGTGAATAGGCATTGCACGCCTTTCGCTCAGCGTCGTCCTACTGTCTATTTCTGAGCTGGCCCGTCGTCAAGAGCGGGACTCGGTCCTAACTAGCGCAAGCGGTCGGAAAACATCATGGATTTCACAGTTCCACATTCGTTCCCTCCAAGCGCCGGCGGGAAAGTGCATCTCCGCGATCCCCTGATACATGTGCTGGACGATGAGCCTAGCATCCGTCGAGCGGTCGCTCGGATGCTCGCTAGCGCCGGGCTCGCAAGTAAGGAGCATGCCGACCCAGCCGCATTTTTCGATGTCCACGATCCCCGCACCCCGGGCTGTCTGATCCTTGACCTGGCGCTGCCCGGCACTAGCGGGCTTGCCGTCCAGCAGAAGATGCGCACCCTCGGACTAGATTTACCGATCGTCTTCCTGTCGGGCTGCGCCGCCGTGTCTGAGAGCGTACAGGCAATGAAAGACGGTGCGATTGATTTCTTGACAAAGCCGGTTGATGCCGACGCACTGCTAGACGCAGTTCAGCGCGGGGTTGCGATCGACCAAGCTTGCCGTGCGCGCGTGGCGGGAGACCATGCACTAGCTGCCGCGTTGGAGACCTTGACTCCGCGCGAGCGCGAAATGCTGCCCTACCTGGTTGCCGGTCGGCTCAACAAACAAGTTGCGAGCGATTTTGGCGTGGTGGAGAAAACCGTGAAGGTGCATCGCGGGCGCGTCATGTTCAAGTTCGGAACACGCTCATTGGTCGACCTTGTGCGCATTGCCGAGCGCCTGCACATCGAGCCCAAAGGTGGTAGGTTCTCGGCGCCTTCCAACGACACCGGCGGGCCAAGTCGCTGACATCACGATGGAGCTTCGTCGTTCGCATCGTGGCCTCCTGCATCGGGTCGCAAGCCCGCTTTGCGCCGTTGTCTGTCCGACTGCGTGCGTGATTTGACCCAACAGGTTCGAACCAGCCCCTTGGGTGATTCCTCGGTGTCGGCGGCGGAGGCATGGCCGGCTCAGGATGGGGACGCGCGTTTGCCTTAAAGCACTATGCAGATGGGGACGGGCGATGGGCTTTGAGGTGTTCCGGTGGCACACAGAGTGGCGCTGGCGTCTGGTCGGTGCTGACGGAATCGTCGCGCGGGGAGAGCCATGCGCCACACTCGATGCGTCTGGAAGCCATTCGAACTGTCCAAGGCGCGAACGCAGCGACGCCAATCTACAACTACGACACTGGCGCGCTCATAGGCGACTCGGCTACCTGATGGGCGGGCGTGTTACCCGCCGCCCGCTGGACGCATCACCGCCCGTCTGGACCTTGGACGATTTCGCCGGTTCCAATCGGCGGCTGTGTCAACGGTTGGTGCTCAGTCGGCGATTCCCTCTGGCAGGGGCAGGCCGGATGCGCCAGCGACCACCTTGCGAATGCTCAGGATCGCGGCCGACGAAAGCGAACGATTTGCCAGGAAGACCGGAATATTGCCGCCGACATCCGTCAGCGATATGTAGGTCAACCGTGTCTTCGCGTCCGTCGGCGTCATGATCCATTCGCCTCGCGCGCGTAGCGCGATGCAGTCGGGCGTCGGTTTTTCGCCAATAAAGGCAATGGATGCGAACTCCACCCGGATCTCCCCATTGGCGAAGTCGTGGCGCTCGAATCGCACGGAGTAACATCGGTCGCGGGTCATCGGCATGCTGAGGACGTCCGACCAAATGGTCACGTCTCGACCTCGTTGTATGAAGGTGCGAGTGACGTTCTTGTTACTCTGATCGAGAAACTTTCCGAACAGGTAGTTCGCTATCGCCTTCGGCGAAACGTTTAGCGATGTGCTGAGGCGAAGTTCGTCGTAACGTTCGCCTGGAACGCTCCGGCGCTCCACCCGAATGTCGTTCTTGACGCTAACAGTCCGCCACTGCTGGGCTCGGGCGGGCATCGACCACGCGGCAAGCAGGAAGGCGCAAACCGCCAGAGGCGTTCCCAAACTGCGTGGAATTCTGGACACCCGGGGATTCGATGCCAACGGAGTCACAAGGTCAAGACATGATCTCTCGCGTTCGTGGCACTTCTGTGTTCCACAAGCTCTGCAGACGCGCAGTGGCGTGTCCGTCGACAAGCAGGCGTGCCGTTGCATTTCTTTGATGGCGCCGTCCCGCCATGCGATTTCCCGGTGACTTGGGTTCTGCGAATGAAGAGCTTGCCTAGGACGTGGCTCGCAGCCGCGGTCGTATCGGCCGCGCTCGCAGGCTGCGCCTCCACACCTGCAGCGGCGCTCGACGTGGCGGGCTACAGGCAGCGGGCGGTGGCGCGCGTCGACGGCGGCGTGCACGTTTCTACCGCGGCCTTGTCAGCCGAGGAGAGCGCAGTCGTATATGGCGTGCCCTTGGCAACCAAGTCGATCCAGCCGGTCTGGATCGAGGTGGAGAATCACGAAGACCGCGACTACTACCTGATGTCGCCGGGACTGGATCCGAATTTCTTCCCGGCTTCGGAGGCGGCCGAAGCCTTCGCATCGGGCGGTTCGCCTGAGCAGGCGGTCGCGCGCGATCGGCGTTTTGGCGAGCTCGCATTCCATAATCCCGTGCATCCGGGGATGACGGTCTCCGGATTCGTACTGACGCATCTCGATGAGGGCGGGAAGCTCGTCCAGATCGACCTGGTGGCCAACCAGCGCACCAAGACGTTCTCGATCCTCACGATCATTCCCGGATTCCGCGCGGACTATCACGTCAGCGGCATTTTCAGGGGCGAGATTCGTGGTGATCGGGAGACCGTCGATTTCAGCACGCAGGCCTCTTTCCTGCAGGCACTGGCGGGCCTGCCGTGCTGCGTCACCAACAAGGACGGCGACCGAAATGGGGATCCCCTCAATCTGGTCGTCGTCGGCGGGTTCGACGATGTGCTTCCCGCGTTCGTGCGACGCGGCTGGCGCCCCACCGAGCAGAAGTGGACGGGCTCGATCACGAAGATGATCACGTCTGGCCTCTCGGGCGAGCGCTATGCCTATGCACCGATCAGCGACCTGTATTTCTTTGGGCGCGCCCAGGACTTTGCGTTGCAGAAGGCGCGGGACACGATTCACCAGCGCAACCACCTACGGCTGTGGCTGAGTTCGATGCGTTACCTGGGCAAGCAGGTATGGGTGGGCCAGATCAGCCGCGACATCGGCAGCCGACTCACCCTCCATTCGCCGACGCTCACCACGCACAAGATCGACCCGGACGTGGATGAAGCGCGTGGTGCGCTGGGCGAGGACATGGCTTATTCGCAGGGACTGACGAAAATCGGATACGCCACGGGCGTCGGCGCCGCGCCGCGGGACGCACCGCGCGAGAACCTCACCACCGATCCATATTACACCGACGGATTTCGCCTCGTACTGGTGTTCGACCGTGCGCCGACCTCCCTGGACGAGATCGAAATCTTCGAGGACAACATCCTCGGCGCTAGGCCCGCGAAAGACGCGCCGTGATGGGCTTGTCGCTGCAACGCGTGCTCGCACAAGCAACACTCTCGCTCGCCGTGGTTGGCTGCGCGACATGGCAAGCCCCGCCGGGCGTGGACGATGCCGCACTGCGTGCGCGCGCCACCACGGTGACGGCGACGGCGATGTCGACGACGCGGGACGACGTGCGCATCAGCGCACTCGTCGTTGGCACACAGACCAGCCGGCAGATGTTCGGCCCCGAAATCGAGAGCGTGAAAGTGCAGCCCATCTGGATCGAAGTCGAGAACCGGTCATCGCAACCGCTGTGGCTGCTTCGATCGGGAACCGACCCGGATTACTTCTCGCCGCTGGAAGTGGCGTGGTCGATGCACCATGCGTTTTCCGGAGGAACGAATGCGCGCATCGACGAGATGCTCCAGAACGCCGCATTCGAGAATCCGATTCCGCCCGCCGCGACGCACGCGGGTGTGATCTTCATCAATCCACAACGTGGGACGACGCTGGTCAATATCGACCTGTTCGGCAGGAAGACGCTGATTCCCTTCTCGCTGTTCCTGCATCCGGACGGCCATGACGGGCCGGCGCCGCTCACGTTCCGACATCCGCAGGCGCCGCTTGTCGACTTCAAGGACCTCGATGCGCTGCGATCGGCGCTGGAGCGATTGCCGTGTTGCGCGATCGATGCCAGCGGGTCGGCCCCGGGCGACCCGTTGAACGCTGTGCTGATCGGCACGATGGCCGACATCGGTGCTGCAGGCATCCGGCGCGACTACAGGCGCGATGCACGCGAGGCCGATCAGAACCAGCGCGTGTTCGCACGGGAGCCGGATTTTGTCGCGCGCAAACAGGCGCAGACCGGCTCGTCCGCGACCTGGATACGCCTGTGGGCAACACCGATGCTGTTCGACGGCAAGCCCGTCTACGTCGCGCAAGTCGGGCGGCCGGTCGGCGGCCGCTTCGCATCCAGCGAAGCGCGCAGCGCCGTGCTGCACCCGGATGTCGACGAAGCCAGGAACTTCATGGTGCAGGACATGATGTACTCGGGCGGGTTGGAGAAGCTCGGGTTCATTACTGGTGCCGGCGATGCCGACGCGTTGACCACGACGAAGGTCGAGGGTTCGCACTACCACACCGATGGGCTCCGCGCGGTGCTGTTCTTCGGCACGCGTCCGCTCGCCTTGTCCGACGTGCAAATTCTCGACTGGGTCCCCTTCATCGAGCGAGGCCGCGATGCACACGAATGACTTCGGCATCCGCCACGCGATCATTGTTGCGGCGTGCCTGTTGCTCGGCGCGTGCGCAACGACGGGCGTGCCGTATTCCACCGATATCGCGCCGGAGATCCACGCGGGCCTGCAAGACAAGCGCGCGCGTTTTCGCGAGACCTTCTGCGCGGTGCTGAAGGCGCACGGGCGTGCGCTTCCGGACTACCGGCCTTGCGAAGAAGCACTGGCGCGCGTCGGCGATGAGCCTGTCGAAGCGTCTCGCCCCGTCGATCTCGGTCTGTCGAAACGGCACCTGATCGCGGCGCTGGTGCCCGGCATCGGCTACGAATGCTTCGCGAAGTGGCTTGAGGCGCCCGGCACATCGGCAGAACACGTGCGCCGATATGGATACGACCTGGCATTGCTCAAGGTCGATGCATTATCGGGCATCGAGACGAACGCGCGCCAGATCCGCGACGCGATCATGGCCATGCCATTCGATACGACGGCACCGCCACGTCTGGTGTTGATCGGCTACTCGAAGGGCGCGCCCGACATCCTTGAAGCCATCGTCGCCTATCCGGAGATCCGCAGCAGGGTGGCGGCGGTGGTGAGCGCGGCAGGCTCGATCCGTGGTTCGGCGCTAGCCGACGATGCCGAGCAATACCAGGCCGACATGCTGCAACACTTTCCGGGCGCCGCTTGTGGGCCCGGCGATGGGGGCGGCGTGGAAAGCCTGCGGCCCGCGACCCGCAAGGCGTGGCTCGCGCAACATCCGTTGCCACGCGAGGTCCACTACTACTCGCTCGCCACGTTCCCGCAACCGGAACGCATCTCGTCGATCCTTAAGTCGAGTTACAGGAAGCTGGCGCGCATCGACGCGCGCAACGACAGTCAGGTGATCTTCTACGACCAGCTCGTGCCGGGTAGCACGCTCGTCGGCTATCTCAATGCCGACCACTGGGCGGTCGCGGTGCCCATCTCTCGTTCGCACCCCATGATCGGAACCATGTTCGTGACGCAAAACGCGTACCCACGCGAGGCGCTTCTGGAGGCACTGCTGCGCTTCCTGGAGGAGGACCTGACCACGCCCGCAGGTGGCCGTTGACCGCGTCCATTCCCGATCTCTGCCATTGGCGTATGGCTGGGGTCGCATCCAACACCCGATCGGGGGCGTTGGTCCAACGGCCAATTCAGGCGACGGCCTTCAGATGGGACCATTGGGCTTCGGCGGCCCGGAGGAAGTCCGATGCAAGTCGAGCAGTCCACCCTTCGCAAGTTGGTGACCCATGACCTGACGGACACGTTGCTTCGGGTCGTGCTGATCGTTTTGTTGGTGTACTTGTGCGTGCGGGTGTTTTCCCCGTTCGCCCGACTGTTGACCCTGGCCATGATTCTGGCGATTGCGCTGTATCCCCTTTACGTCCGCGTGGTTCGATGGTTCGGCGGACGGCGTGGGTGGTCCGCCACCGCGCTCGTGCTGTCGAGCCTGTTGTTGCTCGGCACACCAATCGTGTTGCTTGGCACGACCATTACCAGCGAGTTGAGCGAGGTATATGACCGCGTGGAAGGCGACACGCTGGCGGTCAAGTCGCCAGATCCAAAGGTCGCTCAGTGGCCGATCATCGGTCCGCGCGTGTTCGCTACATGGAATGCTGCGGCGAGCAACTTGCCGAAATTCCTGAAACAGAATCGCGAAGTCATCAAGGGCTACGCGAAAAAGGTGCTGTCGATGGCCGCCGGCGGTGCGAAGACGGCGGGCATGTTCCTCCTTGCCATCGTCGTGGCCGGCATCCTGATGGTTTACGCGGTGGCGGCTGGTAACGTATTCCGACGCATCTTCATACGGCTGACCGGTCCCGAGCAGGGGCCACAGTTGCAAACGCTCTGCATCGCCACAATCCGCTCCGTCGCGACCGGCGTGGTGGGTGTCGCCTTCATCCAGGCCATCCTGCTGGGCGTGGGCTTCGTGCTCGCCGGCGTTCCGGGGGCGGGCGTGCTCGCGCTGATCGCAATGTTCCTCGGCATTCTCCAATTGCCCGCGCTGCTCGTTTCGATTCCTGCGGTGGCGTATCTGTGGATGGCGGAAGATGGAAGCTCGACCGCCTTCAAGGTCCTCTTCAGCGCGTGGTTCATCGTGGCCGGCCTGGCCGACAACGTGCTCAAACCGATGTTGCTCGGACGCGGCGTGGATGCGCCGATGCTGGTCATCCTGATCGGCGCCATCGGCGGCATGGTGACCGGCGGCATGGCCGGCCTGTTCCTGGGTGCGGTGCTGCTGGCCGTGGGCTATCAGATCTTCATGCAGTGGGTCGATCGTGGGGTGCCCGAGGCGGGCGCGACGGCGCCCGCTGCGATCGCGCACACCGACGACACTCCCGGGTAATCGCGGCATGCGACGCGTCGGCACCGCGTTGATCTTTGCGTCTGTCGTGCTGCTGCTCGAAGGCTGCGTCACGCTTGGGCCGGACTACCAGGAGCCGGAAGTCGGCTGGTTGAAAACCTGGCAGTCCGACCTCTACGGCCAGCTCGGAAACGCCGACCAGCAGACACAGGTCGACCTGCGTTTCTGGTGGCAGGCCTTCAACGACCCGGTGCTGAACGGGCTGATTGAAACCGCGCGTCGCGAGAATCCATCGCTGCGCATCGCAGGCTCGCGGATCCTGGAGAGCCGCGCCGCACTCGGCATCGCCGGCAGCAACCAGTTCCCACAAGTGCAGCAACTCAGCGGAGCAGCCACCTACGTCGACGATCGCCAAAGCGCAGAAACAGGGCCAGGCAAGCACGAGCATTTTACCGCGTACGGCGCCGGCTTCGATCTGGCGTGGGAGCTGGATTTTTGGGGACGTTTCCGGCGCGGCGTCGAATCGGCGGAAGCGGGGTTCTTCGCGTCGATCACGAACCAGCAGGACGTGCAGGTGCTGCTGAGCGCCCAAGTGGCCACGCTGTATTATGGCTATCGCACGACCTTGCTGCGCATCGAGATCGCGAAGAACAACGCCACCATCCAGAAGCGGAGCCTGGACATCACCGAGCGCCTCTACCTGGAGGGCGAGGAATCGGAGCTGGACCTGCAGCAGGCCAAAGCGCAATACCTCGGGACCTTCGCCACCATCCCGGAGCAGGAAGCCGATCTGGTCAGGTTGCGCAACGCACTGTGCGCCGTGCTGGGGCGGCCGCCGGGCGAACTGCCGGAACTGGCATCGGTTGGCGGCCCATTGCCGGACGTCGAGAAGGCGGTGATCGGACAGGTTCCGGCACAACTGCTGTTGCGTCGCCGGGATGTCCGCACGGCGGCATGGCAGGTCGCCGCGCAGTCGGCGCAGATCGGCATCGCGAAGGCCGATTACTTCCCGGCCATCACGCTGCTGGGGAGCATCGGATGGTCCTCCGATACGCTGGACGGGACGCCGGATATCACGCGCATCACGGCCGGCCCCGCGCTGACCTGGAATCTGTTCGACCACGGCCGCATCCGCAACAACGTGCGCCTGCAGGATGCGCGCCTGCAGGCATCGATCGCGCTGTTCCAGAACAGCGCGCTGCTCGCGGCGCAGGAGATGGACGATGCCGCGATCAGCGTGGTCAAGACCGGCGAACAGCGGGTACCGCTGCACGACGCGGCGCGCGCGGCGGAGCGTTCGCTCGAACTTGCGAACACGCTTTACCGGGAAGGCTATGCGGGATTCGATCGCGTCCTGGACGCGCAGCGGGTCCTGTTCTCCCAAGCCGAACGCGAACTGCTCAATGACAGCGCGCACATCAGCGCCGTGATCACGATGTACAAGGCGGTCGGCGGTGGATGGGTGGACATGCCGATGGACGATATCGTGCCCGAGCAAACGCGCACGACGATGGAAGACAGGACGCATTGGGGCGACCTGTTGCGCGCCCCGCTACCCACGGACGACGCGAAATGAGCGAAGCACAGCCTGCCCCCGGCGATGCCAAGGCGACCGTCAAGAAAGGCAGACGCATCATCGCCGTCGTGATCGTCGTCAGCCTCGTTCTGTATCTGGTCGCCGATCGCTACACGCCGTACACCTCGCAGGCCAGGATCGAAGGCTTCGTCGTCGGCGTCGCGCCGACGGTCGCCGGTTCGGTGACGAAAATCGCGGTCGCCAACAACCAAACAGTGAAGGCCGGGCAAGTGTTGTTCGAAGTCGACCCTTCCCAATACCGCATCGCGTTGGCCAAGGCGCGGTCGGATCTGGCCAACGCACACAAGCAGGTCGGCGCCGGCACTGCAACGGTGGAAGCGTCCCGCGCCAAGCTCCGCGCTGCACGCGCGGCCGAGTTGGCCGCGCGACAGGATGCGATGCGCCTGCGCCGGCTGCGCGAAGGGGACGAGGGCACGGTCTCCGTGCGCCGCCAGGAAATCGCCGATGCGGGCCTGCAACAGGCCATCGCGCAGGTGGCTGCGGCCGAAGCCGACATCCGCCGCGCCATCGAACAGATGGGCGGAGCCGACGTCGACGAGAACACGGTGCTCGAGACCGCAGTCACGGCGGTCGACAAAGCGGAGTTGGACTTGGCGAGCACGGTGGTCAAGGCACCCTCGGCCGGTGTCATCACCGATCTGCGCACCGACGTGGGCCTTTATGCCGGCACGGGCAGTCCCGTGTTGACGCTGGTCGCGGTCGGCGATGTGTGGATCAACGCCGAGTTCACCGAAAACAACCTCGGCCGCATGCGCGCGGGAACGCCGGTGGAGATCGTGTTCGACTCGCTCCCCGGGCGCGTGTTCAAGGGCAGGGTGCGCAGCATCGGCCTGGGCGTCAGTGCCGGCAACGCGCCGCCGCCGGGCACCTTGCCTTCGATCGACAACAGTCGCGATTGGCTGCGGCAATCGCAGCGATTCCCCGTCATCGTCGGCTTCGACGCGCGACAGGATCCCGCGCTGCCCGCGGCATTGCGTGTCGGCGGCCAAGCCTCCGTCATCGCCTACGGAGAAGGCAGCGGGATCCTGCGCCTGCTCGGCAAGCTCTACATCCGGGCGGCGAGCATGTTGTCCTACGCGTACTGACGATCGTGATGCCATTGGCCGCCAGGCGGACGTTCCGGATCGCAGCCGTGATGGGGCTGTCGTTGGCGCTGGCCTATGGCTTCGGCATGCCATTGCCGTTCCTCGCACCGTTGTTCGCGATCCTCCTCACTGCAACGCCCGCAGCGCCGATGGGGCCGAAAAGCCTGTTGGGTTTGTTGGTCGTCGTGTCGATCACGCTGGGCACTGGGCTGGTGCTGGCGCCGGTGCTTCGCTACTACCCATGGTCCGGCGTGATGCTAATCGCCGTGGGGCTGTTCGTGAGCACCTACCTGGGCGTGGGGATGGGGAAAGGCCTGGTGTCGACCTTGTTGACGATTGGCCTGACGATGATTCCCGCCGCCGCACTCGTCGAACACGCCCTGGCCCGATCCGTCGTCCAGGCAATGCTGATCGGCATCGCGATGGCCATCGCGTGCCAATCGATCGTCTATCCGTTCGTCCCCGAAGACCGGATCGTCGCGCCTCCCGCCAAGTTACCGGAGACTGACGCGTACTGGACGGCGTGGATCTCCCTGCGCACGATGATCATCGTCCTGCCGCCAGTGCTGATGGCCTTCACCAATCCGTCGTTGTATATGGCGATCATCATGAAGGCTGTCATGCTCGGACAGCAGGGCTCGGCAGTCACCGCACGTGCAGCCGGCAAGGAGCTGCTCGGTTCCACCTTCCTGGCCGGCGTCTTCGCGATGGCGTTCTGGTTCGCCTTGCAGGCGTGGCCCACCCTGTGGATGTTCTTTCTCTGGATGTTGCTGTTCGGAGTGTACGTAGGCGCGAAACTGTACGGCGTGATCCCGACGCGATTCCAGCCGTCGTTCTGGGTCAACGTAGGCGTGACGATGCTCATCCTCATCGGTCCCGCCGTCGAAGACAGCAACGGTGGTGATGTGCGGTCTGCATTCGCTCAACGCTTCTTTCTGTTTGTCGCGGTGACCTCGTACGCGTGGTTCGCGATCGTGGTGCTCGAACGGTTGCGTGCGGGCCATGCCGCACGGCGATTGCGCGCGGCATAGCGCCGGAGGTGCATGATGTTGCTGAATGTCGTGATCGGGCTGTCGACGATGGCCGTCTGCCTTTTGCTGCAGTCGGTGCTGATCGTAGTGGCCATGCGCCATTATCTGCGACGCAACTACCTTGGCACCTCGCCTTCCGCATGGCGCACGCTCGTAACGCTGAATGCCGTGATGTCATTGCTGGTCATCGGCAACTTGGCACAGGTGGTGATATGGGCTCTGGTGTTTCGCCTCCTCGGCGAGTTCGATGCGCTGGATCTGGCCGTGTATCACTCGGCCGTGAATTTCGCGAGTTTGGGCTATGGCGACATCGTGATGTCCGAACGTTTCCGACTGCTGGGCCCGCTCGAAGCGATCAACGGCGTGCTGATGATCGGTGTGTCGACAGCGGGGTTGATGACTACGCTGCAAGATGCGTACGGCAAGACACGGGCCGCAACGGACGAGTCGATGCGTCGGAATTGATTCGCGTATGGTTATGGAGGCGTTATTTGAGCGGAAGAACACGGTAAACCACCGAAAACCGAGCGATGAGCCGCCGCGTCGAGATTTCTTTGACTTAGGGAATTGAACTACGCTATCGCTCGCCATGATCGTTCTCCAGCGGAACGGTTGTGGAAGGCGCGGCCGGGCACCTCCAGTACTCGGCCGCGCCGCTTTCCGCGCCTTGCCGGACGAGTTTGTGTTGCGAGGCAAAACTGCGGAGCCACACAGGTTTGAGAACCGTAGTTTTACGGAGCCGCTCCCAGTTCTTTTTCGGGTGCGCTGACCAATTCGGAGGCGCAACATCATCCTGCCGCCCATGAAGCCGAAGCTCGCCAACCTGGAAGACGTGAAGCTTGATTGGGTGCTGGGCGCCAGGGCGGTTCGCGCGAGCGACGGCTCCACGTCCCAGGTGTTATGGGAGAACCCGGAATCAGGAGCAACGACGGACGACCTGTGTATCCGCGTGCGGCAAGTGTCCCCGGCGTACGTAGGCCCAGTGCGCGAAAAGTTGCGTCAGATGTTGACTGATTCGCAAGCGCTACGCCGGTGGATCTAGCTAGTCGCGTACTTAAAGCGGAACGGAGCACGGATGGATTGAGCCGCATCGGGATTCTCATTGCGGAACAGCAGAACCGAATTGAGCTACGAATACGGCTTTCCGCGAAATCGAGGCTTTGCGCTTCGGGCCCCGGCGCTATGAGGCTTGACGCTTGGGATGTCCGAATGCTTCGACTCGGTTGGGCCGCAGTGATCAAAGGAATTCAGAGGGAGTCGGCGCGCCACGCACGATATCCCGGCGGCCTTGATGCGAAAGTTTATGGAGACGTTAGGTGAGCGGAACAAAAGCATTAAAACGCTCTGGCATCCGACGCGCGGTGACCGGCCGCAACGATGGCTTGCGTAGCATGCCAAGCCAATCTTTAAAAACTGAGGACACATCGATGAAAAGCAGTTTGCTCAACATTGTGGCCATTGCTTCCTTAGCGCTCCTGTCGACGCCGAGTGCGATGGCAAAGGACCAATGGTTCTCGCTGGGCCAACAGACGATCCAGGCCGCCGATCCCAGCGTGGAGATCAAGAGCCAAGGCGGCCGCTGGGACAAGGATGTCAAGCAGGTCAAGATCGGCGTGGATGGCGCGGACGTCACGATCAGCAAGCTCGTGCTGCATTGGGACAACCGGCCCGATGCGACGATGGATAATGTAGGCACACTGAAATCCGGCGGCGAAACCGCACCGTACAACGCGCCGGGCCTCAAGGCCCGCCTGAAGTCGACGACAATCTACTACACGATCGGCGGCGGCAAGACGAGCGCGACCATCAAGGTGATGGGATACGACTGATTGAGGCGATCACGAGACCTCGAACATCAACGACCGCAAACCAAGCCTGGCGGGTGATCGAGCGGCGGCTGAGACACGGTACGCTCGCGCAGGACAAGGAGTTAACATGAAGCGTCTGACACAACTGTCCATGGGGATTCTTTCGGGGGTTTTGTTTGGCGTATTCGCCGAGTCGTCGTTGGCGATCGAGGTGCTCACCAAGGATGATTTCGTCAACAACGTGGTGAAGAAAGAGCAGCTGGTTAAGGTCGCGGACAACGCAATCTTCCTTCTCGACACATCGTCTTCGATGAACGAGAAATTCGCGGGAACGGACACGCCGAAGATCCGGGTGATGAAGGACGTGCTGGAACAGCGCAACACGTGGTTCCCAGACATCGGGCACCACATCGGCATTTACACGTACACGAACTGGCAGGACAACTATCCGGTGCAGCCGTACAACCGCGAAAAGGTCGCTGCCGCGCTCGCGTCGGTGCGCGACAAGGGCGGGGGGGCTACGGCGTTGAATAGCGGGCTGCAAAAACTCGAGCCTATCCTGAAGCAGTTGACGGGACGCACCGCGGTCTTCGTGTTCTCGGATGGCGAGTACACTGGTGCAGATCCCGGCGGAACCGCCAGGCGCTTGGCGAAAAATTACGACATCTGCTTCTACGTGATCAGCACCGCCACGCCCAAGCGCGAAGCCGCGCTGCGCGACGACATCGCCTCGCTGAACAACTGCTCACGCCTGATTCCGCTGGCCGATTTCGTCAATCGTCCCGAGTACACGACGGGCGCGCTCTACGATGTCAAGGTTACCGAACAAGTCGTCACGACCACCCAGCAACGAATCACCGGTTTGAAGACTGACGACATCAACTTCGCTACCAACAAATCGGAACTCGCCGCGGACGACAAGGCGGAACTGGACAAGATCGCGGAGTTTATGAGTGTGAAGCCGGATGCGTTTGCGGTAGTCGCCGGCTACACCGACGATGTCGGCGGCCGCGACCACAACGAAGGCCTCTCGCGTCGCCGCGCGGAAATGGTCGGGCGCTATCTGAAGGAAGCCCACGGCATTGCTAGCGACCGCATCGTGCTGTTCTGGTACGGCCCGAACAACCCACTCGTGCCGAACGACTCGGCGGAGAACCAGGCGAAGAACCGGCGCGTGGAGATCAGGGTGGGGTTGCGGGGGGCGACTTGATCTGTGTGCGCTGAATAACAGGGCGTATGCGAAAACGGAAAGGCCACCTTGGGTGGGGGCCTTTTCGTTCAATAGGATTGAGAGCTACCCCGGATGAGAATGGGAAGATCCGAATTTCGATGCGTCTGTCTTGGTGCGGGTTGATGATCTCCGGCCAATGCTCACCCGGCGTTTAGGTTAGGGCGGCTTGTGTTAGATGCTTGGCGGGTGGTCCAGCGCTGCTAGCTAGCGACAAAGAGTCCGGAGTCGGCCCGGTCATGCCCGACGACCACCCGCCGAAGTCCGGGCTCACCGACACGCCGCGCGCCCCGGTTAAAGGGGGYGCAACCTCACTTGCTAAGACACGACGCCCCTTGGGAGAACGCGCGGCGACGCCCAATTCCCAAGCGGCGCGAACGCGAGTTCTTACCTCTGGCCATTTGGCGTTTGCTCTATCCGATGCTTGCCACGCGTGTTCTGCGTAGTAGCTAACGACCTCCCATTGCACGTTACGAAAGCACAAGTTGAGCGTTGCCGCGAAGGACTGGATTTCGACATCCAGAGCGGTGGAAACATGTTGCGCGTGCATAACAGTTCACCTTCAAGTGACTCGAATTCAACGCTTCCAGGCGTCGGGATGTTCATCCAGATGCCAAGGCAGAGCGCCTGTTCTGCGCTGGCGCAGCAATGGCGTTTCCGACAAGAGCGGCCATCCCGTACGCGTAGGGGCAGGGTGCGGCGCGAGACTTTGGAGGATGACGGTGGCTCGGCGTCGGCGCTTACTTCTGGGCGACTTCTGGCGGCCTCCAGGACCGCTGATTCGCGCCACCGGGGGCGGAGCGGAATGGAACGCTTCTGAGAGACCCAGCGAAAGCGATCCGTGAGCTAGGCGTGCCTACTATGGACCTGTTCTCCCCGCGTGCGGGAGCCCGTTGGGTTTCGGGCAGACGGCGCTTGGACACACCGTGCGCCCCGTATAGGCGCCAACTTTAGGCAGCCTGCCCTTCGAAGTGCTGGAGGACGCTTTCGCGTATTTCCTCCCAACGCTGTGCGGCGGGAAGTTGCGACCACGCACGCTCCGCGTAGGGCTCAATTTCGGCCCACGGCTCCCCGCTGAAGACCTCTCTAAGCACGAGCGCGAAGGCGGCTGGCGTCAACGATTCGTCGTGGCTGAAGTCCCGCATGTCACACCCCCACTGGTGAGCCACGGAGTGCGAAAACTAGCGCTACGAAAAGCCGGTTTCAAGTACCCGAATTGGTCTCCGAGCCAAAGCGATCGCCCGAGGGTGAATCAGAGTTAAAAACCCGCAGTTTTCCTAGAGGGCGTGCTAACGCAGGCCGGCGCATTTTCGGGGTATTCCCCTCCAGGGAAGGAGTCCTGGGACGTAATGGCCCAAGACGATCCATCCGATCAGGGTTTCGTCCCGGCCCCCCCCCTTGCCGGGGCGTTTTGTGGTCGGATACCTCGCGCCCTCGCGCGATAACGGATGCGCTCCCGGTGTCGAATGGGCGGCATGACTGCGCGTCCAGGAGCACAGATAACCACGCCCGAAAGCGCGCACCCTTCTGGGGCGCTGCGAGCCACACGGCGAGATCCTCTGCAGGCGCGGCGGGAAGCTTTCGTCGAAACGGTACGTCCCGAACGCCCATCGCCCTGGGCGGCGTCATGGGATTTGCCAACGGATCGAGCGTCGCCCGGTTGGCAATGCTATGGGAGTGACGAAGCCTGCATCTCGCCGATAGCCAAGATGGCCTTCGATCACGGCGACAGGCCCCGCCCGCCGTCATCGTGGTCACGCAGTCGGTGATCAATCCAATGGGTACGCCGCCGATCCTTGGTGGGACAGGCGGTCCCGCGCATATCCGTTTGTCGCGTAGCGACGCGGAGAGAAATCTGACCGAGAGTGATAGCTGCAGTGACCAATTGCAGCACGACCGTTGCGGCGCGCGATATCGTGGCCAGTCCAAGCAATCCCGTGTCGGTGAGTGCTCCGACGTGGATGGCACGAGAGAGGCTGATGCTGAAGCCCAGGGAATGAATGCTTTTGGACGGCAGGGCCGACTGGGTTTTTCAAACAGACATTGGGACATGGCCACTCGGTGACAACAGACACGAGGTGACCTTCGATATCTGGTCTAGGAGCATTGGCCGCAGGCCGGCGCCCGTTCCGTTCGGTGGGAAACAAATCGTCCAGGAACAACAGCGATGGCCAGGTTCTATTACTACGTCGTGAACTCGGGCACCCGATGGGAAGTAACGTTCGATGGCCAAGGCGGCGATCGTCAATACATCTATCAGACGCAGCAGGACGCGATAAGCGCAGCCGTGAATGCAGCTCACGCGTATCACGAACGCGGAGAGCTAACGGGCGTCAGAGTCCAAGGTGCGAATGGTCAATGGCGAGACGAGCGGACCTACGGAAATGATCCCAGCTCGCCTCGCGGCTAGTGGCATCTAGTCGGACCGCCCAACGACCCCTTCGAGCCAGTGTTCGACAATCTGGATCGCCTCCATCTCGCTCTCGCAAGTCACGCTGCGAACCCGCGTCGTGTCTTGATGCAGATTGAAGATCGCTAACCATGGGCGGCCGGGCATGCAGGTCACGGCCGCATAGGTGTCGCCTAGTGCGCCGCCGCGCTTCAGATGCATCCCCGCATCGGTGAGGGAGTGGGGAAGGATCGGGTGCCACGAGAAATCGGACTCGTTCATGGGGCGAGCCTACGCGCACCTCGTCTCACGCGGCGATTGTCCTTTGGGGCAAATCTCCCGATGCCGCAAAGACTCAGCCGAGCGTTCCGCTAGGGATTGGTCGCCGCAGTGTCGCGAACTGATCGAGATACACACTGTCAGACATGCCGGCGGGCGTGTAGGTCCGCGCGACCCAGTCCGCGCCCACGGGCGCAACCCGCAACCTGTAGACCGCGACGTGGCCGGTAGAAAGGTGATGCTCGAATAACTCCGGTACCTCGGCCATCCAGCGGCAATCGCCGTGAATGGCCCGCCGACAAACTGGACCAGAACAAGAGTGTCTTGGCTCATAGGTATCCCCCTGGGCCAGTCTAGCGACCTAGCGGAACATGGGCGAGACCCGCGCCGTGGCGGCCCACCTAAGGGCAGCGGCAGATCGTCAACCATCGTGGCGCGTGCATAAAATTGCAGTTCACCCATGGCTACGAAAATGATTCAGCGACGGATCGAGGTCCACCCAGAAGGGCGCCGGGTCGAGTTGGGTTATCAGGGGCCGGTCACCTTCCACGACAGGATCGGCACGTTAGACGTGCTAGCCCCGCTCGTAAGTGAGGGCGAGCTCACCCGCGTGCTGATTGATTACACGCAGGCCTGGGTGAACTCCCCTTCGGTGGAGGTTTTTGAGCGACTGGAAGCGCGGATGCGAAGTGAATCAAGCATGAGCTGGCTGAGGATCGCGCTAGTTAATCCACCCGATATCCACGCTGCGCCCACCGAGGGAATTGCCACCACCATCGGGTCAAGGTGCGCCACTTCAAAGGCCGCGCTGGCGCGATCGCCTGGCTCAGTCGCGGTCATGATGCCTCTTAACACCGATGGACCCCATCAGGGACCCCTGTCGAACGACCGTTTCGAACCAAAGTGACATTGCGAGCGCGCTGGCACGACTACCGAGCTAGCTGCGGAAGTACGGAACGCATGGCGCCATTGTCGGCTTGACTGCGATTTGGGCGTGGTATGTCGCCATACGTCTCCTGCATTCCCCATTCGCCGCCACGACGGCGTTATGCCCAAGATGCGGCATTGATTCCGTCATTGGCTCCGCCTCCGGTTATCCGATGGAAGCTGAGTTTCTGTCTCGCATATGCATGCCACTGGTTCTCACGACCATGATGCCGCGGGCGATGTCCGCTTTTGGCCGATAGCGGACATTCGACCATGACCGCTTTCGACCCAAAGCGACATTCGATTGTTGGCCCGGTCCGGGCGCGCGTGGTTTATTTGACCGGCCATCACCAGTTCTGCAGCTCAAGCCGGCCGGCCTCACTGAATGCCCTCAACGGATCGGGCGTCGGGTTGCCCTGTCTGCGTGCCTCGTCGAAGACCTCCCGCGGTGTCCAGCTCACCGATCTGGGTGAGGACCGCCTCGGCCGCTGCCAGGACCTTTTCGACGATGTCCCGCGCTATTGGAGTTTCGCGCAGCGCTTGCGGCGCTGCGCGTAGGGCGGTCGAAGTCTGGCGCGTGATATTGCGGCATCAGCCGCCGCGCATCGCATCCATGACGCCGGGAATGCACGCGGGAATTTCCCGTGCGAGGAAGCCGATCCGGCCTTGGGCACGACTCAGCAGCGCCCCGGCTCGCGCATGGAGCGTTACACCCCACACCGCCGCCTGGGCGGCCTCCGCACCTTGCGCGAGCAGCCCGACGATCACGCCCGCCAGCACATCGCCGGATCCCGACGTGCCCAGCCCCACGCAAGCGCCAGCGTGCACCCACACATCGCCATCGGGGGACGCGATCACCGTGTCAGCGCCCTTGAGGACGAGCGTTGCGCGCGAAGCGCGCGCGCACTCCGCGGCGATCGCAAGCTTTTGCGCTGCAATGACGCGCTCGTCCGTGCCGATCAATCCCGCCAGTTCGCCCGTGTGCGGCGTCAGCACGAGATCGCCGGCGCGAGCCGACATGCACGCTCCGATCGCGCCGGCATCGAGGACCACGGCGCTTGCGCGACGCATGATTGCCGATGCGATGCGCAGCGTGCCGCGCGCGGGGTCCATGCCTGGCCCCACCAGCACCGCATCGACATTGCCGATCGCGTGCAGGACGGTTGCATCGAGTCCCGAGATCTCACCGCGTGCATTCGACGGCAAGCCCGTCACCTTCGCTTCCGGCAGGACGATGGCCAGCGGGAGCGCGGCGTGTCGACCCGTGGCGACCTGCAACTTGCCCGCGCCTGCGCGTAGGCTCGCCGTAGCCGCCAGGAGCACCGCACCCGGCACGCTGCGACTTCCGCCTACGATCAGCACGCGTCCGCGTTCTTCCTTGCTGTCGTCGCCGCCGAGCGAGGGCAGGGGCCATCGCCGGAGCATTGCGGTGGTCACGTGCCGGACTTTCATTTCGGTCCCGCAGGTTGGTCGGGCGCGGTCGTGACGGGTGCCCCGGCTTCGGTCAGTGGCAACGCGAGATTGGCCTGCACGAGCCCGAAGCGCGCGTCGGCCGCACCGCGATCGATGGCATATTCGGTGACGCCGCAATTGGGCACATCGCCCTTGGCATCGATCGCCAGCACCTCGCTTTCGCTCATGCATTCCAGCAGGTAGCGGAAACAATTCACGATGACCTGGTGACCGACGATGAGGACGCGGTCGCCGACGTGGTCGCGCCGCAGGACTTCCATGATGCTGCGCAGGCGCAGGATCACGTCGCACCAGCTTTCGCCGCCGGGCGGCCGGAAGTAGAACTTGCCGACCAGCTTCCGCTGCGCAGACAACTCAGGGAAGCGCGCGACGATGCCGTGTCGCGTGTAACGGTCGAGGATGCCGAATTCCTTCTCGCGCAGGCGTTCGTCGACCAGGACGTCGCCCTCGTCGAAGGCGGTGGCGCGCGCGACCGCAAGGCAAGTCTGCTGCGCGCGGACGAAGGGCGAGGATATGAAGATGTTGGGGCGTTCGGCCGTGGGCTTGTCTGCGAACCAGCGCGCGAGCGCCTCGCTCTGCTGCACGCCGAGCGCGGACAGCGGCACGTCCGCATCGCGCACCGCGAGGTCGATCAGTTCCAGACCGGAGGACTCGGCGGTGTCGCGCGCGACATTGCCGGCGCTTTGGCCGTGGCGCACGATCCACAGGCGATCGGGCCAGTCGGTGTGTCGAAGTTTGGGCACGGCGCGCTCCGTCGTTCGCGCCAACGTGACATCGCAAGCGTCAAGGGTGCGTCGCAGTCACGGCCGGCGAGGATTCTCCGGGTGGCAGGTCCTCGATGGTCGGCACACCGTAGTCCTGCAGGATCCTGCGTATTTCGGCGGCATTGCGCTCCAGCGCGCGGTCCAGCTCGCGCCGAAGGCTCACATCTGCCTTGCGCACTCCCATCGATACGTCGAAGCGCATCGGCCATTGCGGGCCGTCGAGCCACGGCGTGACGAGTGCGATGCGCAGCGCCTTGTTCGCGTCTTTTGCGAAGTAGCCTGCCGTGGGGCCCCAGACGATGGCCACGTCGATGTCGCCGGCCGCCACCGCATCGACGATCGCACGTTGCGGCGCGCCGCCGGCGTAGTCGCCGTAGAGCATGTACCCGTGGACGTTGGCGATCAGGCCGCGGCGCGAGAGCGCATGCGCCGGTGGGGTGTTTGCGCCATCGTCGCCGATGAGCTGTACGCCTACGGTCGCCTTCGCCAGTCGCGGATCGTCGAGCGAAGCGAGATCGCCGAGCGCGCCGTCCGCGCGCACGACGAAGACGTAAGCGGACCGGTAGTACGGGCGCGTGGTCGCGACACGCTCCATGCCGCTGACGATGCCCGGGATGATGTCGCAGCTCTCTGCGTCGAGCGTGTTGCGGATCGCACCGCGACGTTGCGGCCACCAGACGTATCGCACCGTCGCATCCATATCGTGCGCGAGTAGCTCGACGATCCTATTTTCGAAACCCTGGCCCGCTCGATTGGAGAAGGGGAGGTTGTTGGGATCGGCACAGACGCGCAGCTCGCGGCCCAGCGCGGGCATCCAGCAAAAAGCGCACGCGAGCAGCAGCCAGCGCTTCATGGCCCCACCGCCACGCCCCACGGCTTGCCGCCGGTGCGTATGGTCGCCATCGTGCGCCGGGTCGCCGCATCGATGACGGTGACATCGCCAGACAGGCCGCTCGCCGCATACACGCGTGTCGCATCGGGCGAGAGCCCGACCCCCCAGTTCCGATGGCCGACCGGGTAGTAGCGCAGAATCTGGCCGGTGCGCGCATCGATTTCGGCGACCTGGTCGCCGCGCCCCAACGCGACGTATGCGCGCGTGCCGTCGTCGGTCAAGGCAATGCCGACTGCCTGCACGGTGTCGGGCGCGCGCGAATCGCGGTCGAAATCGATCGTGCGCACGATCCGACTCGTGCGCATGTCGAACACGGCAACGTTCGCCCGTGCTTCCGACGAGACCCACAGCCAGCGTCCGTCCCTCGAGAACACCGCGTCGCGTGGGCGCGTGCCGACGGGGATGTTGTCGACCACCTCGTGCGTCCTGGCGTCGATGAAGTGCACCAGGCTTGCCGTTTCGGACGTGCACACGACCCATTGCCCGTCCGGGCTGGCGGCGATGCCTTCGGGTTCGGCGCCGACCGGCACTTCGGCGAGCAGCTTGCTCGTTGCGACGTCGACGAAGGACACGAGGGCATCGTCCTCGTTGGCGATATAGATCGTCTTCTCGTCCGGGCTCAGCGCGAAGCGTTCCGGATCGGGGCCGGAAGCAACGTGCCCGACGACTTTGCGGGCCTTCACGTCGACGACATCGATGCGATCATCGTCGCTGACCGCGACATAGAGGCGCTTTCCGGCCTGATCGATCGCAATGCCGCGGGGCCGCTTGCCGACGGCGATGCGGGCCTGAACGCGCCAGCTGGGCGCTTGGATCACGTGGACGACATTCGCTTCCTCATCGCTGACGTACACGGTTTCCGCACGTGCCGCCGGCGCGATGGCTGCCAGTCCGAGCACGGCCACGACGCCCGCGTTCAATCCGCGCGCAAGGAGGGCGACGCCCGCCGCGGCGTGCACGAGTCCGCCCGGCACCCACATCAGCAATCCGGCCAGCTGCTGGTCCTCCGCGGGATTCAAGCCGAAGGCATCCAAGTCGAGTTTCGCGTAGCCGACATACCAAGGGCTGGTCGAAAGGGCCATCAACGCGCCCAGTGCACCCGAGACGATCGCGGTGAAGAACAGACATCCGACCGCCATTCCCACGTTGGCGCGATGCGCACGCAGCACGGCCCACCAGAAGAGCAGGGCGGTCACGAGGAAACTCAGATGCTGTGCGACATGCCATCCCGGCGAGGCGAGTGCGAGATCGAACGCCGGCGGCGCATGCCAGCCCCACAGCGCGACGGCCTGCAACAATGTCGCCCCGACGGGCGCGGTGATCGTTTGCCAGCAACGTTGCCAGCGCGGGTTCAATCCCGCTTCGCCGAGTCGCAAACGCCAACGTTGCGGAAGGGCCCACAAGGCCATGCCGAGGGGACGTGACATCACCAGCAGTGGCGCCGCGATCAGCATCAGCAACTCGTGCTCGACCATGTGCGCGGCGAACGAACGCTCGCCCGCCGCATGCAACGGACTGACGAGCGCGCCGCCAAGCACGAGCCACCCGAGCCCGAACAACACTGCCTGCTTCGACCCGGTGCGCACCGAACGCGCACGCAACCGCGCGAAGCCGATTCCGAACCAGAGCAGGCTGACGAGCAACGGAACGAGTATCCATGCATCGAACGTCCAGCCGGCGCCCGGCGACGCCGCAACGCCATGTGCCAGTGCGTGCAACGGCAACAGCGCAAGACAACCGACCAGGGAGCGCAGCAGCTTCATGTTCCGCATGCCGGGACCACGAACCCCGCGAACGTCTGCCAGGCGACCGCGATCGACAACAACAACGCCGACAGCATCCCGAGCTGCGCCAGGAACCGGCGCCCGCCGCTCCGCGATTCCACCGCATCCAGGCCACGCACCGCGCGCCATGAAATCGCGCACCCCACGGCCATCCACGCAACCACGCCGATCGCCGCGAGCAGGAATAGGCGGCCGTCGCCGAGCCGGCAGTCGAACCGCAACATGTCCGACAGCACCTGATGATGCAGTGCATAGCCGCTGAGGGACGAGAACAACGCCGCCCAGGGTGCACGACGCGAGATGCCTGGCTCGCGCGGGGTGGGACGCGTCACACCCATCGCGGCGTCCAGTAGATCGTGACGTACAGGATCACCCAACTCCAAACGATGAAGCGCCAGTACATGGCGTTGTCCAGGACGTCCGAGAAGCGGCGCCCGTCGATCTTCTGCGGAATTAGGATCGCCGCCAGCACGCCACTGTCGTAGACATCGGTGATCGTATGGAACGTATGCAGCGCGAGCAGGGCCCACACGATCGACCCGTATGCCGTCACGTCCCAACGCACGTTCATCGCGTGCATTTCGAATCCACGCAGCACGATGAGCGCGAGGCCGAACCCGATCAGGAGCAGGATGCCGATCCGAACCGCGCGCGTGTCCTGGCGCCGGGCTTTCTCTTCGAGCCACCGATTGGGGATTTCGCTGAGCACCGCCACCACCGTGAACACCGTGCTCCAGAACAATGGCGGAGGCGCACTGTGCGGCGGCCAGTTGGCTTCGTTGCGCAACAGGTAGAAGTACACGCCGAGCGCCAGGATGAAGCCCATGCCTTCGATCAGCATGAAGCCGACGACGCCCCAGTAGCCCAGCGAGGTCGGGCCGAACGCGTAGTCCGGCAATTCGGAGACATCGCCCGTCGGCAGCCAGCGGCGCGTGGTCATTCGGGCTCGCCCTCTTCATCGGAGGCTTGCGATTCGGGTTGCGACTTGCGCGGCCAGAACCAAATCGTCATGGCGATGCCGGCGGGGATCGCGCCCCAGATGAAACCCCATTGATCGAAGATCGACCAGACGAACGCGATGGTGATAGCGATCGCCGAGAACAGCGGCCAGATGTCCGGCCCGGGCAACTTCCAGCGATTGACCGGGAAGGCGTCGATCGGCGTGGTGAGCAGGACTTCCCGTTCGTCGGTGCGCGTGCCCTGCAGCGCGGGCAGGTCGCCGCGTGGCGCGCCGACATCGTTGGTCCAAAGCGGGTGGCGGTCTTCGACGATGGGGATCGCAGCGAAATTGTACGGCGGGGGAGGCGACTCCGTAGCCCAGGTGAGGTCGGGCGCCCCCCAGGGATCGGCCGGCGCCTTTTCGCCACGCAACATGCTGCGGACCACGTTGATGACGAACAGCAGAACACTCAGCGCGATCAGGTAGGAACCCGCCGTCGCGATCAGGTTCCACAGATCCCACCCTAGGCCTGCCTGGTAGGTGTACACACGCCGCGGCATGCCGATCATCCCGAGCCAGTGCATCGGGAAGAACGTGATGTTGAACCCGATGAGGAAAAACCAGAACTGCCACTTTCCCATCGATTCGGACAACATGCGCCCGGTGAATTTCGGGAACCAGAAAAACAGCGCGCCCATCAGCGGAAAAACCGCGCCGCCGATCAGCACGTAGTGGAAGTGCGCGACGACGAAGTAGGTGTCGTGCACCTGCAGGTCGAGTGGCACCGAGGCCAGCATCACGCCGGTCATGCCGCCGAGGACGAACAAGGCGAAGAACCCGAGGACGAACAGCATGGGCACTCGTAGCGACAACTTGCCCGTGGCCATCGTCGCGATCCAGCAGAACACCTGCACGCCGCTGGGTACCGCGATCAACATGCTCGCGGCGGTGTAAAAGCTGTTGCCGAGCGGTGGGAGGCCCGTCGCGAACATGTGGTGCACCCACAGCCCGAACGATAGAAAGCCCGTGGCAACGAGTGCGAGCACCATCGGGGTGTAGCCGAAGATCGGACGACGTGAGAACGTCTCCACCAGCACGGAGAGCATGCCGAGTGCCGGCATGAAAATGATGTACACCTCCGGATGCCCGAAGAACCAGAACAAATGCTGCCAAAGCAACGGGTCGCCACCTTCGGCCGGGTTGTAGAACTGCGTGCCGACGAGCCGATCGGTGATCAGGAAGGTGCTGCCCAGCATGACCGATGGCATCGCGAAGATCACCATCAACGCCGTCACCAGCATCGCCCACGCGAACAAGGGCATGCGTGCGAGCGTCATTCCCGGAGCACGCATCGTCATGGTGGTCCCGACGATCTCCACGGCGATGCACAAGGCGGAAACCTCGGTGAAGGTGATCATCTGCGCCCAGAAGTCCGTGCGCTTTCCCGGAGAGAAATCCGATGAGGACAGCGGCACGTATCCCGTCCATCCCGCTTCCGGGCCGATGTTCATCGCGAAGGCGATGAAGATCATGATCCCGCCGAACAGATACACCCAGTAGCTGAAGGCGTTGAGTCGAGGGAAAGCGATGTTGCGCGTGCCGAGCATGATCGGCAGCACGAACACCGCGACGGCTTCCATGATCGGTACGGCGAACAGGAACATCATCACCGTGCCGTGCATCGAGAACACCTGGTCGTACTGGTCCGGCCCCAGCAACCTGTTTTCAGGAACGGCGAGCTGCGTGCGCATCGCCAGCGCCAACAAGCCCGCCAGCGCGAAGAAGACGAGCGCCGTTGCGATGTACCTCCGGCCGATGCGCTTGTGGTCTACCGTCTTCAGGAAGCCGAGCAAGCCGGGTCCGTCGGCCCAGGTGTTGAGCAGGGCGACGTCGCGATTGTCGGGGCCGTCGGATGCGTGCATCAGTACAACCCCATCAGATAATCGACGATAGCCGTGGTTTCGGTCGGTGTGAGCGGGACGGCCGGCATGTTCGCGCCGGGTTTGAAATGCTGCGGATCAGAAATCCAGGCCGCCATTTCGCCGCGTCGCATCGGTAGGGTGCCGGCAGCGAGCGTGCGGCGGCTCGCGACGTGCGTGAGATCGGGACCTACGAGGCTGGCCGCATCGGTACCGCGAATGGCATGGCAACTCGCGCAGGCGATGCGCGCGAAGGTCCGTGCGCCGAGTTGCCCGATCGGCGTCGCTGGCGGCAACGACGGCGCACGCTGCCGCGCCTGCCATCTCGCGAAGTCCGCCGCCGATTCCACCTGCACATCGAGGGCCATGTGCGCGTGTTGCAACCCGCAAAATTCCGCGCATTGGCCGCGGAATCGCCCGGCGACGCGCGGGGTCAGCAGGATCGCGTTCGCATGCCCTGGAATCAGGTCTTCCTTTCCACTCAGAGAAGGCACCCAGAAGCTGTGGATCACATCGCCCGCGCGTAGCTCGATCTTCGCGGTGCGGTCGCGCGGCAGGTGCAGCTCGTTTGCGGTCATGAATTGTTTTTGGGGATCGGCATCGAGATATTCGATCTGCCACCACCACTGTTTTGCGGTGATGCGGACTTGCAAAGCGTCATTGCCGGCGTGCAGGCGGCGGTCGGTGAGGTAGCTTGCCGTGACCATCCAAGTGAGCAGTCCGACGACGAGGACCGCGAAGGCAATCAGCGCCTTGTGCAGCAACGGGTCGCGCGCGTGCCCTGTCGAAGTCGCGCGAACACGCGTCAGTAGCACGTAACCGAGCCAGAGCAGGATCGCGATGTAGACCGTGCCGCACATCCACAACATCAACGTCCACACATCTGCGATCGCCGAACCCTGGTCGGCCGACGCGGCGAGCATCGAATGCGCGTGCGGCCCCGTCATGGCTGCGGCGGATTCGCGGCGGACGAATCACCGCCGGCGGGCGGCTGCTTCGGCACCTGCGTCATGGGCGGTGCGGCGGACATGCCTTCTCGACGGCTCGGCGCGCGGTCCTTGCCAACGTTACCGGACATCGCACGGATGTAGGCCGACAGCTGCCAAGCCTGCGCATCGGTGAGTTTGCCCCGCCACGCCGGCATCCCATTCGGACGGCCTTCGACGATACTGGCGTGGATCTGGTCGATATTGCCGCCGAAGCGCCACTGGTCATCCATCAATGCCGGGCCCATGTTGCCGCCGCCCCCGGCGCCGTGGCATCCGGCGCAATTGAACGACTTGTACCAACGCCCGCCTTGCGAGATATGGAAAGCATTGCGTTCGTAGTGTCCGCCGATTGCACTCACCGCCTCCGGTAATCGACCGCCCGGTTGCAGCGTCGTGAGCGACGGATGCGCGCCCTGCAGCTCGGGCGCCTTCGCGTATTCTCGCTGCTCTCGCTCGCAACCACCGCAAAGTGTCGCGGCGATCACGAACACCGCACACAATTCACATGGGAAGCGCGAACACATAGAGCGTGCCTCCAGGTGACGTGCGTGTCTTGAGATCCTTCACGGCGTTGGCGAATCCGCCGCCCGCGGTCGCATCGCGCGTATCGAGGTTGGCCACGACGATGGCCCCGGCCCATCCACCGATGCCGGACAGGATCGCGACGTACTGGCGTCCATCAGGTCCGCGATAACTGATCGGTTGACCGATGATTCCGCTGTCGGTCTTAAACTGCCACAGCAATTTGCCGCTGCGCGCATCGAGCGCCTTGAACCAGCCGTCCATCGTGCCGTAGAACATGATGTCGCCACCGGTAACGAGCGCGCCGCTGTAAAGCGGCAAATCTTCCTTCACCTCCCAGGCAGCCTTGCGTGTCACCGGATTCCACGCAGTCACCACGCCACGATTGCCGCCGGGCCCCGCATACATTTTCACGTCGGCACCGACGTAAGGCGTGCCTGCGATGTAATTCACTTCGTTGGGCTGGAAATCCATGCACAGGTTGATGTGCGGGATGTACAGCAGCCCGGTGCGCGGCGACCATGCGGAGGGATTCCAGTCCTTGGCTCCCGGAGATGCAGGGCATACCTGCCGCACGACGCGCCCGGTCTTGGGTTGCTTCTGCGGGTTGTACGCCGGACGGCCGGTCTTCAGGTCGATGTGCGTGATTGTATTGACAGGGAAGTACGGAGTCGCAGACAGCACCTGGCCTGTTGCCCGATCCATGACGTACACGAAGCCGTTGCGCTCGGCGCGCACGAGTACCTTTCGCTTCGCACCGTCGATGGGAAGGTCCAGCAGCAGGTTTTCGTTGACCGCGTCGTAATCCCACAGGTCGTGCGGACTGAACTGGTAAAACCATCTCGCGCTGCCATCGTCCGGATCGCGCGCGAAGATGCCGGCGCTCCACTTGTTGTCGCCGGGTCGCTGCTCGGCATTCCAGGGTCCGGGATTACCGGTGCCATAGTAGATGAGATCAAGCGCGGGGTCGTACGAAATCCAGCCCCACGAATTGCCGCCGCCAAGTTTCCACGCTTCCCCGGGCCACGTATGCACGCCGAGGTCGCGCCCCCGATCGCTTGCATAGAACGGCTTGAACGAAGGGCCGATGAGCACATCCCTGTCGGGCCCGGTGCTCCAGGCCTTCCATGCGACCTTGCCGGTGTTGACGTCGAGCGCCGTGAGCCAACCGCGCACGCCCATCTCACCGCCCGAGTTGCCGACGAGCACTTTGCCCTTCACCACCATGGGCGCCATGGTTACGGTCTCGCCCTTGTTGATGTCGCCGAGCTTCGTGCGCCACACCGGTTTGCCGCTCGCCGCATCCACTGCGATGGTGTTGCCATCGAGCGTGTTGATGATCACCTTGCCCTGCCAGAAGACCGCCCCGCGATTCACGACATCGCAGCACGCCACGCCTTGCGAGGCCGGGTCAGGCTTTGGGTCGTACATCCATTTTTGCGGAGCGCCCGGTTTCGAGAGGTCCAGCGCGATCAACCGATTCGGAAAGGGTGTAACGATGTACATCGTGTCGCCGACCACGAGCGGGGCCGCCTCTTGCCCACGATTCACCCCGGTGGAGAAGGTGAAGGCGACCTGCAATTTGCCGACGTTCGCGGGCGTAATCTGCGCCAGTGGACTGAAGCGCGTGTTCGCGTAGTCGCCCGGTGCCATGGTCCACTGGCCGTCGGGCTCGGCGGCGTGAACGCACGTGCACAGAAGCGCAACGGCGAAGACAAACCGCTTCGACAGGGCGCGATTCAAGACGAAGGCCCCGGCGGCAGTTCGAGCGCCACGTGCAAACCGTCGGTGCGCAGCTCCAGCGCGCTCCATGGAATCGCGTCTCGATCGGGTTCGAGCCAGCCGAGCCGATCCAGCAGGCCGTAGCGACCGACAAGGACGTGTCCGATCTCGCGCGTCTCATGCAGTGGTTCGGTTTCCGCTGCGCCAGGGCTGCGCACTTCGAACACGTGGCCCATGCGACGCCCGTCTCGTGCGAACAGCGCCATGCCTTTCAGTTGGCTTAATCGCAACGCGCTCATGTCGATGCCTTCTCGCTGCCTGGCAACTTCGCCAGGCGCAGACCGAGCTTGCGGTCGACGGTGCCGAGCCCCAGCGCCGCGGCCCGGGAGCGCAGGCGGATCTGTTCGCCGACCTCGGCCACTTCATGCCACGGCACGCGTGTGCAACGCGTGCCGAAAATGCGCGCGCTCATCCATGCGAACAATGCCGGCAGCCGGGGTCCCCACGCGCCAGGGCCGACCAGCAATGCCACGGCGCGCAGCGGCCTTCCATCATCGCCGCCCTCCATTTCGATATCGTCGACGGTGCCGCAGGGGAGGTCCTCGCAATCCAGGAGCTGGTGGTCGAGCACCTGCCGGCAGAGATCGAGATAAGCCGGGCCGGTCATCCTTCGCCTCCGTGGGTGAGCACGAGCAACGGAATCGCCGCAACCGCCGCGATGCTGGTCACCACGAAGAAGAACCAGCCCAGCGTGTTCGAGAGCCAACCGTTCTTGTAAACGCCCATCACCGCGCTGTCGCGGGAGATCGCCATCAGGGGAAAATAGGTCAGCGGCAGGATCACCACGGAAAAAACGATTGAGTACTCGACGATTCGGATGGGATCCAGGCCAGTGGCGACGATCGCCGCGGCCAGGACGAATACCACCATCCACGCCAGCGCGAAACGCGGTGCCTCGCGCGGCTTGCGATGCTTGCCCCAAGGCCAACCGAAGAACTGGGCGAGGTTGTAGGCGCAGCAGAAGGCGGTTTCGATCGCCGCACCGGCGAAGGCGAAGCACATGCCGGCGAGCAGGACCCACACACCCGCCCGGCCCAGCTCGCTGCCGACCGCCAGCGCGGCCGTGCCCGGAAGCGCGGCTTCGATGTTGCGCGGTCCGAAGAACTCGGAACCGATCACCATCAGGGACACGGCCAGCAGGCTGCCGAGCGTGAAGCCGATGATCACGATGCCGCGGTTGAGCTTGATGTCGCCTGGCGTCCACGCGTCCTCGATCGCGCCCGAGGCGTAGAAATACGTCTCGTAGGGCAGCATCACCGAACTGATGAGCGCCACGGCGTAGTACGCGTACAGCATCCTGTCGTGCGTGGGGACGGTGGGCACCAGGCCCGCGGCCATTTGCGCTTCGTCCGGCCGCATGCGCCAAGCGACGACGGCGACCACGACCAGCATCAGGCCCAGGAGGCCGAACACGCGCTCGATCGCCTTGAACGACAGCGCCCAGACGACGACTAGCAACGCCAGCATCGCGATCGCGAGCAGTGCCCGGTACGGCCAGCCCGTCATCAGCTGCCACAAC
This sequence comes from Lysobacter sp. P5_B12, assembly GCF_056400425.1. Taxonomy (NCBI): domain Bacteria; kingdom Pseudomonadati; phylum Pseudomonadota; class Gammaproteobacteria; order Lysobacterales; family Lysobacteraceae; genus Lysobacter; species Lysobacter sp. P5_B12. The sequence continues at coordinate 89,806 of NZ_JBFULG010000003.1, forward strand.
ATCGCGATCGCGCCGATTTCGGCCGAGCATGTCAGCAGGCACACCAGCAACGATGACACGAGCGTGACCGCGCCGAGCCGCAGCCCCGCGCGCTCCCGCACGATGTTGAACACCGGTTGCGCCCGCACCGCTGCGATGCGGCCCGCGATCTCCCCGTAAACCATGATGCCCACAGTGCCCAGGACGACGATCCAGAGCAGCCGATAATCGAAGTGCTGTCCCGCGTTCATCATGAAAGTCAGTTCGCCCACTTCCACGAAACCGCCCATCGCGGTGAGTATCCCGAGGAAGATCTCGAGCAAGCGGCTCATGGCGACGCGAGGGGCAGGTGATGTCGGGCGTGCGTGAGGCGATCGTCGAGGCGGGCCGCCGTCGCTTGGAGGCGCGCAAGCGCGCTTGCCAGGTGGGGAGACGCGGACTTCGATGCAAGGGTCTTGCGCGATTGCCGCACATGTTCCTGCAACTGCTCGAGATGGTGGGCGGTCCAGCGCCAGGACACCACGCCTTGCCGGGCCAGTTGTTCCGTCGCCTCGAACTCGGCCGCCTGCGATTGCAGGGATTGCGCCTGGATTTCAAGCGTGTCCGCATCGAACGGCCTTCGATGTGCGAACAGCAACGCGCCCACGACCAGCGCGAGCAAGCAGGCGAGGATCGCGCCCTGCAGGATCGCTGCGGTTTTTCGATGCATCCCAGCCTCATGTCGTTTCGCCCGCTGCCGATGGATGGTGGGGCGGCGCTGGTCGAGGCTGTGTCAAGCGACGGCCGGGCGAAATCGCATCGGTCTGCACGCGCACGAGGGGGTAGCGCGTGCGGAGTTCCTGCACGTCGCTTCAATGCGTGGTCGCCGGCCGCCCGTCGAGTTGCCCCGCCTCGGCGAGCAGTAGGGCACCGCTGCAGATCGAGCCGAGTCGCTTTACGCGTATTCCGGCGGTATGAAGCCAGTCGACCAAGCGTCGGTCCGCACGTACGACGTCGAGGGCATTACCCATGCCGCCCGAGACGAGCAGCGTGTCCGTGTCGCCGGCCTGTCTACGTAAGGCCGGTCAGGCAGGAGGCGCAGGCCAGAAGCGAGCCGAACAGGATGCGTCGCGGTCGACAGCACGGCGATCTCTCGTACGGCGACGTGACCGAACCGACCTCGGCTGCGACCTCAAGGCCCGCCAGCGCGAACACCTCGAGCGGCCCGGTGATGTCGAGCGACTGCGCACCGTCGTAGACCAGCATGCAGATGGTGCGTGGGCGATCGAAGAGCATTGCAGCGCCAAGAAATCGTGATGCCACATCTTAGTGGCCGCCAAGCCCAGCGTTTCGTCGCCAAGTACTAGATTGGTGGTGATCACGTCCGCTTTTGGCCGTAAGCGGACACCGGATCCTTCGACGGGCCTCGCAGCCCCGAATTACCGCTTCCGACCCAAAGCGGACATTCGTCTGCTTAACTTCCGCCGCGCGGGCACAGGGTTATCCAATCCTTCTGGAACCCCTGCCGACGGTCACCGCTCATACGCCCCGATGTCCGCGCGACCATTCACGACGCGGGGAAATCCCTCGCCGCGTTGGTCGAATTGGTAGTTGTGTGCGTTGTTTCCCGCGTCGATTGCGGGACTGCCGAGCGAGAGAGACTGCGTCTGTGCGCGACCGCCGTTGTCCGCCAGCGGCCCGAGCATCGGGTCCGCCCGGATCGTATCGACCGGCAGCGGCGCGTTGCTGACTTCGATCAGGTTGTCGTCGCCCAGCACGCGCGCGCCAAAGGCTATTTGCGCCCAGAGGTCCTGTGCTTCGGTGCCTACGTAGTTGTCGGCGATGATCGTGCTTCGGAAGCGTACTGGTCCGAACACTGCCACACCACCGATAGGCTCATTCCCGAGGAACGATGCGTCCGCGATGTTATCGGCGATGGTCGAATTCAGCACCAACACCGAGATACCGCCTCGACCGTCGAGGCTGAATCCCGCCGGGCTGAACGCGGAGCGATTGCCGGAGATCGTGCTCTCGCTGATCAGCACGGGCCCTGGGCCGCCGGCCGCCAACGCGGCGGACAGTCGCGCGAGGTTGCCGCTGATGGTCGACTTGTTGATCGTCACGTAACCGTTGAAGCCGGCGACGCCGCCGATGTTCCCCGTCGCGACATTGTTCCGGATGACCGCCCGATCCAGGAACAAGTTAATACCATTGCCGCCACCCACTTCGCCTTGCACGAAGTTGTCGCGGATCGCGCTGTAGGACACATGCAACGTTCCGAAGACGTAGAGACCGCCACCGACCGAGTTGTCGTCTGCGCCTTCGGCCCGATTCGAGAAAACGGCGGCATGGAATAGGATCGCGTCATTGCCGGCGAACACACCGCCGCCCTGCGCGAATCCGCCGATGGGATCCAGGCTGCGCGCGATGCAGTGATGCACTTGCGCATACTCCAGGCGGACGTTGGTCGCCGCTTCGATGCAACCGCCGCCGATGCCGGCGAACCCGCCGTTCGGATCGAGCGCGAAGCCGTTGGCCGCCGTCAACCGCACCAGGCGCAATGTTGCCTGGTTGTCTAACGGCCAAGGCGCGGAAGCAGGGCCGTGGTGTTCGAACACTCGGCTGGCGTGGTTGCCGTCGATGGTGATCCGGCTTTCACCCGCACCGATGACGGTGATGAATTGACCCGTGAACACGATGGCGCCGCTGGTCAACAGAATGCGGTTGCAAGTCAGCGCGCGTAGGTCGATGGTGTCGCCGCTGTTCGCCGCTGCGGCCGCGGCTCGCAGGCTACCGGGGCCTGCATCGTTGCAGTTGGTGACAACGCGCGTCGCTGCACGCGCTCCGGGCACGACGCCCAGCGTGCCGAGAAGCAGCACCGAAGCCAGCAACGCGATTGGTCGAGCAGAGAGGCGGGACATGGCACGAATCCGCGGAGATCAGGATCGCGAAACTGGAACGGTGCGCGTGCATGCAGCGTGCAGGTCGCGTGAATGCGGCGAGAGCATCGCTCCGTGCCCGCGATTCACCTCGATATCTGCAGTCAACGGCGTCTTGGGGCGGGGCGCCAGTGCCCGCCCGTGGCCGAAAGCGGACGCCGATTGCATTCGACGGGCTGGCAGAGCGGAGTGACCGCTTACGATCCATAGCGGACATTGGTGGCCGTCACTCCGGGCCTCAGCTCTGCCGAAGTCAGCCGGTAGAACTACTCAGGCTCGATGCGTAGAACTTCCGGTGGTGAGCCCATTCGCGTGGCCCCAGACTGTCCTCTCGCGCGGGCTGTCAACCGCAATAGCGAGAGTCTCCGATGGGCGCCGAACGCAAGCCGAACATCGTCATGATCATGGCCGACGACGTAGGCATCTGGAACATCAGTGCCTACCACCGCGGCATGATGGGCGGCAGCACGCCGAACATCGATCGACTCGCGCGCGAAGGTGCGCTGTTCACGGATTACTACGGTCAACAATCCTGCACGGCGGGCCGCGCGGCATTCATCACCGGGCAAACTCCATTCCGCACGGGGCTGCTGAAAGTCGGTTTGCCAGCCGCTAAGCAAGGCTTGCAGGATTCCGATCCAACAATCGCGGAGATTCTCAAGCCTTTCGGCTACGCGACCGCGCAGATTGGCAAGAATCACTTGGGGGATCGCAATGAGTATCTGCCCACAGTCCACGGTTTTGACGAGTTCTACGGAATCCTCTACCACCTTAATGCGCTGGAAGAACCCTACGATCCGGAGTACCCCAAGGACGAGAAGTTCCGCACGATGTTCGGTCCGCGCAACATCATCAGCAGCGTTGCGACCGACGTTGATGATCCGACGAAAGACGCGCGCTGGGGCCGTGTTGGCAAACAGAAGATCACAGATGAGGGCCCACTCCCGCCGCATCCGGGCATGGATGCTTCGGCCAAGGTCAGCATGGAAGACGTCGATGCGGAGCTGGTGAAGCGTTCCTGCGATTTCATTGAGCGGTCGGTAAAGGCTATACAGCCATTTTTCCTCTGGCACAACTCCACGAGGTGCCACTCCTGGACGCATCTATCCAAACACTGGGACGGGAAGACTGGCTTCGGCTTGTTCGCCGATGCGATGGCAGAATTGGATTGGATCGTGGGCGAGTTGCTCGCCAAGCTGGACGAGCTGGGCATCGCTGACAACACGATCGTCCTGTTTACCAGCGACAACGGTGCGGAGATCTTTAGCTGGCCCGATGGCGGCAACCAACCGTTCCGCGGCGAGAAGGGGACGGTCTACGAAGGCGGGTTCCGCGTGCCCATGCTTGCGAAGTGGCCCGGCGTCATCGAGCCGGGAGTCATCATTAACGACGTGATGTCGGCCGAGGACTGGATGCCGACACTCGTGGCGGCGGCTGGCGAGCCGAATCTGAAAGAGAGACTGCTCAGCGGCTACGAGGCGGACGGGAAGACGTTCAAGAACCACCTCGATGGTTACAACTTCATGCCATTCTTTGAAGGCAAAGTCACCGAAGGTCCGCGCCACGAGTTCTTTTATTTCAGTGACAACGCCGACTTAATGGCCGTGCGTTACAACCAGTGGAAGATCACCTTCAAGACCATCGTCGGCAACCTGTTTAGTGGCAAGGAGGACTCGACGAACGTGCCGCTCGTGACCAACTTGCGTGTCGATCCATGGGAGCGTTATCAGACGGAGTCCACGTCGTACGGCCAATGGTGGGGCGAAAAGCTGTGGGTGATGATGCCTGCCACGACACTCATGGGCCGGTTCCTTTCGACCTTCAAGGACTATCCTCCCAGCCAGGTCTCCGGTTCTCTCGGTGTGGAGAAAGCTTTGCGGGCACTGGAAGAGGGAAGCCGGAAGAACTGATCGCGCATCCCTCCGTTTGCGACATCCGCTTCTGGCCGAAAGCGGACACTCAGCGCGGAGTAGTCCTGATACGCGCGCCCGCTGAGTGGTGAGCGACGTGCAGTTCTCGGCAGCCACCCCAGAGCAACGCGAGCAGGGTCTAGGAGCTTTTGCCACGCCGGCGCTCAAGTACGTCCATCGCTGCCGCGTGCTGATACACACCCTGGCCGGCAGTCCGCGTGCACTCACGTACGGCTGTGCGCGCCTTACCAAGCTGGCGTATCGTGCCGTTGATGAACGCGCGAACGCCCCTCCCGATTGACCGCATCCCACGCCATGAAGTCGCGCCCGTCACAGACGCCGACTTCCGGTGGCTTGTTGAATCGGTGGTCGACTACGCCATCTTCCTGCTCGACACGGAGGGCCGCATTCGTTCCTGGAACGAGGGTGCGCGCCGGCTGAAGGGCTACGACGAAGCGGAAGTCATCGGCCGCAGCTTTGAGTTGTTCTATCCGGACGAACAGCTCGCGTCGGGCTACCCTGCGTACGAACTGGACATGGCCAAGCGCACTGGCCGCTTCGAGGACGAGGGGTGGCGTCTGCGCCGCGACGGCGGCCGCTTCTGGGCCAGCGTGGTCATCACCGCCCTGTACGACGAGCACGGCGCCCACCGCGGCTTCGCCAAAGTCACCCGCGACCTCACCGAGCGGCGTACGCAAGAAGAGTTGCTGCGCCAGTCGGAGGAGATGTTCCGGCTGATGCTGGAAGGCGTGCGTGACTACGCGATTTTCCTGCTCGACCCGGACGGCCGCGTCGTTACTTGGAATCTCGGCGCCCAGCTCACGAAGGGCTACACCGCCGAGGAAATCATCGGCCGCCACTTCTCGATCTTCTACCCGAAGGAGAAGGTCGACATCGACTGGCCAAGGCAGGAGCTGGAAATGGCCCTGCGCGACGGCCAGTACGAAGAGGAGGGTTGGCGCCTGCGGAAGGACGGTAGCCGCTTCTGGGCCAGCGTGTTGATCACCGCCGTCTACGACGCCGAGGGCCGCCACCGCGGATTCGCCAAGGTCACTCGCGACCTGACCGACCGCCGCCGCATCGACGCGCTAGAGGAACAGGAGCGCCGTCTCACCCAGTTCCTCGCGGTGCTCGGCCACGAGCTGCGCAACCCGCTCGCGCCCATCGTCAACGCGGTGTCCATCATGCAGATGGATGAGCCGGTGAAGCCGCGCATCATCGCGGCGCGCGACATCCTCGCCCGGCAGGTGCCGCACCTGAAGCGCCTGGTGGAAGACCTGCTCGACATCGGCCGCATCACCAGCGGAAAGGTGCAACTGAGTTTGCGACCGCTTACGTTGCAGCAGGTGGTTCAAGAGAGCGTTGAAGCGGTGCGGGTTGTCATGGAGGAGCGGCGCCACTGCTTCGAGGTCCAACCCGGTAGTGAGACGATGTGGGTGCTGGGAGACCGCACGCGTTTGGTTCAAGTGCTCACCAACCTCTTGAACAATGCCGCCAAGTTCACGCCCCCCGGCGGCAACGTAACGCTATCCCTTTCGCGTGAGGCCGATTGCGGAGTGCTGCGCGTGCGCGACAACGGCCCAGGCATTCCGCCGCAGCAACTGCCCTGTATCTTCAATCTGTTCGCACAGGCCGACGTAAACGTGTCTGGTCACGTGCATGGCGGCCTGGGCATCGGCCTGAGCTTGGTGCGGCAGATGGTCTTGCTGCACGGCGGTGAAGTGAGCGCACACAGCACCGGCATATCGGGCGAGGGTGCCGAGTTCGTCGTGCGCCTGCCGTTAGCCGAGCCGCCATCAAAATAGGCCGCGCCGCCAACCCCCGTGCTGTTGTTTGATCAAGCACCGGGTCGCCGCGCGGACCACGCCTTACCTCCCGCACTCCGACACACGACGCTTTGGTGCGCTTTGTCAAACGGCGCTCGACGGCCGCGACTTGCAGGGGCCTACGCACGTCGCCGGCCTTGGCCAGGCTGCTGCACGAACGCGGGTTCGCAGCGAATCGCAAGGACTCGCAGAATCGCGTAGTGACGCTGCTAGGCAGCCGCCACACCGGACCGAGGGCGCGTCTAGATCGGATGTCCGCAGTGCCCGACAGCGGACGCTGGTGCGGTCACCTTGGCCGAGCACCTTGTCGCCCACGGTCTACATGAGATCGCATCCCTCGATCGCCTTGGTACGCGCGCCGGTGGGCTCTGGCGTTTGGGGGGAGGGAGGGTGGTGGTTACTGCATTGCGCAACACCAGCCCTAGAGGCCCGGTGACGTGTCGATGGGTCAGGTGCCCTCGGCAAGGCGCAAATGACGGGACCCTTTTCCTCGCAGACCATCTCGTAATCTTCGCCGCCGAATTGGTGCTGCAGTCCAGCGTAGCCGTCTAGAGACACCCAGCGTGGGCAGTTGTAGCCGATGACCCTGCGCCCCATGGGGCGTCAGGCCGCAGCCATGACCGCCGAACTGTTTCGCCTGCCCACGCAAGAAGAAGCGCGCCGCTTCGAACAAGTGCAGGCGAGGATGGGCCGCGAAACCGCCGAAGATACAGAGCAGATGCGACGTGAGCTGTGGGCGCAACCTGCTGCCCCAAGCAAGGACTTGGCCTACGATCCGCGGCCACTTGACGACGACGAGCGTTGTATCGGCGGGCAGAGATCGCTGCCAGCGGCTCGAGAACGGCTTGCAGGAAATCGGAACCTGTCGATGACTCCGGATTTCGCCTAACGGCCATTACGTAGAACTCTGCCACGCGCCCCTCAGAATGACCGCTTCTCGCCCCCGAGCAGGCAGTCCCTGCGTGCCAAAAACGCAAGTTGAACGATTAAGTTTAAGGCCGCGAAGCGGCCTTAAAAACAGGCTATTTTTGGCGCGCTCTCGACATCCGCATGTGGATTCTTCCTGCGCGCGTTGAGTGCGCTCTAAGAGGAGGATCACATGCCAACCAATAGCAACAATTCGAGTGGCAAGGACCAGTCTTCCGGCAGCAGCGGCAAGAGCTCCCCCGGCAAGGGCACCGGCGGGAGTGAACGTTCGTCCGGCTCTCGTTCGACGTCTGGTTCGTCGCGTTTCAGTGGTTCCAATGGCCGGGAAAGCAGCTCGAAGAGCGGCTCCGGCAAGCGTTAAGGAGAACACGAGATGGCACAGAACACCCAGCAAGGCGACCGTGACCAGGGCACCCGCGACCAAAGTACCAGCAACCGCGGCTTCGGGTCGATGGATGACGACAAACAGCGTGCAATTGCGTCCGAAGGCGGCCGCGCCGCACACGCCCAGGGCACTGCGCACGAGTTTACTTCGGAAGAGGCTCGCGAGGCCGGCCGCAAGGGCGGTCAATCGCGTGGCTCCGACGGCTCGGATAGCGATCGCGACATGCAGGCAGGCGACTCCCGGAGCGGTGGTAACCGCAGCCAACAGACGCAAGGCCAAGAACGCGACGAGGATGGTCAGTTCACCAGTAGCGACCGCGGCGGCTCGTCATCGGGACGTAGCTCCGGTTCCGACGATGGTCGCGGCGGCCGCGCTGGTGGTCGTGGCGAGTAACAAAATTACTGAAGGGCTCCGCCGCATTCTGCGGGGCCCTTTTCTTGGAGAAAGGCAATGCTTTTTTTCGTTTGCAAATGCCAAGGTGGATTCGTGCTGACCGAGTCAAGCTTGGGCGAGGTCTCCACCGCCGCGCGTAGGTTCGGTGCGGATCCAAACCCGATAGGGCAGCTTCAATCGACCAGCCTGCCGCCGGCTGCCAGCATAGAGTTGATTGACCTGGTGCAACGTAAGCATTTCGCATTTGTGCCTCATGCGCGGGCGCGCGAGTTGGCACTAGACCTCATCATCGAGGGACCTGTACATCCGCCCCAGCGTCCCGCCTTCGTTCGATCAGTCGAGTTGCGCCAGCGAGCATAGGCTGAACTATGGGTGCCGGTGCCGTTCGCGCAGTTTCTGAACTTCATGGCCTTCGAGCGCCGGAGCGGTCCTGATGGGGCCGAAGGGGCTGCCGACTGCCGCTTTGGGTCGAAAACGGTAATTGCTCGAATGTCCGCTATCGGCCAGAAGCGGACATTCGCCGCTAGTTAGGTGCTGAGATCCCAGAACAAGAGTGCGTGCTTCGCATCTCTTTTTGAATACTCTTCTGCATGGACAGCCATATAGGCGAGGAATGCGGCGGTTGCCTCCCGTTGGAACGCGTTGAGGAGGCTGTACTGGCTGGCCGAGTACACCGGGTCAAGCTTGCTCGGCGTCAGCCCGAAGACAACAGACCCCGGGATCATGTCCTTCAAGTCCTGAGCACGATCCAGCGAGTAGATCATGTAGGCGGGGAGGTAGTAGCGGAACTCCTGGGCCTGCATGTGCGCTAGCAGGCAATCACAGTGCTCAATCTCCAGGGCAGCAATGTCCTGCCACTTTGCATCCGTTCTGGAAATGCTGGCCAAGCGCCACTCTTCTTCGGTGACGGTGCCGGACATTCCCTTTTGATCCGTGAGTACGAACTGGCGGAGTGAAGTCTTTGGCCGCGGCACACCATCAAATGCGGACTCGATAAGCTCGCGGGTTGATTTCCTGACGTCATCCATGAATCACCAGAGCTGATTTAGCCGAGCTTGGGCGCACCATAACAGGGCGAGCACACCGTCGCTGCGCCAACCAAAATGTCCGCTTTGGGTCGAAAGCGGACATTCTCGCGCCGACTCGTCACCCGGTGAGCAGCAGTCACTCCCAGTGACCGCTTTCGACCCAAAGCGGACATTCGGCATGACCGTGGACATTCGGCGTGTCTGTCGACAATTCTCGCCTGGCGCACATCCTTGAGCGCGTCGGGGTTTGCCGGAACAATTCACCCCCCCCATGAGGTGAATGAAAAACGAAAAAACGAAACCCCGCGCAGGGCGGGGTCTCGAGGATCGGCGCGAACGCGATACTTAGTTCGCGCGGCGCTGGCGTCTCCAGCTACGTCAGTCGTGTGGAGCCCCTGTACGAGCCGCAGCCAGTAGATCGCTAGGCGAAATTTTGCCGGACGGAATTTACGCTCGGCAAGCCCTGGCTGCTGACGTGTTCAGCAGATTCCCGAGGCTCATCGCCGCATTGTGCGCTGCAAAAATCTGCCTGAATTTTTCCTGAGAACGCTCATCGCCGATGGCTTGAAACTCGCAGCGGAATTGGTATTTTCCCGCGCGACGGAACCCCCGTCGCCACCAGGATCAACACAGGAAAATTCGGAGACTTGCCATGAACATGGTTCGTCAGACTGATTGGCCCACGGGCCTCAACTTGCACAATGAACTTCGCCGCGTCGTCGACCGCATGTTCGAAGGCGGCAGGTTCGAACAGGACGCTTCCGACGACAGCTCCATCGTCACCAGTCAATGGACACCGCGCGTGGATGTCCTCGAGGAGCCCGAGCGGTTCGTCCTACTCGCCGACTTGCCGGGCATGGAGCCTGCCGACATCGAGGTCTCGATGGACGACGGCATCCTCACCATCAAGGGCGAGCGCAAAAGCGAGACTGCATCTCGCACCAATCGCTTCTCGCGCATCGAGCGCAGCTACGGGGTCTTCCATCGGCGATTCGCCTTGCCAGGTAGCGCCGATGCCCAGGGCATTTCGGCGCAAGGCCGCAACGGGGTGCTGGAAGTGTCCATCCCAAAGCGACCCGAAACGACCCCCCGCCGCATCCAAGTGAACCACCTCGGTGGCCGCGTGCTGGAGGACCAAACCTCCAGGCAGTGAGCGTTTCTCCGGCCGGCTCACGAGGGTGGGCCGGCCGCTATGCCGGGTGGATGCCATGGATACCAGGGAGCTCCTCTCCGATGCCGCCGAGGTCGCATCCTTGCCAAGTTCCTGCAGAAGCTCTGCTGGGGCCTGCGCTGGAACGAAGTGGAGCCGCGAGCCCGCCAGGCGTGGACCGAGCGTTCACCCCTCCGGGAACGTTTGCCCTGGGAACACGTACGCGACTTTGTTCGCGAAACCTGGTTCCTGCACTGAGGGAATGCAACGACCCCATTCTGCATTTGAAACGGTGGCGCCATGTCGTACTTCAACACACTGCCGAACGCGGCGGATCCCCACTTGCTGACGGCAATCATCCGTACGGCCAAGGAGGAGTGCGAGCACGCGACGTGGGAAGAACTGGAACCCGTGCTCGCCGAAGCCTGGGAAGACCTGCGCGGCGCCGACGAGCCCTCGTGGGACCTGGTCGTCGACGAGATCCAGCAGGCATCGCTTGCGACGGCCCGGAACGAGCCGAATTAACCATCGCCCGGAGCGGGACATGGACAACTGGCGCGACGAACTTGCGATTCTCCAGGCACAAGTGGCGGTGCAGCACCTGATTTTGCAAAGCCTGGTGCACAGCCACTCACAACCAGACGCGCTGCTGCAGGAATGGCGCAGGCTTCGCGCGGATCGGGTCGCGCAGGCGTATGCCCTGCCTGCCGATGCACGATCGAGCGACTGGCTTTCGCAACACATGCAGGTGTTCGCGGAAGACTGGACTGCCGAACTGGTGGATGTGATCGCGCGCGGGGCGGACCACGTGGGTGAGGCCACCTCCGCAGACCTGTCCTGAAGGCCGTGGAGGGAGGGGGCGCCGCTGGCGATTGGGCCCGCTGTGTCTTGTGCGGAACCAGCCTGTCGGCACCCAAGTATGGTGCGTTCCGTTGGCTCTTCCGTACTGATCGGCGCTGAAAGCTTCGGCGCCACAACGCCGAGCGAATGTCCGCTTCTGGCCGATAGCGGACGCTTAACAGATTGATGGTAAGGGGCGTTTTCCATGCTTATTCGCATTTTGCTGGCTACAGTCGTTGGTGTAGCGGGATTTACGGCCATTTCCCTCATCGGTTTCGCGGCCGCATGTCGGTGGTCCTCAGTCTCCGCTTGTGACGGACCGGCCTTTGAGCTGGTCACTGTTTCATCGATCGCCGAAGGCGGCATGCTGGTCCTTGTGGTCGGCCTCGGCGCAATCTTTTTACTGCGCAAACGCAGTTGGTACCGAGCCTGGCAGGTAGTGYCTGTCTACTTGGGATTGGCCACCCTGATGCCCTACGTACGTGCGTGGCACTTACCGCTGCATSGTCCCGCTTCGTTGTTCGATCTCGTGTATCCCATCGCTGGCCTTTCCATGGGGATTGCCATTTTCAGCATCGAGCGAAAGCGGTCCAACAATGCATTCAAGCCGAAGCCTCTTCGCGGGTCGGCTTGATGCTTGCGTTGCGAGTGTCCGCTTCTGGCCGATAGCGAACTTCCAGGAGGGCGGTTTTTCCGGGGGTGACAGTCAGTCATTAGGTCTTCGTGTCGTGCAGACTTGAGTTCGTCGCGGACGCAGGCGTCTGCTTGCTTCCGCCGTACCGAGGGGAGTCGGAACTAGTGAAGAAAATCCTGATCCTTGTCATCGTCGTTGGTATCGCCTGGTTCGGATATGGCAAGTACAAGTCCGCGACCGCGAGCAGCTTCGTCGAGCAACAGGTTCCTGCAGGCGTTGCATCTACATCAGCCCCACGAATTGGCGAGGGCGAAGTCGCCATCTCCTCGTTCAAGTGCGACGGGCGCACAATGTGCTCACAGATGACTTCTTGCGATGAAGCGACGTACTTCGTCCAGCACTGTCCAAACACGAAGATGGACGGTAACGACGACGGTGTGCCCTGCGAGCGACAGTGGTGCAACTGACCCATAGCGGACATTCGCCCCTCGCTTCAGACTGACGCAATGCGTAAGTCGTGCTGCCCGGATTCCGCGTGCGTAAGCTCAGCGCGGTTGACTCCTATTGGCGAGCGGATGGGTCGCACTACTCGGTTCAGACATACGGAGGTCGAGATGCTTGAGCGGACTCTAATTGGTCTTTTGGTATTCGCTCTGGTTGGGCCCGCAGTCGGTGGGCTCGTGATCGGGCTTGAAGCGTTTGCAACTAAGCCTGGGTGGAACTCGGCCGCGCTTCTCGCTCTGTTTCCTGTAGCAGGCTATTTCTGATCCCAGCGGCAGCGACGGGAGCTATTGCGGGGGCGCTGCATCCCTCGCGCACCCAAGAGACAGGCCAGTTCATAGCAATTTGCGTTCTGGGCGCAGTGCTCTCCGCGGTCACTGCCTACGTCTGGGGCGAAGGGAACGAGAGAATGTTCGCGTTGTGTGGGCTCGCTGCTTCGTTGGTTTGCGAACCCGTGCGGAGGCGGTTCCATGCCAAGCATTTCGCCACGGTCACATAAGCTGGTTCTGGTACATCGGGGACGTCCGCTTCTGGCCGAAAGCGGACATCCCTGCGGCAACAATGCCGGACCGGGGGTCTTCAGCGCGCCCGCCGTCGCTCCAGCGCACGCCGCACTGGCGGCACGATCTCGAGCATCGACACCACCGGCGACTTAATCGGCAAGAGCCAGTTGCGATAAATCGCTGACCGGGTCCGGCTCCAGCGCGGCAACCGATGACCGAGTCCCTCCTCGATAGTGTAGAGACACGGGTGGCAGCACCCGCAGGGTTGGCCATTGCGCAGGGGGTTATGGCAGAACCAGGTCATCGCCATGAGTGACTCCCAACCTTGCGCTTGCGCTTGGCTCGCCATCTGCAGTTTTGTCGTTTCGAAAAGCGGGAACGCGAAATGGCGGAAGAACACCTGCAGGTCCGCAGCGTTCTCCGCTTGCGAGACACGAGCTGCGTCGAGCCGCCACGTGCGGCCACCGGCTTCCTCACGTTCGACGACGAAAGGTTCGAGCACGGCATGCGCCTTGTCATCGCGGTGGATGCACAGTTCGATCTCGGCGATGCCCTGCTGCGTGCAGAACCGGGCCAGCCATTCGTATTGGCGGCCGAGGAAGGTATTGCKCAGCATGCGTTCGTAGGCGTCGGTGATGGTCGCGTCGGGCGAGAGGTCGGCCACGTCACAGAAGAACGTCGGTTGCAGCAATTCGCGTGTGTGCGGATGGTGGTCGGCGAGCGCATCGCGGATGCGCGCCATGGTGTCGACCTCGATCGGCGTGGAGGGCCGCTTTCCGCGCAGGAGGTAATACGGCGTAACCGACCTGCGATGCACGAGCAGCAGGCACAACAACCGGAAGGTAGAGTCCCAGCCCCCAGTCCACAGCAGGCGTGTCGTCGTCATGACGCCAGCGTGCCCAAAGGGGCGTGGACATGGCGTTCAGTGGTTGCCGGGCAGCGTTGACGGACCGGCCCGGAGAGCCTTCGCGAATGCCCGCTTCTGGTCGCAAGCGGACATTCGCCAGGGCGAAGGCCGTCTCGGGCTCCGGGATGACCGCTTTCGACCCAAAGCGGACATTCGGCCTGCCTGTGCTCATCCGCTATGCTCGCCTCGCGTAATAGGACGGAGGAAGCGTGGAAATCATCGCGACGCGCTCGTTGAAATACAGCACGAAGGGTGAGCCTGGGCGGCGGCATGACCTCACGGTATGCATCTACGCGCCGTTCCCCGTTGTGAAAGGCAGCGTGGCGTTTGAAGTTGACGAGCAAGTCGCCGGATGCCGCTGGGAACTGATGGGGCTTCCGGAAAAAATCGGGGATGTCGCTTACGGAGCGGATTCGCTCCAGGCATTGCAGCTCGCCACGGACGTGGACGCAGTAATGCGTAAGCTAAGCGCGAAGTACGACCTCTGGTTCCTTGACGGGGAACCGTACTTCGAGGATTGAAGTGTCCGCTCCTGGCCGATAGCTGACATGCGCAGCAATTCCACGCCCCCGGATTCACCATGACGCTATCAGTGGACGAAGTCGAAACGCTCATCGCCAGAAGCATTTCGGGCGATGCCGACGCAAGCCTTCAGCTTGCTACCCACTTCCATGTATGGGGCGACTTGGCGCGCGCCGAAGAGTTCTATGTCGTTTCATTCGGACAGGGGTCTAGCTACGCTTTGTCGGGCCTTGCTGATGTCCACCTCGAACAAGGCAACTTCCCCGCAGGCATTGACTGGCTAAAGCTCGCCTGCGGGGCTGGCCACAGCCTCGCTTGTGTGCGTCTGTCTCTGGCCTACGCTTTCGGCGACTACGGAGTCTCGCCAGATCAGGAAACGGCTACGTATTTCCTGGAGCGAACGAAGAACGCGCCAAAACCTTGAGGGCTGCTCAGGCGCTGCCGAATGTCCGCTTCTGGCCGAAAGCGGACATTCGGTCTGTAGGCTACTGATGCGCTCGGGAGCACCAAGGTTTCGTTCAATGATGCTCGGCTAATGACTTTTGAAAGAAGCCAGGGTGGGGGCGGGCGTTCCATTTACGCGTGCTCCCTTTTTTCGCGATCTTGGCTTTAACGAGTTGCGCGTCGGTCTACGGATTCACCTGGAATTATGAGCCTTCGTCGATTGCTGACCGAATGCGGATGCATGGCTGTGCGATAACGGTCCCTTTAACCTCGAACCAAGTTATCGAAGGCTCCAGGCTGATGGGCAACCTCTCTCCAGAAACGCATGGCGGGTGGATAACCATGAGCGCCGAATTTCGGGAAGGAGATCAATTGCGGTATGTAAATTGCTCCGGAGTCAAGGAAACGACGGGCACAGATTTTTATCCCTTGATTCGAAATGACGTGGTGACTCTTAAGTTTGCCCCGATACTCTACTAAAACTTGGCGCGCCACCGTCGATGCGGCGAGTGAATGTCCGCTTCTGGCCTAAATCAGACATTCGACCATGATCGCTTTCGACCCAAAGCGGACATGCGGTCGCGCCGAACTATGTGGTCCGGTAGTCTGCGCGGATCGAACGGGGAACTGATTGCGTGAGCAATGACAGGCGCACCAAACGCAACACCCGCGTCGCAGTTTTTGGTGCGGCGATTAGCTTGGCGGTTGGCCTAGCGATCCTGGCGACCTTCATCGCCCTGACCTACACGCGCTCGAAGTACATCGATGTCACCCATGCGCCCGAATACGGCGGCATCGTGGGCAAGGAGTACGCGCTCGCGATTCCGATGCCTGCCTGTGGCATCACCATGGACCAGAACTACAAGCCACCCGCCGACGAAGTCGAAATCCTTGCGCCACCCGGCTTCGGCGGCCCCGAGGTGCTTTGGTGCGAAGACCTGCCCGAAGGGACCGCATTTCGTGTAATCGGCATCAAACGCTGCACCAATTGTCTGGGCGGCGGCAAAGATAGGGTCATGGTCGACATCACGCCGGCACGTGGATATCGCGGGTTGCCGGCGTCGTTGTGGGCAGGCGACGTGATGTCGAAGGACGCAGCGGGTCGACTCCGCCTGAATCTCCAGTACTACACACCTCGCTGACCCTGCTGGCGCTCAATGTCCGCTTTTGGCCGAAAGCGGACATCGGCGACGCCTTCGGTCCGCGCGGGTGACGGCTAGTCAAGTAGTGACCGCTTTCGACCATTGCGGACATACGACATCGGACGAATACGCGACTTGGTTTCGCCTGTTTCATTTCCGTCTATTCTTAAGAGTGGTGGCGCAGTCCGCCGCCGCTCTGGATGAACAGGATGGTGCGTTGATGAAGACCAAATTGATGGCTTGCTTTCTGATTTGCGCATGCGCCTGCGCGAGGGAATCCACCTCTGTTCGACATGGTTCGGGCATCGTTCAATTGTGTGCACCGACCCCTCCGGCTCAACCTCTAGATCGAGGCAGTGCAGCGCGTTTAAGTTGTCGCCAGTCCGTCGTCGTCAACGTGACTATCGTTGAGTCAGGTATTGCCGAAGGTGTTAGGACCAGGGACCAAGCAGGAAGATTGTCGGACGCGCCCACGTATCACGTCGTGATGCAAGTCGATTCCGAAAGCCGTGAAACCGTCAGGCAGTTTTTCGAAGCGACAATGGGCCAGCCGATAGAACTTAATGCTGGCGGAGTCTTGGTCGCGAATATGATGAATTTCGATCCAGATCCGTCAAAGCTGGAACTTCAGCGCGACTCAGAGCGCGAGATCTCTGATGCGATCAGATTGATTACGGGTTCGAATCGGTAGGGTGATTGGGAGAGGCCATCGCAAAGCTGTCCAGCCAGCATCAGACGGCTTGGATTGGGCTCCTGACTACAGCAGCTAGGCCTCGGTACTCGCCACTCTCAAGGCAATCCTTCGAGCCAGGCACTCAATCAACGGAATCGGTGCTTGAGTATTGGGAATGTCCGCTTATGGCCGATAGCGGACATCACGCCTGAGCGACCGCTTCCGACCCATTGCGGTCACTTGCCGCGCGCACTTCCGGCGAGGTCGTCCTGCCGACTTGTTGGCCGGGCCTGGCGCCAATAAGATCTTTCGAATTGAGCGCTTGCATCCCACCTGGAGGCGTGTGGCGCGAGATCAACCTGACCCTCGTGCGTCCATTAGGTGCGTGGGTCGCTACGTGAAGGGGAACCCATGAAGCCGAAGATCCGGATTATTCGTGACGGCCACCTCGCCGTTGATCTCGTCAAGCTTGTCGTCTGCGCAATCATCTTCACGCACGGCATTCACCGCTACGTCTACGGCGAAGTTGGGCCGCTCGGCGACGCGCTCGCTCATTTTGGTTTCCCGTTCCCACATGCTCAGGCACAACTCGTCAACCTTGCTGAGACTGGGGGCGTTCTTCTGATTGCATTGGGTGTTTTCGTCCGCGCAATGTGCGCAGTGCTCGTCCTGATTTTTGCAACAGGCATCGCACTGATTCACTGGCAGCTCGGATTCTTCATCCTTGGCCCAGGTGAGGGCGGCTGGGAGTTCAGTGCCCTGCTCATAGCCTGCTTTACGGCCGTCGCCCTGGACTATTGGCCACGTCGCAAGCGGCCTAACAATGCATTTGAGCCGAAGCCGGTTCGCGATTCGGTTAACTGAGGCGTGCGCGAGTGACCGCTCCTGGCCGAAAGCGGACAACAGAAACCGGCTGGCTATTCTCTCCGTAAAACTGCTGGACCCAGACACAGAGTTTTTTCGGACGAATCGCTATCGCCTTTCAAGCACCCTGTCGGCTCTGTGCGATCGAAAAGGGTCTGTGATGCAATCGGTCTTCCCGGACGAGCTGACGGCAGCAGTGATGGAAGATGCTGACTCTGTACGTGTTACGGATGGTTTCTGACTGTGGTTGTGTGGCGAATTCCCACACAACGCCGTCGACCGACGTTGGGCGGATGTCCTGCGATCACGACATCTATATTTTCGTCCGCGACTAGAATGAGCGGTCTGTCGAGTACGTTGTCGGTCGCGTCCGTCGTCTGGGGTTTAACCGGGGAATCCGCCCCATTCGGAGGTGGATTAGCAATGTGCCCGTCGACTAGGCGCGCGGAAGCGAGTGCGGAAGGTGAGCGGGCGCACCTTCGAGGATTGCGGCTTCTCCCAAGGTTCCCGCCTTAGAGGGTCCGATTTCTTGTCCGGCCGGAAACTGAAAGGTCAGAAATAGACCCACCCGTGCACACGGGACGCAATGACGTCCCTAAGAGTTCGTTAATAGTTCTTTGTTTGCGACGCACGAGCTAGCCTCGCCGGCACGGTTTACGTTCCTTGGCGCGCTGGACACAAACGCTCTCATGGAGTCGTCACGGAGCGGCTACCGCGCCGCTTGCGGCTTGGCGGGACTGACTCGGTGAGCGTTCGATCCTGAGCTTGTGACCAGGAATGATGGAATTTCTCTTTGGAAATCAAAGCAAACTCCCATCTGCCAATTTCCTTTTCGATAGTCAAACGAACCGCTTGATCGAAGGAATCGGCTCTGACATCACCAAGCAGCTCTACGGATTGATTTTCGTACCAGGGAGCGGACGCCGCATGCGGTGCCAACAAGTAGGATTCATCCTGACACCGAAATGCGACAAGCAAGTTCACGTCCAGCTACCTGCGAAGAGCGGGTCGCAATCAATACACCCGCAACGCACGGCGCAGTAATGAGGGCTTGACTGAGCTGCATTTGAAAATGGTGTCGTCTCGCTGCGTTCACGCGTACTTTCCCCGCGTGGATGAGGCAAAAACGCTTCGACCAAACCGCCTCGTCTTGGCTCGGGAACATTCCCTCGAACCGCATGTAAATTGAGCAACGACGGACGCACAGGGTTTCGACGCACGCCGTTCGAGGCACTCACTTGAAGTTGGACTGTTTCCATTTCAATCACCCAATGACAGCCCGACACTGAGGACATGCCGCATTAATGTCCCTTCACAGAGCTGGACTGGCGGTCCATGAGGGTCAGCTGTCGGCGCAAATCCCAATTGGGCCTCCCGTCCTAGGCGATTCCCGCACCACCTGATCGGGTGTTATGGGGAACTGGGCAAATGGCATGATTGAAACGCCGCCTAACGTCCGTTCTGGCCGAAAGCGCAGAGCTATTGCGAACTCGTGAGCGGCTTAGGCAAATGTTTGGAGGATCACTATCTGGCATCGGGCCGAATCGTGTGATTGGCGACAGCCTGTGTGTTTTGGGGACGCCAGCCCCGCGCGGATCTCCCTAGGTCCGTTCGCGCTGATCCTACGAAACCCCGCCATTGGCGGAGGTTCGGCTTTAACCAATCGCTGGCGATGGCGATAGGGGTCACTACGGGGCTTTGTGGCACCCTCCACAGACCCGCTGCTGCGGCATTCAGGCGTACGCACACCCGCGATATGCGTGCGCGCGGCAGATGTGCGAAGACGCCGCGCGCCTTCCTGGGAGGTTGGGCTAACGCAGACGCCATGCTGCAAGGCACCTGCCGCCAAGAGTCAGGCGGCCTGACATGGAATTAAGCGAGGCACAGCCTTTTGGCGGGAGCTTCACGTTGTCGGCGAGATAGTATGGCCGGCGTAACGCAAATTGCCCCCGGTTTAACGGGGGCTTTTTGTGCCGCTGGTACAAGTCGAGAACAGGGGGCGCCGTGTCTTTTCCCGAAGCGACCGTTTCTCGGTGATCAAATTGGCGGAACAAGAATCCGGTACGGCGGCGCGAGATCGGAGCATCACCTCAGACACCACTGTCAGATTGCACCAGAGACTCCAGTTTTTCACGTTCGATGAGGAGATCTCTGGCGAGGTTGATTCAATCCTTGCAAATGCTCCCGGACGGCAAATGCAGATGGGCCGACGTTGCGAACAGCTTTGCGCAACTGAGATTCGGTGCAAACCAGTTCGTCGCACCACCATCTCAATTCCTGGTCGTTGCTAACATCAACGCAGTAGATGTCTTGCGGAACGTCGTTCATGTGCGCATGCGGCTTCTTGTTGATTCCACAAGGCCAACGTGATGACCAGTTCCATAAGGTCACACACGTGCACTGTGATCTGGGCGATGCGGTATCCGCTTCACCAACTGTCAGCTCTTGGCCGATTGCAGGCATCGTCACGGGGTGACCGGTTTCGACCCATAGCGGTCATTGCATGTGCCGTTCGCCATGATCCCCTGGGTCCGGTTATACGTTGGCTTGTTAGCCGGCCCCAGGCTCCGTAATCTGATGTCAGATCAAGGCAGGATGGCGCCTAACAGCTTATTCCAGCCGAACCAACTTCGTGGGTAGGCTAAATTCTGGTGTTAGGCGGCACAGGCATGCGCTCTCGAAACTCGAAAATCCCAACCTCGGTGCTCGTGATAGCGATACTCAGCTCACGCTCATTGCGGGTTGTGCCCATCAACTTGGCCCCGAGATGGAGTCGACGCGACGCGAACTGGGACTAGCCAACTGCTCTGTCACCGAACCAATGAGGCGCTATCAGACGCTGGACTACGCAGATCTGATCGGCAACCCCAATCTCGCGGATTCTCCAGAATGGGCCGAGGCTATGTCCATGATGCAGCCTGGCGACGACCTGCGCTTTGTTGAATGCAAAAGTGGCGCCAACTACTTCGGTCTATTCCGCGGTAAGTCCGTACTACTAAAATTCGGTGGCATGCTGTATTAGCGTGATTGTGCAATTCGTCCAAGCCGACGCCGCTTCGCGGCGCGGCTTTACTGGCGCGGCTTTACTCAGGTGTCAGCGAATGACCGCTTCCGACCCAAAGCGGACACACGGCAGGCTAGTAGCTCACGCCCGCGAACTTCGCTTGCATGACGCGCGCTTCCTCCTCGGTGAGGCCCGGAGCGCCGAGCAGGATGTCGACCCTGCCAATCACGCCATAGCGCCCGGCGGTGCGTTCGGTTTGCCCACTGGATAAAGTGTGGAGTGGCCACCTGCTCGGGTGGCGGGTGATGGAAACTCGCCCGAACGTGTACAGCGGCATGCCGAACCGGCTCTCTTCATCACGCCAAACGCTCAGCTACGGCCCATAGTGGGCAAGCCGCGCAGCTTGCGCCGGTTCTCAGTAGCTCGCCTGACCGCTTCGCCAACTGAGGTCGCAGTGCGGTCTTGGCAAGCACAATGAAATTCAAGAGCAACATCGTGCGCATAGTGAGCAATGAGCTCCATATGCTCATCGAGCCGTCTCCGAAGCCGAACCGGATCGTTACTCGCAGCGCCTGGCCTCAACTTTCGCGTTTTCCGCTGCTACGCCGCCGCACTACCGATGGCTTGCCGTGGAACCCTGGCGGCCCTCGTGACGATTGGAAGAGATGAGGGGATAGCCATGACAATTCTCAAATCGTCCGCCGCGCTCGACTTGGGCCTCGACAAGTACGTCATGAGTTTGAGGCGCGCATTTCCTACCGAACCGTGGTTGGCGGTAAAACACTATGCAGAACGAGCATGGTTCGCGGCTGATTTTGCCGAGGTCCCGTGGAGGCAAGTCGAATCGCGCCTAAAAACGATGTGGGACAAGACTGACGTTGGAGCACCGCATGGTCATGGCAGTCGCGACTCCGATCTGCGCCCCAAGAAGAACCATCGCTTCGTCAGCGTGTCCGGAGTACATCAACCTGGTTCAGTTGCGGAGCATGCACTGTGCGATGCCGCCGCCGTGGACCAATACGAAGAATGGTCCGTCGGGCGCCTTGCCGTACAAGATGACATTAGGGCGAGGCACCACGCATTACCGACAAACGGTAGAGACGGGGCCATCCGTAGCCTTCGGGGCCGGGGCCATGAGGCAACCTGGCTGCGATGAGCGCCTCCCCGACGCTGAACTCCGGACGGCGGACAAGATGCACGTTTATCGGAGCGGGGACGGTGTTTACCTACTCGTTCCTTGCGTCCCCGGCGACCATCCCAGCCCTGCGTATGAGAATGATGCCGTGTATCTCGGGGGCATTTCCTGCTCCGGTCTTGGAGCATCGATTTGTGCGGAAATTGAACGGCAACTTGAGGCGCATGGCGTAGCCCGCCTTTCGCGCCAGCAGTTCTTTGGCGAAGGCATTATTAGCAGTGACAGCCGCGACAATCTCAGGCACAACCGGAAGCGCGTAGCGAACGCGGCAACGAACGTCCGCTTTTGGCCGAAAGCGGTCAATCGCTGAACTGCGATCACGGATCACTGGAGGGTGTGTCGTGCATATCGGATTCCATAAGCCATGCGACCGCCGCTACGCGATCGTCGAATTGGCGAAAGGAAAACCCCGCAGACATGGACTCGTTCTTCGTTCGCGCACCTACGTCGCTCGGGTCGTTCACAAGTGCAACGCGCGCCCCTGCTGCGAATCGAAGCGTCGCGATCCGCGCCCCGAATGCAGCGACTGCACCGGGTTCACGTTGCGTCTCTGCGGGCCGTGCCGACGTGTAGTTAATCAACAATCGGCGCAGTCCACCAGGCGGTGTCGCGTGGTCAATTTCCAGCAGGGTGCCGAGACGATATTCGTAGCTGATCTCTCCGGCATACCGCACCTCGAGAATGCCAGTGTCCCCCAACCATCTGACGGTGCGGCTTCTCATTGATAGGCATGTAGCACGGCGATGGGCTCATTTTATGAGAGATTCCAATGCCCGAGATGTGCGTTGGCGCAAAGCCTAATTGGGGCGCCCGTCCTTAGGCGATTCCCGCACACCTGATCGGCTCTTATGGGCAACTGGCAATGATTGAAGCGCCCCCAACGTCCGTTCTGGCCGAAAGCGCACAGGTATTGCGAACTCGTGAGCGGCTTAGGCAAAATGTTAGGAGGATCACCACTGGCATCGGGCCGCTCGTGCAATTGGCGACAGCCTGGTGTTACCGGGGACGCCAGCCCCGCGCGGATCTCCCCAGTTCCCGTTCGCGCTGATCCACGAGGCCCCGCCGTGGCGGGGCTTCGGCTTTGAGATTCATGAAACATGCTGGAAGGCGGCGCGGCTTAGCCGCGCGATGAGAAGGCTGCCTTGACGTTCCGCCGCATACGATCCGGCCATGGAACTAGGCAACGACCCCGAAAGCTTTGTCATCGAACGCCTTCTCAAAGAGGCGGTCGAAGTTGGCTTGTTCGCGCACACGATCAGACAGCTATGGGCGGGTGAGACTTGGCCGGTGGTGGAGGTGCCTGCCGAAAGAGCATGGGCACAGCTGACCGTGCGGCGTGGCGGTGGCCCCGTCTGGCTCAACATTCGCGCGTTGCTCCGGGAACTTTGGACCGAATAGACGTCATCGCAGTAGTTTCGCGGGCCGCGAGACACATGCGGTTGGCACGCGATACGTGACTCACAGCGGAAATCTGTACCAGAACTACACGCGTCTGGGCGCCAAGACCCGCGCGCCGTTCACGCTGACCGGCTAGTCGACCAAAATTGAACGCGACATCCTGCGGCGTTCGAATTACACGCTGACCATCGGCACCAACATGTACCAGTAACGCGGGCCCAGCAGAGACGTGGTTGTGTCGAAGCGGCGCCTACGGCGCCGCTTTTCCTTGCACGCAACTATTTGGGTAAGCCTGCTTGCGAACAGCTAGAAAGTGAGGCGACTGAAAGACTCGGGCCGTTAGAGGTGCGAATGTCCGCTTCTGCCCTATAGCGGTCACTCGCACTAGGCATACTAGGAGCGCAGTTTTCCAATCCCTTCGGCACGCGGTCCCCCCATCTGTATCTAACTCTAGAAGCCGAGGGGTAGATTGCGGGTAGGAATTGCACGCTCGCGCATAAAATGTATTCAAATCAAACGAGTGGCACACAGGATAGAGTCCTCTCCCGGCACCAGATTCCAGGAAAACCCCGCCGGAACGCGGGGTTTTTTGTTGCCTGCGCTACGCCGTCCAGGCCTGGAGCCGCGATTCAATGCAACACGTTCAACAGCGCCTTCGCGGTCGCCTCTGACGAGGCCGGGTTTTGGCCGGTGATGAGCCGGCCATCCACGATGGCCAGGCTGCCCCAGTCCGCGACCTTCTCGTACTTGCCGCCGAGCCGTTTGAGCTCGTCTTCGAGCAGGAAAGGCACCACTTTCGTGAGATGCACGGCTTCTTCTTCGCTATTGGTGAAGCCCGTGACGCGTTTGCCCTTCACGATGGACTGCCCGTCGATCTGCACGTGCCGCAACACCGCAGGCGCATGGCAAACCGCCGCGACCGGCTTGCCGGTGGTGTAGAAATTCTCGATGAGCCTGATGGACGTGGCGTCCTCGGCGAGGTCCCACATCGGGCCGTGGCCGCCGGGGTAGAACACGGCGTCGTAGTCGGCCGCCGAAACGCCATCCAGGCGCTGCGTGTTGGCAAGCACGGTCTGCGCCTGCGCATCGGCCTTGAAACGATTCTGCGAGTCGGTCTGGTTGGCCGGATCGTCGCTCTTCGGATCGATCGGGGGTTGCCCACCTTTCGGCGAAGCGACGGTAACGTCCACGCCCGCGTCCTTGAAGACGTAATAAGGCGATGCGAATTCCTCCAGCCAGAATCCGGTCTTGTCGCCGGTATTGCCAAGCTGGTCGTGCGATGTCAGGACCATGAGGACTTTCACCGAGCGTCTCCCGTAAAAACGACGGAGCGATCATCGACATCCACGGGTTACCGCCCGGTGCAGGAATCGTGTGGTCTGCAACCCATCAATCGAGGCCGCCGATGATGCGAGCGTCGCGGACCGCTGCTCCTTCCAGATGCCGCACCGTCGCCAGGTACTCCGGACTGTTGTACGCGGCTTCGGCAATGTCGACGCTCGAGAATTCGACGATCGCCACGCGTTCCCGCAGGCCGGCTTCGTGCACGTGCTCGGGCACGCCTGCGGCGAGCACCCTGCCGCCGAATGCGCGAATCACCGGCTGCGCAGCCTCCGCATAGCGGTCCACGCCCGATTGGTCGTCGATCGAGCGGAACGTCATCACCCAATAGCCTTTCATCCCATCGCTCCTACTTGTCCTGCGAAAGCCTGTGCCTCGGCCGCGCGGGCCAGCCGATCGACGTAGCCCTGGACGCTCTGCGACCCGCTGAACAACGGACGTCCGTCGACGAGGTAAGTCGGCACGCCGCTCAAACCCTTGGCGAGGATTGCGTCGACGTCTGCACGGACTGCATCGCGTCGCGACAAGGCACGTCCGACGGCGCCTTCCATCATGCCGCTCTGCACGGCGATGCGTTCCAGTTCCGCGATGTCGCCGATGTCGCGACCCTGCTCGAAGTACGCGCCGAACACGGCGTCGACGACGCGCGCCTGCAGCGCTGCGCCGCCTTCTTCGCGCGCGATGGCCACCAGGGCGTGTGCCGCGATGGAGTTCGAGGTGCGCGACTGCGTCGCGTAATCGATGTTCGCGCCGACGGCGCGACCGGCCTCCACCGCGCGCGCGTCCATGGCGAGCGACGCCTCCCAGCCGAAGCGGCGGGTGCGGAAGGCCTTGCGTTCCATGCCTTCCTCGGGCAAGTCGGGATTGAGCAGGTACGGCAACCACTCGACGTCGACATCGACACCCTGCGCTGCCAGGCGCGGCAGCGCTTGCTCGAGACTACGATTGCCGATGAAGCACCACGGGCAGACGAGGTCGACGACGACCTGCAGCTTCAGCGTTTTGTTGGAAGGTTTCATGACAAACTCGATTCCGGGAGCAATGCCGTTGCCGGCGATGACGCCAATCTAGGCGTGCGCAGGTCCGTTGCGAATCCACGTCGTTCGGAAGGCTGTCTTGCGCCAGGCGATGGAATCGTCGACGTTCGCGCGTGCCTGAGAGCCCGTGAAGAAGGGGTGAAAAACCCTTTAAAAATAATAACTTCCATTACGCAGGCGAGCCCCCCATAGTGCCGGACTACTTAGGGGGAACAACAAGATGGCCGTCCTGCAGCAACGCACGATCGAATCGATCCGAAAGAACGAAGCGGGCATCCTGTCTCGTTGGACCCAGAGCCTGACCGAGAGCGGCGCCCAGCGCGATACGCGCATCAGCAGCGACGAAGTCGCCCGCCAGGCCCGGGAATTCCTGAACCACCTCGTGGACGCCTCGGCGAAGGGCGACGCCGCCGACCTGCGCGGCAGCGAGTGGAGCGACACCCGCGGCTTCCTCGAAAATCTTTCCCGCGCGCGCGCGTTGCAAGGCTTCGAGGCCGCGCAGACCGCCAACTTCATCTTCTCGCTGAAGCAGGCGATGTTCGAGCAGATGCGCACCGAGTACCTCGACTCTCCGCAGATGATGGCCGACCAGACCTGGCAGGTGAGCGAGCTCATCGACCGCCTGGGCATGCTGACGATCACCGCGTTCCAGAAATCGCGCGAAGACATCATCGCGCGCCAGCAGGAAGAACTGCTGGAGCTCTCCACGCCCGTCGTGAAGCTGTGGGACGGCGTGCTGGCGCTGCCGATGATCGGCACGCTCGATTCGCAGCGCACGCAGGTGGTGATGGAGTCGCTGCTGCAACGCATCGTCGACACCGGGTCGGAGATCGCGATCATCGACATCACCGGCGTGCCGACCGTCGACACGCTGGTCGCCCAGCACCTGCTCAAGACCGTCACCGCGATCCGCCTGATGGGCGCCGACGCGATCATCTCGGGCGTGCGTCCGCAGATCGCGCAGACCATCGTCCATCTCGGGCTGGACCTGCAGGGCATCGTCACCAAGGCCAATCTCGCCGATGCACTCGCCCTGGCGATGCAACGCCTGAACCTCAAGGTGACGAAGGCGAACTGACGCATGGACCGTATCCCCATCCTGCGCATGGGCCAGTACCTGCTGGTCACCATCCAGGTCGACATGCACGATCAACTCGCGCTGACCCTGCAGGACGACCTCGCCGAGCGGATCCGCACGACGGGCGCGCGCGGCGTGCTCATCGACATCTCCGCGCTGGAGATCGTCGACTCCTTCATCGGCCGCATGATCGGCACGATCTCCGGCCTGTCGCGCATCATGGATGCGCAGACGGTGCTGGTCGGCATGCAGCCGGCCGTGGCCATCACCCTGGTGGAACTCGGACTCACCTTGCCGGGCGTTGCGACCGCGTTGAACGTCGAACGCGGCATGGCGCTGTTGCGCCAACGCGCGGTCACGCAGTGAACGCCAGCGCCAGCGGATCGCAACCGATCCTTGTCGAACAGGATGTCGTCGTCGCGCGCCAGATGGTGCGCAAACTGGCGATCCACATCGGCCTGCGCCTGGTCGACCAGACCAAGCTGATCACCGCCGCGAGCGAATTGGCGCGCAACACCGTCATCTACGGTGGCGGTGGCGCGATGGACTGGTCGATCGTGTTCAACGGCACGCACAAGGGCCTGCGCCTGATGTTCCATGACGAAGGTCCGGGCATTCCCGACCTCAAGCTCGCCATGACCGATGGTTGGACCTCGGGCAACGGGCTGGGCCTGGGGCTCACCGGTTCCAAGCGCCTTGTCGACGAATTCGAGATCCAGACCGCCGCCGGCAACGGGACGCGCGTGACGATCACGAAGTGGACCTGACAGCGCGATGGAAGTCGTCCTGGCTGGTCACGTGCCGCATCGGATCCCCATCGAGGATGCCTCCTGCGTCGGGCAGGTGAGGCGCCATGCGCAGCAATCCGCGCGCGAGCTCGGCTTCGACGAAACCGACGCCGCGCGCGCCGCGCTCGTGGCGACCGAGCTCGCGTCGAATGTCTTCAAGCATGCCGGGCGCGGCGCGTTGTACGTGCAGCAGATCGCCGCGCGCGATGGCGCGCGCGGGCTCGAACTGGTGGCGGTGGACCGAGGCCCCGGCTTCGACCTTCCGCGCTGCATGGAGGACGGCATGTCCACGCGCGGCACGCAGGGCATCGGCCTGGGTGCGGTGGCGCGGCAATCGCAGGTGTTCGACGTGCACTCCGATGCGAACGGATCGGTCGTGCTGTCGCGCCTGCACGCAAAGCAACGGGCCAACGCCGACCTGCGCTATGGCGCGGCGGTGCATGCCTACGAAGGTGAGCCGGTGTGCGGCGACGCATGGCGCGTGGCGTTCGACACCGGAAGCACCAGCGTGCTGATGATCGACGGCCTCGGCCACGGCGCGCTCGCGCACAAGGCCGCGGTCGCGGGCGCGGTCGCGTTCGAAGAAGATCCCTCCCAGGATGTCGGCGCAGGCATGGATGCCTTGCACGTGGCGATGAACGGCACGCGCGGCGGCGCCGCGGCGATAGCGCGTTACGAACACGACAGCGGCATGTTGCGCTTCGCCGGGATCGGCAACATCTCCGCGGCCTTGCACACGCTGGAAGGTTCGCGCGGGCTCGCCTCGCATCCGGGCATCACCGGCGTCGCCTATCGCAATGCGAGGGCGTTCGACTTCCCGGAGTCCACCGGCAAGCTGTTGGTGATGTACAGCGACGGCCTGGCGACGCGTTGGGCCCTGCGCGACACCCCCGGCCTGATGAACCGCCATCCCGCGGTGATCGCCGCGGTTTTGTTGCGCGACCATGACCGCGGCCGCGACGACGCCACCGTCGTCGTCGTGCCACTCGGAGGCCGTCCATGACGACACCGGAACACCCGGACCTCGAACGGCTGCGCGCGGAAAACGCCGCGCTGCGCGAGGAACTCGACGAGACCAACCAGGGCGTGCTCGCGCTCTACGGCGAACTCGACACCCAGGCCGAACAGCTCCGGCAGGCCTCGGAGCTGAAGTCGCGCTTCCTGTCGTACATGAGCCACGAATTCCGCACGCCGCTGGGCTCCATCCGCAGCATGACGCGCCTGCTCGACGACGAACTGGACGGCGTGTTGAACGAGGAACAACACAAGCAGGTGCAGTTCATCAGCACCGCCGCGGCCGAACTGAGCGAGATGGTCGACGACCTGCTCGACCTGGCGAAGATCGAAGCGGGCCGCATCACGATCTCGCCCGGCTGGTTCGAGATGGTCGACCTGTTCTCCGCGTTGCGCGGCATGTTCCGCCCGATCGTGGAAGGGCAGGACGTCGACCTGGTGTTCGAGGAACCCGAAGGCATTCCCAAGCTGTACACGGACGACAAAAAGGTCGCGCAGATCCTGCGCAACTACATCGCCAATGCCCTGAAGTTCACGCCGTCGGGCACCGTGCGCGTCAGCGCCGAGCGCGACGGCGAAAACTGGGTGCGATTCACCGTCGCCGATACGGGCATCGGCATTCCCGCCGGCATGCTGGACATGCTGTTCGAGGATTTCGCCCAGGTCGATTCGCCGCTGCAGCGTCGCGTACGCGGCACGGGGCTGGGCCTGGCGCTTTGCAAGCGTTTCGCGGCGCTGTTGGGCGGCACGGTCGGCGTGACCTCCGAGATGGGCAAGGGCTCGCAATTCCATGTGCGCCTGCCGATCGCCTTGCCGACCCTCGTCGAAGCGGAGGCACCCGTCCATGACTAAGCCAGTGATCCTGATCGTCGACGACAACGCCGCCACGCGTTACGCGATGCGGCGCGTCATCGAACGCCAGGGCTACCACGTGCTCGAGGCCGGTACGGGGCAGGAGGGCCGCGCACTGATCGCCGCGGACGCGATCGACGTCATCGTGCTGGACGTGAACCTGCCCGACGATTCGGGCTTCGACATCGTGCGCGACCTGCGCGCCGATCCACGGACCGCCTTGTTGCCGATCATCCAGGTCTCTGCCGCCGCGATCCACACGCGCGATGTGATCGTCGGGCTCGAAGCGGGCGCCGATTCCTACCTGATCCACCCGGTCGACCCCGGTGTGCTGATCGCCACCGTGCGCACGCTGCTGCGCGTGCGCGTGGCCGAAGAAGAACTGCGCCTCATCCACGAAGCCGCCCAGCGCGAACGGCTGGAGAAGGCGCACACGCAACTCGCACGGGAAATCTCGGCGCACCAGCGCACCGAAGCGCAGCTGATGCAGGTGCAGAAGATGGACGCGCTGGGCCAGCTCACCGGCGGCATCGCACACGACTTCAACAATCTGCTGACCGGCATCCTGACCTCGTTGAGCCTGATGCAGCGCGACCTGGACGCCGGGAAGACCGACAGGCTGCGCGGATTCGCCGAGGCAGCCAGCGACTCGGCCAGGCGCGCCGCGGCGGCCACGCACCGACTGCTCGCCTTCGCGCGGCAACAACCGCTCGACGCGCGCGCGGTGGACATCAACGCCCGCATCGGTTCCCTCGGAGACCTGCTGCGCCGGACGATCGGCGAACGCGTGTCGCTCACCCTGGATCTCGATCCGGCGGCGCGCATCGCGCGCGTGGACGCCAACCAACTCGAGAACGCGGTCCTCAACCTCGTGGTGAACGCGCGCGACGCGATGCCCGACGGCGGCAACGTGCGCATCTGCACGCGCCGCGTGGAGTCGGGCGCAGGCGAAGACGTCGCACCCGGCCAGTACGTCGAGCTGACGGTGGTCGACGATGGCGTCGGGATTCCCGCGGACATCCTCGACCGCGTCTTCGAACCTTTCTTCACCACCAAGCCGATCGGGCAGGGCACCGGCCTGGGTTTGGCGATGACTTACGGGTTCGCACGACAATCCGGCGGCGATGCACGCATCGCGAGCGTCCCGGGCCAGGGCACGACCGTGACCCTGCGCCTGCCGAGCGGCGACGGGCTCGCGCTGCCGATGGAAATCGCGCCGGTCGCCCTGTTGCCGAAGGTCGGGGACGGAAAGCACATCCTGTTCGTCGAGGACTCCGACTCGGTGCGCGAAGTCACGACCCTGGTGCTCCTCGCTTTCGGCTATCGATGCACGGCCGTGGACACCGTGGAGAAGGCGCTCGCGCTGTTGGAAAGCGAACGCTTCGACCTGCTGCTCACCGACGTCGGCCTGCCGGGCATGGACGGCCGCGAATTGGCCGATGCCGCGCGTCGCTGCGACGCGACCTTGCCGGTGCTCTTCCTCACCGGCTACTCGCGGCACAGCGTGGAAGTGGGGTCCTTCCTCGGGCACGGCATGGACTTGATGACCAAGCCCTATGAGGTAGAGCATCTGCTGGCGAAGGTGGGGCAGATGGTGCGGGCGGCCTGATCGCGGCAGCTCGCCCGACAACCCGGGAGGCCGAGCATGGATCCTGCAATGATGTCAGCAACGGCGGCACTGGCCGGATCGACCATCGGCGGCGTGACCATTATGGCCTCGTCGTGGCTCAGCCAGCGCTTGCAATTCACCCAGCGGCAGTTGGCGCTCCGCCGTAACAGGCAGGAGAAGCTCTACCGCAAGTTCATCGAAGAGGCCTCGCGCTGGTATGCAGATGCCTACGAGCACGACACGCCGCAGATCTCCAACATGGTCACCCTGTACGCACTGCTCAGTCGCATGCGCGTAGTGTCGTCGGCGCGGGTCGTCGAGCAGGGCGACCTGGTGGTTCGCCAGATCATCGAAACCTATCGCGCGCCCAACAAGACCTTCGGCGACGTCCACGAGATCATGGACAACGTGGCGATGAATCCGATGGCCGAATTCAGCATGGCGTGCCGCGAAGAACTGGCGGGGCGCGACCCGAGCGCCATGAGGAGATTCCGATGAGCGATCGCATCCGCGACCCGCGACTGCGCGCAAAGCGCATGGATGCCGACGCGGCGGCAGCGTTGATCGGCAACGGCATGACCGTGGCGATGAGCGGATTCACCGGCGCGGGCTATCCGAAGGCGGTGCCGACCGCGCTGGCCGCCCGCGTGCATGCGGCCCACGAACGCGGCGAGGTGTTCCGCATCAAGGTGATGACCGGCGCGTCGACCGCACCGGAACTCGATGGCGCGCTTGCGCAAGCCGAAGGCATCGAGTTGCGCCTTCCTTACCAATCCGACCCTGTGTTGCGCGCACGCATCAACGCCGGCGAACTGGACTACATCGACCTCCACCTGAGCCACGTCGCCCAATACACGTGGTTCGGCTATTTCGGTCCGATCGACGTGGCCATCGTGGAAGTCACCGCGATCGACGAAGACGGCCATCTCGTGCCCTCCTCGTCGGTCGGCAACAACAAGACCTGGCTCGAACAGGCGCAGCGCGTGATCCTGGAGGTCAACCACTGGCAGCCGGCTGCGTTGCGCGGCATGCACGACATCTATTACGGCACGGCACTGCCGCCGAACCGCAAGCCGATCCCGCTCGTGCGCGCGGACAGCCGCATCGGCGAACCATGGCTGCAGTGCGATCCGGACAAGATCGTCGCCGTCGTCGAGACGGACGCGCCGGATCGCAACACACCCTTCGATCCGCCGGATGCCGCATCGCGCCGGATCGCGGAACACTTGCTCGAATTCTTCCGCCATGAAATTCAACGCGGCCGGTTGACGCCTTCGTTACTTCCCCTGCAGTCGGGCGTCGGCAATATCGCCAACGCCGTCCTGCCCGGGCTGGCCGACTCGGGCTTCCACGATCTCACCGCGTACACGGAGGTCATCCAGGACGCGATGCTCGACCTGATCGAACGCGATGTCCTGCGCGTCGCTTCGGCGACGGCGTTTTCGCTGAGTCCAACGGCCATCGAGACATTCGTTTCCAACGTCGCGCGTTACCGCGAACGCATCGTGCTCAGGCCGCAGGAAATCTCCAACCACCCCGAGCTGATCCGGCGCCTGGGGTGCATCGCGATGAACGGCATGATCGAGGCCGACATCTACGGCAACGTCAATTCCACGCATGTCGCGGGCAGCCGCATCATGAACGGCATCGGCGGCAGCGGCGACTTCGCGCGCAATGCATACCTGTCGGTGTTCATGGCGCCCAGCACGGCGAAGAATGGTGCGATTTCCACGATCGTGCCG
Organism: Lysobacter sp. P5_B12; assembly: GCF_056400425.1. Classification (NCBI taxonomy): domain Bacteria; kingdom Pseudomonadati; phylum Pseudomonadota; class Gammaproteobacteria; order Lysobacterales; family Lysobacteraceae; genus Lysobacter; species Lysobacter sp. P5_B12. The sequence goes on from NZ_JBFULG010000003.1 coordinate 122,410, forward strand.
ATGGTCAGCCACGTCGACCACACCGAACACGACGTCATGGTCGTGGTGACCGAACAGGGGCTGGCGGACTTGCGTGGACTGTCGCCGAAGCAACGTGCGCGGGTCGTCATCGCGCACTGCGCACACCCGGATTATCGGGACGCGCTTCAGGATTACTTCGATCGTGCTTCACGCGAGGCCTACGGCAAGCACACGCCGCATTTACTTGGCGAGGCACTGTCCTGGCATCAGCGGTTCATCGAGCGCGGCACGATGCATTGATCCCAGGTCCTCGTGCAGGATGCGCAGGACTTCCGCGATGGCCTCGGGGTTGTCGTAGATCTGGTGGTGCGACGGGATCACGAGCGTCGACTCCGCGCCCGCGATGCGCGCGCTTTCCAGGGGCACCGCGCCATCGCCCGGCGGTTGCGAACCGGGCAACACACCCGCGATCGTGTGGTACGCGATGCCGGGGCGCGGAAGCAGCGCTTCGCCCGCCGCGCGCACCGGTTGCTTGCGCTGCAGCGTGGAGATGCTGTTGAGCGCGCCGCGCTGGTACACCTCGCGCAAGGCCGGTTGCATGGCGTCGGGATTGTCCTGCGCGATCTTGCGCAGCCCGCGGATTTCCGGCGTGTTGTTGCCCACGAGCGCACGCACGAAGCGACTGAACATGGTCTCGGCGCGCGGCGCGCCATGGTGCGGCGTGGCCAGGAAGATGTCGCGCGACACGCCCGGGTACGCGTGGAAGTGGAAGACGGCGTCCAATGTCGCCAGTAGTTTCGGATCGCCGCGCAGTTGCGACAGCGGCTCGACGAACGCGGCATTCCACAGCGCCTGTCCGCTGTCGACCGAGAGCATGCGCGCGACCAGGCCGCCCATGCTGTGGCCGACGAGCACGATGTGCGCGCGCGCCGGGTCGTCGCACTCCGGATCCAGCACGCGCCATGCAGCGTCGAGATAACGTTGCACCCGCAGGCGCGCGGCGAGCAGCGGCGGGTCGGTCTGATACACCACGTGCCAGATCTGATAGCGGGCGCGGAGAGCGGGATCGGCCCAGATCGCGTTCGACAACCGGCCCCAGATCAACGGACTGCTGCCGAGCCCGTGGATCATCACGATGGGCGATTTGTTCGGGTCGTATTCGTCGAGGAGGTACACGCCCACGCGTCGACCGATCTCGTGGCCGCCCAGCAATCCCCAGACACCCAGCCGGTTCAACTTCGATGTGCCGGCGCCCAGGGCATAGGGCGCGGACGCATCGACGGACAAGGGTCGATCGCCCGACGTAGTCGTCAAGACGGGGTGGCGGAACGGATCGGTCAACACGAGCGTGGGGACGTCGGCATCGGCGTCCTGTTCGATCCACGCCGTCGCGGGCCGGAACACCCCCTCCGGCGGATTGAGCGCGCAGCGCGGCGTGTCCTTGCAGCGCGCGGACATCACCGCGAGTGCGACGCCATAGCCGGGCGTCAGATGGCGCTCGCCATAGGGGCCCAGGTCGATGTCCAAGGCGCGAGCGAGTGTCAGCGGACTTTGCAGGTCGGGCGAGAGGCCGCGGAACTCGACGCGGAGATCCTGGCCATCCACGCGTGTCGCGCCGGCTTTCCAGCCATGCGCACGTTGTGCGAAGGCCCGTGCGAGGAATGCGTCGGTGCATCGCGTCGACAGTTTGGCAGCATCGTCGCGGGCAGCCGGCATCGCGCGCCATGCGTTGCCGGCGCAGCGCAACCATTCGCGGGTCGCCTGTCGTTTGCCCGTTGCACGTTCGGCGCGCGCGGCGGCATCGCGCGCCACCTGCATCGGATCCTCTGCGCCGGACGCGCGTCCCGGCGCCGTGCAGCCGACGATCGCGATCGCGGCAGCCATGAGCCAGCCCCGGCGATCGCCGAGGAGGTGCCACCGCGTTGCACGCCAGGTCATGCAGCGAAGGGTAATCGCGTTGCGCGGCCGCGCGCCACGTTACAGCTGCGACTCGATCGGCAGCCAGCCCGACATCCGCGCGAGGCTGCGGCGCCAGGCGCTCGTGTCCGGTTCGTGTTCGATGACGACGGCGGTGGAGGGCGTGCGGTCGAGCCAGCGCAGCTCCCCGTCCTTGTTGCGATACACCCGGTAACTCATCGGCGGAGCGATCAGGCGCAGGAACTCGCCGCGCAATTGCGCGGCCATGACCGGGTCTTCGAACACCACACCCATCTCGGTGTTGAGCGTCTTCGAGCGCGGGTCGACATTGAACGATCCGACGAAGCCGCGCGCACCGTCGACCACGAAGGCCTTGGTGTGCAGGCTGGCGCCGTTGCCGACGAAGATCGGTGTCGCTTGCGCGCGCGGAGTCGCACGCAGTTCGTAGAGATCCACGCCTTCTCGCAGCAGGCGCTCGCGGTATTGCGCGTAACCGCTGTGCACGGCATAGACATCGGTGGCTGCCAGGGAGTTGGTGACGACGCCGACGTACGCGCCGCGTTCGACCGAGGCGGTGAGCCTTGCCGTGCCGTCCTCGCCGGGCACGAAGTAGGGCGAGATCACCAACACCTGATGGCGTGCCGAGGAGATCATCGGCGTGAGCCGCCCGACCAGCCATTGCGCACGGTTGTCGTCTTTCCACTTGATCGGTGGATCGGCGACGACCTGGATGCCCGCCGTCCAGCGCGGCTGCAATGTTCTCCGATAGTAGTCGCGCCGCAGTTGCGAATCGGCCACGCGATCGAGATAGCGCCGTGCGGCTCGGCTACGCGCGTCGCGATGGACGCCCGCCATCAGCGTGCGCAGCGCGTTCGGATCCCCCGTCCCCAGGGTCGTGATCGGCACCGCGGCGGCGCTGTTCCAATACGCATCGAAAATCGCACTCGCCTGCTGCACGGCCGGTCCGAGCAAGAGCAGATCCAGGTCGCGGAAGTTCACCTGCGCATCTGCGCTGAAATACTGCTCGCTGATGTTGCGACCGCCGATGATCGCAACGCGGCCGTCGGCGATCCACGCCTTGTTGTGCATGCGGTGGTTCACGCTGAAGGGCCGCAGCAGCAGGTCGAAGACGCGCCCGGCGGTTTCGCGATTGCGGAACGGGTTGTAGACGCGCAGTTCGATGTTGGGGTGCGCATCCATCGCGAGCAGGTAGGGATCCAGCCCGACGGCGTTCATGTCGTCGAGCAGGATCCGCACGCGCACGCCGCGTTGCGCGGCGTCGTGGATTTCGTTCGCCAGCAGGCGGCCGGCGAGGTCGTTGTGCCAGATGAAGTACTGCAGGTCGAGGCTGCGGCCGGCCTTGCGCGCGGAAAGCGCGCGCGCCGCGAACGCATCGACGCCATCGGACAGGAAAATCGCCCCTGTCTCGCCGGGATGGGCAGCGAGCAGGGGCGAGAGTTCGCGGTCGATTTCCGTTTGCGCCGGCTGCAAGGGCAGGGCGTGACTGGGTCTGCCCGTGGCCGCCGGCGCGATGCGGCTTGCACGCAGCAGCCCACCGCCCGCGATGACGAGCAGGATCAGCGCTGCTACGCAAAACCAGCTGAGCAAACGACGCATCGCTTCCTCCCGCAGGGGAGGAAGTATGCGTCAAAGATCAGCGGAGATTGGTGCGATCAGAAATCGAAGCGGATCTGGAATTGCGCCAGGTCGGTGTCCAGATCGCCGATCTCGAATCGGCTGTATTCGCCGCGCAACGCGACGCGATCGTTGATCCGGTACTGCACGCCGACACCATAGGTCGGGTCGCTGCCACTGTCGTCGTTGCTGCCCGTCAGGGTGGGCAACGCGTTGTCCAGGTTCCAGCGATGCACGCCCGCCTTGCCGTAGGCGGAGAACTTGTCGGTGATCGGAATGATGCCCACCGCGGTGAGATACGCGGTGTCGCCTTCCAGAGAAGGCTGGCCGGGACGGTCGGATTCGATCTGCCCGAAATCGGCGTAACCGCCTTCCAGCGCGAAATAGCGATTGAACTGATAACCACCGAACGCGGAGAAGGCGGTGTCCTCGTCGTCGTAGGCACCTTCGTCGACGAAGGATTGGCCGACGCCGGCACCGGCGTAGAAGCCCTTGTCCTGCGCCTGCGCGCCGAAGGCGGCGGCGCCGAGCGTGGCGGCGAGGAGAAGGGAAGAGACCAGCTTGGTGTTGCGCATGATGTGTTCGTTCCTTGTTGGAGGGCCCCGGCCAACGCCAGGGCAACGTGCAGCGGGACCTTTCTATGGGCCGCGTGGCGACGAACAATTGCGCGAATCGAAGACAATCATTCCCACGAGTGGGATATTCGCCAGGGCGGATGCGGCTTGCGTCCAGGGACCGAAAAGCGCTATGGCCACAATCGAAATCCGCAGGATCACCCCCAGCGACCATGCGCAGTGGTTGCCGCTCTGGCTTGGCTACAACGCCTTCTACGGCCGCGATGGCGCGACTGCGCTCGCGCCGGAGATCACCGCCACGACCTGGGCGCGGCTACTCGATCCGGCCGTGCCCATGCGCGCCTTCGTAGCGGAGCAGGAAGGCGTGCTCGTCGGCCTGACCCACATCATCCTCCACCACAGCACGATCCAGATCGAATCCAATTGCTATCTGCAGGATCTGTTCGTGTCCCCTGCGGTGCGCGGCCGCGGCGTGGCGAAGGCCTTGATCGAAGCGGTGTACGACTTCGCCCGCCACGCGGGCCTGCCGCGCGTGTATTGGCAGACCCACGAGACCAACACAGTCGCACGCAAGCTCTATGACACCGTCGCGGAGCGATCCGGATTCATCGTGTATCGCCGGATCCTGTGATTCACCACTTCGCCAGCGCCAGAACGATCTCGAACACGATCAGCAGCACGATCGCCAGCTCCAGAAGCTCGGCGCGGCGACTGGACGCTTCCTCGTACAACGCGCCGTAGGTATCGCGAATGATCGCGAGCTTGCGATCGACCGCCGCACCGAGTTTCGGCACGCGAAACAAATCGAGCGCCGCACCATAGACACGCGCCAGATACACGTCTTCGGTGACCTGCAACGAGTTGTCCACGCGCTCGGTGAGCCGAGTCACCTCCGCCACCAGGCCATACAACCGCCGCGCAAGCCGCGCGGCGCGCCGTGATGCAACGAGCGACAACCCGCCGCGCGCGTTCTCGAGCAGGTGGTACATCGTCGACAACTCGTCGTCCAGCAATTCGTCGTAGTAGCGCATCTCCAGCAACTGCGCGTTGGCGACTTCGATGATGTCGATGACATCCGATTCGCCGCGCGGATCGAGGATGAACGCGCGATCCCAGGTCAGCACGACGAGATCGTCGACGCGATAGGAGTAGGACTGGCGCGTCAGTTCGTCCTGTTCCTGGCGGGACAGGGCGCCCGGATCGCCCGACAACCATTGCGCCAGGTCGACGCGCGAACGCACCTGCGCGCCCGTCATCGGTTCGCTGAAGCGATGCACGACGGCAAACAGATAGTCTTCTTCGAGGTGTTGCGCGGAGGGTTTGCTCAAGGCCGGCGCGATGACGTCCAGCACGCCGCGCAAGGTGGCGTTCCAGAGCGAGGCGTCCTGGCTTGCACCGGTCGCGCGATCCAACTGGTTGCAGTACTCGGCGAACGCGTCCCACGTGCGCCCGCTGGCATCGAAGCGCAGCGCAATGGCGATCACGCCGAAGTCGTACAGGCGCGCGGTGACGTCCGCCTGCAGCGCAACGCCTTCGACCTGCACCTCGATCCGGGACAAGGCGAGCAGCGTGGGCGGGACTTCGTACGCCAGTTCATTCGCCGACGCGCGCGACAGATGCGTACGGCGCGTCGGCCGCCCTGCCGCCGACAACCAGAGTTCCTCGGCCAACCCCAGGTCGATCGCATCGGCGACGTCGAACAGGCGATGCGCGATGCACGCGCCGGATTCGACGCGCGGGGGCGGGGGAGGGGTCTCGCGGGCTTCGGCCATATCGTTGATGTTGGCCGAAGGAAGATGACGGCGCTAGGTCAGACGGATCGGCTGCGTTCGATGGCCGCCACTTGCTGCGCCACCCAATCGCGATCGTGCGTGGGGGCCGCGTCGACGAGGCGATCGGCCAGGCGCCAGTAGGTCGTGCGCAATGCGTCTTCGTCTTCGAGCGCGTCCCGCCACAGCGGGACCGACGCGTGGAGCTGGAACAGGGCGGCATCGAGTTCGGCGCGCGACAACTGCATCATCGATCTCCCGTGGAGCGCAGGCAGGCAAGGATCGTAGTCCGGCGTTGGCCGGCGGGCCAGCCCGCTCGTCGTGTTCAGGCAATCGCGGGTCAGCCCGCGTTCCGGCGTTAACGCACGGCTGAGTTCCCGCCCAGCATCGACTAACGCGCAAGGGCGAATAACGGCTGTAACAACGCCAGGAGCTCGCCCATGTTTCCTCGTCGCGCCGCCCCCGCGCTGTTCCTGGTCGGCGCCTTGCTCGTTCCGTGTCGATCGCACGCCGGCAACCCGTTCCTGATCGATCACGTGGTCACCTACGACGACTCTGGCATCTGGAATCGGGACACGCAGAAGAAATTCGCGCTGACCGCCGCCGTCGTGACGATCGGTGGGGCTGCCTTCGCCGACAGCGACACGCGCATGGGGCGCACCTTCGACCAGGCACTGGATTCGATGGTGCTCACCGCGGGCACGACGACGGTCATGAAGGCCGTGTTCTCGCGCGAACGCCCCAGCCAGAACAGCGATCCCGGCGACTTCTTCGACGGCAGCGGCTACGGCAGCTTTCCGAGTGGCGAGGCCGCGGAAATCAGTTCGATCGTGACGCCCTTCATCGCCGAGTACCACGAAGACCACCCCGCGGTGTGGGCACTGACCCTGTTGCCCGCTTACGACATGATCGCGCGCGTCAAGGTGCACGGGCACTGGCAGAGCGACGTGATCGTGGGCGCGGGCATCGGCGTGGCGTGGGGGATCTGGGCGCACAAGCGGGAGCACCCGTTGATCATGGGATTGCTGCCGCACGGTGGCGTCATGGTCGCCTACCAGAAAAAGTTCTAAGCGTCCGTCGACTCGCGCCACGCACCACACAGCGCGTGGACCAACAGCACGATCCCCCAACTGATCCACAGCGACCACAGCGTGTGCGAAAGAAAATGCGCGCCCCGGATCTGCTGTATCCATCCGAGCGCAAACGCGCACGCCAGTGCGAGGACACCGATGACGATGCAGCGTCGCGGTTTCTCCGGATACCACAACCACGCGAAGGACAGCATCCAGGAGCCGGTGGTCAGGAACCGCGCGGGAAAACAATGGCCGGGGCGAACGCCGGCCAGCGGCGCCTGCAGCAGGTCGCGATAAGGCGCGCCGCCGCCGTACTCGATCACGTCCCACGGACAGTGCATCGAGCTCATGGTCTGCAGGATCGCCATCACCGCCGGCACGGCGAGGAAGGAAATCGCGACGCACCACAGCCGTCGCCTGTGCGTGGCCAGGAAGCCCGTGCGCGCGCGCAAGGCACGCAGGGCGATCCACCACATGATCAGCCCCAGGAGGATCGACAGGAGCTTGAGCTGCCGATGGATCGCGTACTTCGTGATCCACGAGGACCGCAATGGAAAGCTATGACTGACGGGGTCGTACCAGGGGTTGGCAAGACGCAGGTCGAGTGCGGAGGCGTGGAAGACCCATGCGAGGGCGACGGCGGTCACCGCCATCGCGATCAGCTGCGGGCGATAGAGCCGCGCGGATGTCACGCGTGCGGCGTCATGGGGTCGACGGCGATTCGACGCGGAAGAACACGCGCCCGCTCCATGGATCACCCAGTGCGACGGCGCGCTGGTCGCGCGCATGCAGATAGGCCTGCACCTGCGTCCACTGCACTTGCTGCACGACCCACACGGTGTGCAACGGATCAGGATCGTCGAGCAACTCGCGCGCCGCGTCCTCGTCGTAGGCCGGGTTGATCGCCGTGTCGCCGGGCGGCGCCATCGGCGCCAGGCACACGTCTTCGATTTCCGCATCCAGATGCACGCGCAGTCCGTAACGCGCGGGGTCATCGACGAACACCACCTGGTCGACGTGGCCCGGCGCGCGCTGGCGGATCGCATCGGCCCAGGCGCGCGCATCCTGCGGCGAGTCGATGGCCGCGCCCACGATGCGAATCGCGATCAGGATGGGGACCCAGACCATCAACGCATTCCACTGGATCGGACCGAGCCCCGGTCGCGGCAGCACGGTCGCGATCGCCAGGGGCACGAACAGCGGAAGCAGATACAGCGGCAATCGCGAGCGCGCGATGCAGAACACGATCAGTGGCACCAGGATCCATGCCGCCACGAAGCGATCGATGGACGTCGGCAAGCGTCCCTTGATCCATCCGAACAACGCGAAGGTCCACGGAAACGTGCCGACCAACAGCGTCGGAATGTAGACCACCGCCCAGCCATACCATTCCCCGTGTCGGCGGAATTCGTTCGTCGTGAGGCGATCGATGACTTCCATGCCGAGGAAGTAACGCAACAAGTGCGGGTTTCGCGTGGTGACCGCGACGAACCACGAGGTCGCCAACAGCGCGAACACGAAGAACGCCAGCGGCCGGAACACGCGACGTTCGCGCGGTGCTTTCCATTCGGCTCCGATCACCACCAGCATCGGCAACAAGCCCGGCGGCCCCTTGGTCAGGAAGGCGAGCGCGAAGGCGATCCACGTGAGCCATCGCCAATGCGCGCGGCCATCGCCCCAATGCAACTCGACGTAGGCCCACATCGCCAGCGTTTCGAATGCGGCGAGGAGGAAATCCGTCGTCACCAGTTGCGAGGCGATCGCCGGCAACAACATCGTGGCGAAGGTGATCGCGGCGCGCGTTTCCTGGCCGGGTGCGAGCCGTCGCGCAATCCGCGACACCATCCAGATGCACGAGAGATAGGCGAGTGCGACGGGAAGCCGCGCGGCCCAGGGATTGAGCCCGAACACGCCCATGCTTGCGGCGACCACCCAGTACGTCAGCGGCGGCTTGGTCCAATGGCCGACTTCCTGCTGCCGATGCGGCACCAGCCAATCGCCGCTCGACAACATGTTCGCGGCGACATTGGTGTAACGCCCCTCATCGGGATCCCACAGGCCGCGGCTGCCCAGGAAGGCGAACGCCAACGCGAAGAAGACCGCGAACAGAAGCGCGCGTTGGCTTGCCTGCGAGAGACGCAACGCGACCATGGGCCATCGTGGGCGCGCGCAAGTAATTCCCCCTTAATGCTGGCTCAGGCGGCCGTTAACGGCCGCAGCGCAACTCAGCCGTGCCACGCGGCAGTGCGAGGGCTTAACGGCCCGCTGAGGAAGTCATGAGCGCGCATTACGCATTCGGCAGTCAACCTGATGGGCCCGCGCGGAGGATTTGCCATGAAGCACCGCACCGCAGTGGCCTGTCTGCTTCCGATCCTGGCCTTTTCCGCGAGCACTGCTTTCGCAGCCGGTCCCATCCAACCGGAATTCCGCCTCTCCAATTTCCACGCACCGCTCGTGATCGACAATCCGTACGCGCCGATGCAGCCGGGCACGCGCACGGTGTCGTACGAGTTGGAAGACGGCGAGTGCAAGGTCAACGACGTCGTGGTCACCAACGCGGCCAAGCGCGATTTCAAGGGCGCCTACGCGGGCCTGGCGGCGCGCACGGTCACCGACAAGGTGTGGTCGGATCCGCAGTGCAACGGCAAACGCGTGCTGTTGCTGGAAGACACGCAGGACTGGTACGGCCAGGACAACGGCGGCAACGTCTGGTATTTCGGCGAAGCCACGGTCGAATACACCTACGACGACGCCGGCAAACGCATCGATGCCTCGCACGAGGGATCGTGGCAGGCGGGCTCGCGCGGCGCGAAGGCGGGCATCCTGATGTTCAACCGGCCCGTGGTCGGAACGTATTACTTGCAGGAGTTCGAAGCGGGTGTCGCCGAAGATGCTGCGCTGATCCAGAGCGTGGGCATTCGCGTCGAAACGGGTCTGGGGCGTTTCCATGATTGCATCAAGACGCGCGAGACGACGGCGCTGACGCCCGGCGATGTCGAATACAAGTATTACTGCCGCAACCTCGGCGTGGTGCGCGTCGAAGCACCAGTCGCGCATGGTGGCGCGGAGTTGGTGCAGTTCGGATTGCGTTGAGGAGAACGCCAGGCCAAAACGAAAAACCCCGCACGAGGCGGGGTTTTCCGTTCCAGCATTCGACGCGCCCGTATCAGGGCATCATCACCGCATCCCATGCTGCCGCAACGGCCAGCTGGTTCGGCGAACCCACGCCGTAGAGATCGCCCGCGGCATTCATCGTCGCAATGCGCGCGCCGGCGTAATCCGTGTTCGACACCATGTAGAGGGTCAGCGCGCGGTACCAGATCTGCGCGGCGGCGTCGCGACCGATGCCGGCCAGGCCGACATTGCCGTTGCACACCAGGTCGCTCGCGCCCAGGTTGGTCGGCGTGCCCGCACCGTAACCGTTCGGGACCACCGCGCCTTCGGCGAGCAGATAGAAGAAATGGTTCGCGACGCCCGAGGAGTAGTGGACGTCCATCGCCTTGAAGTTGCCCAGCGTGATCCCGTTCGAGGCATTGGTCGCGCTCGGGTAGCAATCCGGCGAAATGCCATCCAGGTGCGGCTTGAACATCGTGCGGATGAACTTGTCCGGCGCCGGCGTGGTGAAGATCTGGTCGCCGATCACGTAGTTCGGCGGCTGCTTCGGATTGTTGGCGAAGTGCTCCACCATCGTGCCCAGGATGTCGGAGGTGGCTTCGTTGAGGCCGCCCGATTCGCTGTTGTAGACCAGCGCGGCCGTCGCCGCGGTCACGCCGTGGCTGACTTCGTGGCCGATGATGTCGATCGACACCAGCGGACGCACCGTGCTGCCGTTACCGTCGCCGAAGGACATGCAGGAGCAGTCGTTGCTCCAGAATGCGTTGACGTAGTTGATGCGGTAGTGGATCGCACCGAAGGCGCCCACGCCGTCGTCGCGCACGCCTTCGCGGCCGAAGGCGGTCTTGTAGAAGTCCCAGGTCTTCGCGAAACCGTAGGCCGCGTCGACGCCCGCGCTCGCGCGATCGTTCAGCTGGCCGTTGCCCCACTTGTTGTCGGCATCGACCATGAGCGTGCCGGTACCGCGGTAGCCGTTGCCCATGTCGGTGATGGCGATGCCGCCGCGCGTGGTGTCCTTCAGCTCGTAGATGCGGCGCGTGGCGTTCCACTGCGTGTTCAGCGTGATGTTGCCCGCGAACAGCGACAGGCCCGGGCCGATGGCCGGCGTGGTGACCGGCGGGGCCGGCTGCGTTCCGGTCTGCGCGCCGGTGCCGGGCAGCGTGCCGGTTTCGATGGCATCGACCTTGCCGAGGATCGCGCCGTTGGCGGCGTCGACGTAGTAGTGCATGCGCGTGGGCGTGCCGTCCTGCTTCGCGCCGACGTACAGCACGTCATAGGCCAGCTTCGGCTTGGCGGTGCGTGCGTAGACGACCAGGCGCGATGTGGGCAGGACATCGAACTTCGTGCCGAACTGCGTGCCCGCGGCGGTGATGGCGGCCTGAGAACCGATCGTCGGTGCGACCGAGAGGTTGAGTGGCGCGGCTTGCGTGATGCTCGTGCGCTTGAGCACGCCGGCCTTCGAATGCACGACCAGGTCGCCGCCGATCACGGGCAGGCCCTGGTAGGTGCGATCCATGCGCACGTGTTCGGTGCCGTCGCGGTCGACCACGACGCCACGCACCTGGAAGTTGTCGTACGCCGACAGGCGCGCGGCCGCCGGATTCTGGTGGATCGCGCCCAGTGCGCGGGTGGCGGGCGAAGCGGTGTCGGCCGCGGCGGCGTGGCCGGCGGCAGACATGAAAATGGCCACGGACAGGGCCTTGGCAAGCGGCGACATGTTTTCCCCTGGAAGATAGATTCGGATCGACGCGGTTGACCGCGACAACGAAGACTCCGGCGTCCCGTGCGGGCATTGAAACTCCCCATTTCAGGGGGGGCGGGGGGAGGGCGCACGGTGGTCAACTGGCGTTTGCGGGCGCGAGCCTCGCCCCCCGGTAATCCGCCATGCAGCACCCCGATCTCCAGGCCTTGTGGCAGCAGGCCATCGACCATTTCCAGCACAAGCGCCTGGCCGAGGCGGAAGCCTTGTGCGTGCAGTTGATCCAGCACGCGCCGGACCTGCCGCTCGCCTACGCGATGCTGGCGCAGATCTGCCACGCGGTCGGGCTGACGCGCGAAGCGACCTTCAACGCCTTCCAGGCCAGCGCGCGCGCGATGCACGCGGCGCCTGCGGAGCTGCTGGAGATCGCGCAGGTGCTGGTGGAAGTCGGCGAATGGCAGTTGGCCCACGCCACGCTGGGACTGGTGGATGTGGAACATCCGGACAACGCGTACCTCATGGTCGATCTGGCGCGCCTGTACAGCAGCCTGGAAGACCAGCCACGGGCGCTGTCGTGCCTGGACCGCGCGCGCGAAACCGGCTTCGACCATCCGATGGTCGCGAACATGCAGGCGATCGTCCGCAGCTTCGTCGGCCAGCTCGACGGCGCGGTGGCTTCCTGCGAAGAGAGCATCGCGCAAGCCCCGTGTTTCGGCCACGCGCATTGGTTCCGCGCCCAGTTGGGGCGCAAGGACGACGCACGCGAGCGCGTGGCCCGCATGCAGGCGGCGCTGCGCCATCCCGAACTCGACAACGACGACGTCACCTACCTGCACTACGGCCTGTTCAAGGAACTCGACGCGCTCGGCGACACCGACGCTGCGTGGGAGTCGCTCATGGCCGGTGCGAACGCCCGCCGCAGCGTGACCGAACACGACCCCGCGCAGGAAACCGCCGCTTACGACGCGCTGATCGCCGCCACCACGCGCGAATGGATCGAAGACTGCGGCGATGTGCCGCGCGAGGCGACCCCCATCTTCGTCGTCGGCATGCCGCGCACCGGCACGACGCTGCTCGAACGCATCCTGGGCAATCACCCGCAGATCAAGACCTGCGGCGAGCTCAACGATTTCCGCCAGCAGATGCAGTGGGTGAACAACCATCGGCTCAACCTGGCGCTGGAACCATGGTTCGGCGATTACCTCGCGTGCCTGGATCCGACCCTGCTCGGCAACCGTTACCTCGCCAAGACCGCCTGGTTCGCCGACGGCAAGGCGTTCTACGTCGACAAGCACCCGATGAACTTCCAGTGGTGCGGCGCGATCCTGCGGGCGCTGCCGCACGCGAAGATCGTCCACCTGCGCCGCCATCCGATGGACAGCTGCTTCTCCAACCTCAAGGAGCTGTTCGCGCACAAGTACTACGCGTACAGCTACGCGCTGGACGAGCTGGCGACGCATTACCGCAACTACACGCGCCTGATGCGCCATTGGCACGCGATCGCGCCTGGCCGCATCCTCGACGTGCGCTACGAAGACCTGGCCGCGGATCCCGACACCGAGGCGCGCTGGGTACAGGCCTACCTCGGCCTGCCGGAAGTGGAGGGTGTCACCGACATCCTCGCCAACACCTCGGTCACCACGACTGCCAGCACCTTGCAGCTGCGCCAGCCGATCCATACGCGCAACGTCGGTGGTTGGCGCCGTTACGCCGCCGGCCTGGCGCCGGTGCAGGCATCGCTCGCCGATCTGATCGACGCTTACGAAGCCTGAAAACGAAAGACGCGCCCATGCGGGCGCGCCGATCGAAACACCAACTAAAACACCCATGAAAACAGGAGCACCGTGCCGGTCCAATCGCCACGACGGATCCGGCACGGTGTCCTGCGCGGCGCTCTCTCCCCCGAGCGAGCGCCGCTGACCCGTCTCCCTACAGGTCGATACCGAAGCCGATACCGGCCGAGCTGTCGTCGCTGGTGAACGCGCCACCCAGGCTGACGGACGCACGGTCGCCGATCTGCTTCGAGTAGCCGACCGACAGCGCGCTTTCGCCGTTCATCCAGCCCGCGCCGACGCCGATGCGACCGTTCTCGCTGCGGCTGTGCGCGGCGTTGATCGCCATGTTCAACATCGCCGCGCTCATCGCGCCCTGCTGGTCGATGCGCTGGTCCTGGTGGTTCAGGCGCAGGTTCACGTCGTCCTGCAACTGCGTGAACTGGTCGCTGAAGGCCTGCATGCGGCCGTCGGTGTACGCATTCGCGCTGCTCACGGCCTGCGCCGAGGAGGTGTTGGTGTACGCGTTGGCCGACTGCAGCGTCGCGGCATCGCCCGCCTGCACCTGGCCGACGTTGGCGGCATCGGTGGTGCCCGTGCCGGTGGCGACGTTGGTCACGCGGCGTTCGGCGCCGGCCGAGCCGACGGAGACCGTGTTGGACTGGTCGGCGACCGAATTCGCACCGATGGCCACCGCGTTGGTCGCGGTCGAGATCACGGTCGCGCCGCTGCCGATCGCCGTGCCGCTGTCGGCGCCGACGGTCGCGTTCGGGCCGAAGGCCACGTCCGTGGTATCGGCCGTGCTGCTGCCGGCGCCCAGGCCCAGGCCCGTGCCGGTGCCGACCGGCAGGCCGAGACCCGGCGTGCTTTCCAGCGTGTACACGCGCGTGGTGAGCTGGGTGACCGTGCTGCTCAGGTTGCTCATGAAGCCGTCGACCGCGCCGAAGGCATCGCCCACGCTGTAGTAGCTCGCGCCCTGCAGGTTGTAGGTCGGCATCGCCAGCAGGCCGTTGACGTCGATCGACGCACCACCACCGAAGGCAGCCGCGACGGTGTCGAGCTGCGCGGCGCTGCTCGCGCCCACCGCGACCAGCGCGTTGTTGAGCTGGCCGACATTGACCGCGTCGGTATCCTGCGCACCGGCCGCAACGTTGGTGATCTGGCGCTCTGCACCGACCGCACCGACGGACACCGTGTTGTCGCGATCGGCGACCGAGTAGGAACCCAGCGCGACGCTGTTGTTCGCCAGCGCCGTGCTGTACGCACCGAGTGCGGTGGCGTAATCACCGACGGCGGACGAGGTATCGCCCAGGGCGGCGCTCGAGACGCCACCGGCCACGGCCAGCGGGCCCACGGCGGTGCTGTAGTCGCCGACGGCGAGGCTGTACGCACCCGTCGCCACGCTGACTTCGCCGCGCGCCTGCGCATACGCGCCTTCGGCGGTGCTCATCTTGCCCAGCGCCGTGGCGTAGGCACCGGTGGCGCTGGAGAAATCGCCGGCCGTCCACGCATACGCACCCGTGGCGTTGCTGAATTCACCGAAGGCGTTGGAATACGTGCCGATCGCGGTGCTGGCGAAGCTGTAGGCGTTGGCGTACGCACCCAGGCTCGAGGCGTAGTCCGACCGCGCCGTGGACACCAGGCCGATCGAAACGCTGTTCTTGCCCGAGGCCCACGAATAGGAGCCCACGGCAATGGATTCGTCGCCGATACCGCCGGCGCTGAAGCCGATGGCCGTCGCGTCGAAGCCGTTGGCGAACGCCTCGTTGCCGATCGCCATCGAGAACAGGCCCGTGGTGTACGCACCCGTGCCGATCGCGATGCCGTACTGCTTCATCGATCGCGCGTAGGAACCGATGGCGAGCGAGTTGTCCTGGTAGGCGTGCGTATCGGTGCCCAGTGCGACCGAGAACTTGCCCAGCGCTTCGGTGACGACGCCGACGGCCGTGGACAGCGCGCCCGAAGCCTTCGCCTGCGCACCGAGCGCAGTGCCATAGGCGCCGCTGGCGTTCGCCGACTTGCCGACCGCCGTGCTCCAGATGCCGCCCGCGGTGGCACGTCCGCCGATCGCGGTGCCATAGGCACCGGCAGCGGCCGCGCGATCGCCGACGGCGGTCGCGTTGGCGCCCGAGGCGTTGGTCGAACGGCCGACCGCCGTGGTCGCCGTGCCGGTGGCGCGCGCGAAGTAGCCGAACGCCGAGCCGTTACTGCCGGTGGCGTTGGAGTAGGCGCCGATCGCGTTGCTGTAGGAACCCTGCGCATTGGCCAGGTAACCCATGGCATTGGCGTAGATGCCCAGGCCCTTCGCGCCGTTGCCGATCGCGGTGCTGTTGTTGGCGCTGGCGACCGCGTTGTTGCCGATGGCGATCGCATTCAGGCCGCTGGCGTTGGCGTTGTTGCCGACGCCGACGGTGTTGGTGTTGGTGGCCTTCGCGTTGTAGCCGAACGCGGCACTGTTCGTGCCGGTGGCGGTGGCGAGGTTGCCGACGGCGGTGGCGAACGCGCCGGTCGCGGTCGCGCCCGCGCACTGGGTCTGGCCCGGCGTGGCGGTGGCGCAGTCCTGCGCCATTGCGATGGACGGCGCCAGGCCCATGGCCATCAGCAAGGAAGCGGTGAGGTTCGCGCGGACGAGAGTCCTGGAACGCGCGTGTCGACGAGCGGTTTTCACGAAATGAAGTCCCCTGGAGTAATCGGATCGGCAAGGCCGAGCAGGTTGGGCCTGACGCGCCAACCATCCGACTCTGCTTTCATCGCAAGGCCATTGGCTCCCCCCCGTTTTGGGGAGGTGCGTGCGACAGCGCGACTACCGCTAATTGCGCATCCCCCGTACTCCGTCAACGCCATGCGCTCTCTCGTTCTTGCCACCTCTCTCGCGCTCGCAACCATCGCGGTCGGCCCGGCTTTCGCGCAGGCGAACGGGACGTCCATCGGTGCGCCCGATGCCTCGCCCGCCGCCAGGGATGCGGCGCAAGTCGTCGACGCCTTCATGTCGGCGATGGTCGGCGGCGATCTCGAAACTGCGCGCGCGCAAATGACGCCCAACGCCGTCGTCGTCGCCAACGGCCAGGTCCTGGGCGAACGCGACGCCTACATCGACGGCGCGGCGAAGGGCGATTCGGCCGCGTTGCGCACCGTCCACCGCGAACTGGTGCGACGCGACGCGCGCGCCGGCAACGACGTGGCCTGGGTCGTGAGCGAAAAGCGCCTGCGCGCCATCGCGACGCCGGGCAGCGGACCGAGCGAAATGGTGGTCGAAACCATGCTGCTCGCGAAAACCGACGCAGGCTGGAAGATCACCCACGTGCACTGGTCCGGCCGCCACGGCTGACTTCGCGTTGCCGCGCTGACCGCTTCCGACGAGCGTCCGCGTCGTTCTGGACGTAATGAACGTGTCCGAATTCGTCCTCAAGGCCACACCGCCCCGCATGCCCCGCGCCGCGCTCGAGCGCGAACGCCTGCACGCGGCATGGCGGAAACACCACAACGACGCCGTCCTGACGATCACGGCGCCCGCCGGCTACGGCAAATCGACGACGCTCCTGCAATGGCGCCGCTGGTGGATGGACGCAGGCACGCACGTGGCCTGGATGACCTCCGGGGAAAACGACCACCCGGCGCGTTTCGTGATCGCACTCGGGCACGCACTGCGCGTGGGCGGCGTGTTGGACGTCGATACCGACGATGCGCGCGACGACGACGCAGTGTCGGGCCTGACCAAGTTGCTCGCCGCGGTCGCGGCCTGCCGCAAGTCGGTGGGCCTGGTGATCGACGACGCCGAACGCCTGCCCGGCGACAGCGTGCGTGCCGCGCTGCAATACCTGTTGCTCAATGCGCCGTCGAACCTGCATGTCGCCATCGGTTCGCGCATCGAGCTCCCATTGCAGCTGTCCGAACTCGCGGCCAAGGGCCAGCTGGCGAAACTCGGCACCGAAGACCTGCGTCTGCGCTTCGAGGAATCCAACGCAATCGTGCAGACGCGCCTGGGCGAACGCCTCACGCTCGACGAATGCGCGCAACTGCACGAAGCGACCGAAGGCTGGCCCATCGGCCTGCAACTGGCGATCGGCGAAATCGAACGCGCCGACGATCCGGGCCGCGCGGTGCGCACGCTGTCCGCGCGCCACGGACCATTGCAGGCGTATTTCGACACCGCCTTGCTCGCCGGCCTGTCGCCCGAAGTCAGCGAAGCCCTGGTGCGCGCCTCGATCCTCGAACACTTCGACGCAGATCTGTTCGAGGCCGTCACCGGTTGCGCCGAACCCCAGGCGATGCTGGAACACCTCGTGCGGGAAACCCCGCTCATGGTTTCGGGCGAACACACGCAATGGGTGCGCCTGCATCCGTTGGCGCGCGACTTCCTGTCGAGCCGGCTCGAAGCCTTGCCCCCGCACGAACGCAACGCCCTGCATGCGCGCGCCTCGCGCTGGTACGCGAAGCGCGAACGCTTCCACGAAGCGGCGACGCATGCACTCGCCGCCGGCGAAGACGCCCTGGCCGAAGATTACGCCGCGCGTTCGCTGTGGGCCCTGAGCACCGTCGGCAAACTCGCCGAAGCGCGCGAATGGCTGGATCGCCTGCCGCCGGAGATGATCGCCAATAATCTGGAACTGCGCCTGGTCGGCGCATCGGTGCTGGCCTTCGGCGATCGCAACGTGGATGCGCTGGCGATGGCGCGCGAAGTCCTCGACGAACCCGACATGACACCACGCGCGCGCGCAACTGCGTTGCGCATCGGTGCCGGGTCGGCCGTGTTCGCCGATCGCCTCGGCCTGCTGCCCGGTTTCCTGGAGCGCTGGCCCGGCGAAGACGAGGAGGGCGGCGGCCCGCTGTACGCACTCGCGGCCTTGAACACGCGCGCCGTCTACACGCTCCACCAGGGCCAGACCGCGCAGACGCGCGCCTGCATCGCGCAGCAACAACCCTACGGCAACGCCGGCACGCTGCGCCTGGCCGCGGCGCTGGGACAGATGCTCGGCGCGATGTCGCACCTGTGGGACGGCCAGCCCGTGCGCGCCGAAGCCGCGCTGCTCCCGGCCCTGTTGCACGCCGAACGCGAAGGCCGCCGCACCGTCATCGCGTGCCTGCTCGCTTCGGTCGTCGCCACCGCCGTCTACCAGCGCGGCGACGCGGCGCAGGCGCAGGCCATGCTCGCCAATCGCCTGGATGTCATCGAGCGCAACGGCTTTCCCGACAACCTGTTGTTCGCCTATCGCACGCTCGCCTTCGCCGCACTCGAACAAGGCGACGAACGCAGCGCGATGGCGGCGCTGGAACAACTCGACGCACTGGCCGTGCGACGCAAGCTGCCGCGCCTGCGCGCCGTCGCACTCTCCGAACAGATCCGCCTGCATGCCGCGCACGCACGCCGCGAAACCGTCGCGCGCCACCTGGCCACGCTCGAAAGCCTCGCGCCCGCGTTCGACGCCGACGACCTCAAACCGCTCCGCGGCGAATACCGCCTCGCCGCCGCGATCGCCCGCGCGCATGCGGCCATCGGCGCGGACGACCTCGGCGCGGCCAAACTGCACCTCGCCGAAGCCGACGGTCTGGCCGCAAGCCTCCACCGCGGCTACGACGACCTGCGCATCAAGATGCTGCGCGGCATCGTCGGCACCCAACTCGGCGACGCCGGCGCCGACGCCCTGCTGCACGAAGCGCAGGCACTGACCTCGATCACCGGCCACGCACGCCTGTCCACAGACTCGCATCCCCAGGCCGAGAAACTGATCGCACGCGCTCAGGTACCCGAACGCGCACCCGTCATCGCCGCCGGCGACCTGCAGTCGCCGATGCTCACCTCCAAGGAATCGGAAGTCCTCAACCTCCTTGGACGGGGGTTACCGAACAAGGCGATTGCGCGCGTGCTGGACGTCAGCGGCGAGACGGTGAAGTGGCATCTGAAGAATGTGTACGCGAAGCTGTCGGCCGGGTCGCGTAGCCATGCGTTGGAGCGGGCTCGGATGTTGGGGTTGGTGGCGTAGGTCGCGGTTACGCCGTACGCTGCCCAAGGGGCAGGGCACCGTGGGTTCGCATGGCCGGTACGACGCTGACGCCGTTTCAAATCAAATCCCGGCTGGCAATTGAGGCGCTGTTTGAAGAGGCCGGGACGGCGATTGATTTTCAGCTGGGTGGGGTCAAGGAGACCTTCCTTGTCGCTGTGTTGCCGTCATTGACCTTGTGGATTTACGAAGACGAGCTTGGGATGAAGGGTGTCGAAACCGACAGGATGCTGGAAGCCGCGAGTTTCGAGTCCCAGGACGAAATGCTGGAGTATTTCCTTTCGGAACTCTCTTTGATCTTGAAGCGCAGTGCCAAGAATTGACCCTTCAATGATGGAAGGTTGGTGTTTGGATGCATCCAATGACTTTCGATCAACTCGTCGCTGACCACCAGACCCGACGCGCTGCCCCAAGTCACACGCTGGATCTTCAAGGGAATGGTCGCCACTACGCTTGGCTGACCATGCTCATGCTTTCAGTGATGACCGGCTATCCCGAAATTTAACGCCCCCAGGACCGGTCCCACCGACCTCCCCCGTTGGATGGAGTGTGCCGGTGTCTCCCGGCCCATGCCGGAGAGCCGATGTCGCTGCTCGCGGAGCTCAAGCGCCGCAAGGTCTTCAAGGTCGCCGCAGGCTACCTGGTGGTCGCATGGCTGGTGATCCAGGTCGGTGCCACGGTGGCGCCGCAGTTGGGCTTGCCCGATTGGGCGCCGCGGATGATCACGTTGCTCATGTTGCTGGGGCTGCCGGTGGCGGTGGTGATCGCGTGGCTCACCGAGCTCACGCCGGAAGGCCTGAAGTTGGAGCGGGCGCCGAAGGGCAACAAGCGCGTGTTCACCGTAGCGGCGCTGTTGTTTGCGGCGGCCGTGGGTTGGTTCGTGCACGGGTTGAGTGGCGATGTGGGGTTGCGCGGGTCGGATGCGCGGCTGGGGGCGGCGTCGACGGCGGTGTTGCCGTTCCTCAATCTCTCGTCGCGGCCGGAGGATGAATATTTCTCCGACGGGTTGAGCGAGACGCTGCTGCATCAACTCGCGCAGGTGCCGAAGCTCAAGGTCGCTGCGCGCACTTCGTCCTTCACTTTCCGTGGGAAGCAAGAGGACGTGCGCCGCATCGGTGAGTTGCTCGGCGTGGCGACGCTCGTGGAAGGCAGCGTGCAACGGTCCGGCGACATGGTCCGCATCACGGCGCAGTTGGTGCGCACCGACGATGGGTCGGAGTTGTGGTCGCGCAGTTACGATCGCCGCATGGCCGATCTGTTCGCGATCCAGGACGAGATCGCCGCGGAAGTCGCCAAGGCGCTCGTCGGTGAAGTGCTGCCGGGCGAGCGCGCGCAGATCGTGCAGGGCGGTACGCACGACGTGGCGGCTTACGATGCGTATGCGCATGGGCTGCAGCAGATCGCGATCGACAGTTACGCTTCGCTCGGTGTCGCGGAGCAAGCGATGCAGAAGGCGCTATCCCACGATCCGCATTACGTAGACGCGATGTACGGCCTGGTGCGCGTGTGGATGTTGATGGCGCAAACCGGCAAGATTTCGCGGCGCACCGCGGGGCTGCGTGCGCGGCCCTGGCTCGATCGCATCGCACGGATCGATCCGGGCAACGGGCAGTTGCTCGGGTTCCGCGCGGAGTTGGCCGAAGACGCGGGCGAGTTCGACGATGCGCGGCGCTTGCTGGCGCAGGCGATCGCGCACGCGCCCAACGACACGTGGCTGCGCGCCACGCAGTCGCGGCATCACCTGTACGACATGGAGTTCGAGGCGGCACTGGCGGACATCGATGCGGTGCTGCGGCTGGATCCGCTCAACGGCTCGCTGTATTTCCTCAGGACCAGTGCGTTGTTGTGGTTGGGCCGGATCGACGAAGCACAGGTCAGTGCGCAGCGCGCGTGGGCGTTGCAGCCCCGCAACCCGAATTCCGCGGCGGCGATGGCGGGTGTCGCCGCGTTCCGCAACGACCTCGCCGGGTATGTGCGTTGGGCGCTCGTCGCGCATCGCATCGATCCGGACGACCAGGAGACGATTGCGGAGATGACGCCCTTCCTGGAGGGCCTGGGCGAACCGGCCGCCGCCGATGCATGGCTCGCCGTGTCGCAACGCCTGGCGCC
The DNA here is from genome assembly GCF_056400425.1 of Lysobacter sp. P5_B12. NCBI lineage: Bacteria > Pseudomonadati > Pseudomonadota > Gammaproteobacteria > Lysobacterales > Lysobacteraceae > Lysobacter > Lysobacter sp. P5_B12. The sequence goes on from NZ_JBFULG010000003.1 coordinate 144,033, forward strand.
CGGCAACCTGTTCGCCGAAAGCAACCGCGTGGTACTCGAGAACGCGCGTGGCAATGCGTTGGCCGCGTATGACGGTGCGATCGCATTGATCCCACGCGCCGCCGAAGAACGCCGCTGGAACTGGACTGCCGCCATGGGCGCGGGCTGTCTGGCGGCAGTGGAACTCGGGCGCACGGCGCAGATGCGCCAGGCTCTTGTGCGCGCCGGCGTGCTGCCTGCGCGCTACGACGCCACGGATATCCGCGCACTCGCCACGAGCGGCGTGCAGATCAACGCGCAGGTGCGCAGGCTCGCGGCGTTGGCGCCGTGCCTGGCCGAACCGGCCGACTGGAATGCGCAACGCGCGCAGTTGTTCGCCGCGGTGACGGCGTTGAAAGGGGAGGCGTGGATGCGCAAGCCCTGGAATGCGCGGTATGTCGCCTTCCTGCGGCCGGATCGCGAAGCGTTGGTGCGCGTCGAGCTGGAGTCGCGTTACACCGAACAAGCGGGCAGGGAGGCACGCCAACGCTGGCTCGGGATTGCCGGTGATCCGCGTATCGTCGCGCGCAATGCGGAATTGCATCGGCTGTATCGCGAACAACATGCAGGACTGGCGGCGATGTTGGCGAGGGAACAGGTGTCACTGCTGCCTGCAGAGGGCGCGACGTTCCGCAGCCAGTGACGCCCGCGATATACCTTTGTATCGCCGATACCAACGTGTAATCGCCGCATGCATGCCGGTCTGTTGTCATTCGTCGGCTAGGGACTTCGCCGCTCAGCGGCCGTCAGCCCTTGGCACCGAAAGGAGAAACAGCCATGGCTCGACAAGCAGAAACTACGACTGCCGGTGCCCCCACCGACATTCGCCCCTTCCATTTCAAGGCGTCGGATACCGACCTGGCCGACATGAAACGCCGTATCAAGGCGACACGATGGCCGGAGAAGGAGACCGTCGACGACGATTCGCAGGGCGTGCAACTGGCGACGATGCAGGCGCTCGCCAAATATTGGGGCGATAGCTACGACTGGCGGAAAGTCGAAGCACGCCTGGATGGCCTGCCGCAATTCATCACCAACATCGACGGGCTCGACATCCATTTCATCCACGTGCGCTCGAAGCACGAAAACGCAATGCCGGTCATCATCACGCATGGTTGGCCGGGCTCGATCATCGAACAGCTCAAGCTGATCGAACCGTTGACGGATCCAACCGCGCACGGCGGAACGGCCGCCGATGCCTTCCACGTGGTGATTCCCTCGATGCCGGGCTACGGCTTCTCCGAGCGCCCGAGCACCACCGGCTGGGATCCCAAACAGATCGCAAAAGCCTGGAACGTGCTGATGACGCGCCTGGGCTATGACAGGTACGTCGCGCAGGGCGGCGACTGGGGCTCGTTCATCACCGAATACATGGGCGCGCAGGCGCCTGCGGGGTTGCTCGGCATCCATGTCAACCTGCCCAGCGTGGTGCCGGCCGATGTTTCGAAGGCGCTCGCTACCGGCGCACCGCCGCCTGCCGGCATGACGGCGGAAGAACAGGAAGCATTCGATCGCCTGCGCTTCGTCTACACCAAGGGCGTCGCGTACGGCTATCAGATGGGCCTGCGGCCGCAGACGCTGTATGGCCAGGCGGATTCGCCCATCGGTCTGGCCGCTTACTTCCTCGATCACGATCAACGCAGCTACCGGCTGATCGCGCGCGTGTTCGAAGGCAAGAGCGAAGGCCTGACGAAGGACGACATCCTCGACAACATCACCATCGCCTGGTTGACGAACACCTTCGTGTCCGGCGGCCGCTTGTACTGGGAATTCAAGGAGCCGTATTTCGACGTCAAGGGCGCGAAGGTGCCAACGGCCGTCAGCGTCTTCCCCGACGAGCTGTATCCGGCGCCCAAGAGCTGGAGCGAGAAGGCGTATCCGAAGTTGATGCATTACAACCGCGTGGCGAAGGGCGGGCATTTTGCCGCCTGGGAACAGCCGCAGTTGTTGACTGAAGAAATGCGTGCGGGCTTCCGGACGCTGCGCAACTGAAGCGACGGTTGCAATCATGTCGATTGCGGTTTTATCAAACGCGATGCCGAGATCATCGGCATCGCGTGCGGCGTTGGCACGAAAAAGCACGTGCACTCCGTGCGTCCCCGGCGCATGCTTGCGTGATTCCCGCATGTTCCGTTTCGGCATGTCCGCCGCCCCACGTTCCGAAGCGCCTGAAGGGCGCACGTTCGCGCAAGAGACGATGTCGACCGCGCTGGTGGCGCTTGCGCCGGATGGCATGCTCGCGATCGACGAAGCGGGGATCGTCGTGACGCTCAACACGGTGGCCGCACGCTTGCTGGGCTACGCGAGCGCGGACCTCAAGGGACTCAACTTCATCGATCTGCTGCGCCCGTCCGTGCAGGGCGATGGCATGGGATGGCTGCGCGACGTGCAGGCCAACGGCGGGTTCGCCGAAGCGTGCACGCTGCGCGCCGATGGTGCGCTGTCTTGCCTGCGGCTCGCGGTGCGTGCGCTGGAGTGCAAGGGTCACCTGATGTTCGCCTGTTACTTGCGTCCGGCGCGCGAGACGCGGCGCCATCATCGGGCGATCTCCATCGGCCGGGAACCCTGGCGTGCGCGGGAGGCGGCGACGCCCCGAGCTTCGTGGTCCGCCAAACCGATCGTCTACATCGTCGATGGCGATGCAGGCTTCCGCAGTTCGCTCGCGGGTTTGTTGTTGCGATGCGGTTGGAAGGTGCAGTGCTTCGACGCCGCGCGCGCCTTCCTCGCGCACCGGCATCCCTGCGTTCCCGGTTGCGCGATCGTCGACGCGGAACTCCCCGACCTGGATCAGCGCGCACTCCACGAACGCATGGTCGCCCACTGCGCATCCTTGCCGGTCCTCCTGATGACGCAACATGGCGACGTGCCGACGACCGTGCACGCGATGAAGGCGGGTGCGATCGAAGTCTTCTCCAAACCGGTGTCCGAGAACGCCGTGTTGAATGCCATCCGCGACGCGATCGCCTTCAGCCGGTCGGCGATCGATCGCGCGAAGGTGGAAGAAGCACTGGAAGCGCGCTACATCTCCCTGACGCAGCGCGAACGCGACGTCATGCGTGGTGTCGTCTCGGGCCTGCTCAACAAACAGGTGGCCGCGGGCCTGGGCATCAGCGAGATCACGGTCAAGGTCCATCGGGGCCGCGTGATGCGCAAGATGCAGGCGCAATCGTTCGCCGAACTGGTCAACCTGGCCGTGATCCTGGGCTCATGACACGCATCGACCACATCGCTGCGATCCGCCCGTTCGAGTTCCGGGCATCGGACGCCGACCTGGCCGATCTGCGCAGGCGGATCGAGAGCACGCGATGGCCGGATCGCGAGACCGTCGACGATTCGACCCAAGGCACGCAACTGGCGACCATCCAGAAGCTCGCGCGCCATTGGGCCACGCAGTACGACTGGCGGCGGATGGAAGCGGCGTTGAATGCAGTGCCCAACTTCATCACGACCATCGACGGGCTGGATTTCCACTTCCTCCACGTGCGTTCGAAACATGACGATGCGCTGCCGCTGCTGCTGGCGCATGGCTGGCCGGGTTCGATCATCGAACGCATGAAAGTGATCGGGCCCCTGACCGATCCGACGGCGCACGGCGGCGAGGCGTCCGATGCGTTCCATCTGGTGATCCCCTCGTTGCCGGGGTTCGGTTTCTCCGGCAAGCCCGCCGCAACGGGCTGGAACCCGGTGCGCGTCGCCGATGCTTACATCGCATTGATGGAGCGCCTGGGTTACACGCGCTACGGCATCTCCGGGACCGATTGGGGCGCGATCATCGTGGACCTGATCGCATCGAAGGCGCCGCCCGGCCTGGTGGGCATGCATACGAACATGGGGGGCGTCGTGCCGCCGGAGATCGACCGGGCACTCGCGCGTGGCGATCCGCTGCCCGCAGGGCTCAGCAAGGAAGAGCAGCACGCCTGCGAGCAGATCGCATTCGCCTACAAGCACATCGGCTATGCCGTGCTGATGGGCGACCGTCCGCAGACGCTCACGGCCTTCGCCGATTCACCCGTGGGCCTGGCGGCCTTCATGATCGATCTGTATCCGCGCAGCTACGAGATGATCGCGCGCTCGATCGATGGGGTGCCCGAAGGTCTTACGCCAGACGACGTGCTCGACAGCATCACGCTGTTCTGGCTGACGAACAGCGCGATTTCCGCGGCGCGTTTCTACTGGGAAAACAAGACGCCGTACTTCGCGGTGAAGGGCGTGAACGTACCCGCCGCGGTGAGCGCCTTCCCGGACGAGATCTTCCAGATGCCGCGAAGCTGGGCGGAGCAGGCCTACCCGAAGCTCGTGCATTTCAACACGCTGCCCAGGGGTGGGCATTTCCCGTCCTGGGAGCAACCGGTCTTCTTCACCGACGAGGTGCGGGCCGGGTTTCGACGGATGCAGTGAGACGGGGCTCTCGATGAAGAGAGTCCCGCCCCGATACGTGCCTCAGAACGAGTACTTGCACGGATACCGCGACAGCACGCCGGCGTTGTTGTTCAACTGATCGAGCCAGTTCTTCAACTGCTCCTGGTTCGCCCGCTGCGCGTGGCCACTCAACGTCAAGCCGTACAGGCCGAGGGACGTGTTGGCCGCCGTCATGAGGGCGTTGATGGTCATGCCGGCCGGCACGTAATAGCCGTTGCCGTTGACGAAGCCATTGAGCGTGTTCAACTTCATCGCCGAGAGCTGCACCGACAGCATGTAGGCCATGTTGACCGCATTGCCGTTGAGCAACCAGGTCTTGAGCGCTGCGTAGTTGGCCGGGTCGAAATTGGCGCCGGCGCCATTGCGCAGGTTGAGCGCGACCAACGCCGCGAGATCGCCCGCATCCACCAGTGCCTGTCCGTTGCGGTTGCTCCAGAAGCCGAGCGTGCGGCCGTTCGACGGAATGGTGCAGTAGTTGCCGAAGGCGATCGTCGTCGTCGCGCCGCCCACTACCGTGAGCGGGCCGCCCGGATTCTGCGGCGAACCGTCGTGACCGACGTAGATCGTCGTCGAGTGCACCCAGTTACCCTGCACCGGCGTGCCTTCCTGCACGAAGTAGTCGTTGTCGGGCACCAGCGGATCCCACGTCGCGACACCATCCGCGCCAGTCTGATGTGTCGAATTCACGCCCTGCTTGGCCGAGGTGAGCGTCATGGGCCAGTCCGGCAGGTCGATGTCGTAACCCGCGTCGTATTGGCCGTTCGCATTCTTGTCGTAGAACTTGTACGCCTCCAGCGCACCGTTGAAGGCTTCTTCGCCGGCGACCTTGAAGTTGTCGGTCTTCGTGTTGCTGTGGATGAAGCCGTCCAGCCCGCAGTCGATGCCGACGCCGCAGTAGGCTTCGAAATCCGCGGCGCGCGTGATCCAGGCCTTGTACACGCCGCCGGGGTTGTCGGTGTCGGCGAAGTCGGTGAGGTCCTTCGCCAGGCGCACGGTGATGCCACCCGCGCAGGGCGACGTGCCGTTGGGGTGCGTAAGCGTGTTGCCGATGTTCTCCGCGATCTTGCCCGAAGAGGCCGCGGTCACGCGGAACTTGCGGTCGAAGGTCGAATCCAGGGAGAGCAACAGGTTGCCCGGCGGATTGGTGACCATGAAGTAATAGTCGCCAGCCGGCAGGCCCGGCGAGATGCAGTTCTGCGGTCCACCGTTGAGATAAACGTCGAGCTTGCTGTCGTAGTGGTTGCCGTTGACGGTGCTGCCGTCGGCGATGGTGGTGAAGATGGCGCCGGAAATGTTTTGCGCGTGCACTGCGGCGGAAAAGAAAACGCCGGCCAGGACGCAAGCGACGCTGGCCGCGCGATGAGTGCGGATATGCATGATGGAATCCCTGCGCGCGGCTTCCGCTTCCGGCATGGGGCGCCGTACCGCATGGATGAAGCCGACACTGGGGGGAACGCAGGCCCGTGACGCAAGCGACGCACCCTTCCGGGTTAGCGTTGGTGCGGAAATGGCGGATGATGCGACGCATGAACCGGGTCCTGCCTGCGCTCGCCTTGCTGAGTCTCTCGGGCCTCGCAGTCAGTGCTCGCGCCCAGGACATCGAACCCCGCGCCTATTCCAACGCCCCCGTTGGCGTGAATTTCGTCATCGCCGGCGCGGTTGCCACGCGCGGCGGTCTTTCGACCGATCCGTCGATCCCGGTCACCGACCCGCAATTGAACACGTCGAGTTTGCTCGTGGCCTACGCACGCGTGCTCGACATCGGTGGCAAGTCCGGCAAGTTCGACGTGATCGCGCCTTACACCTGGCTCAACGGTAACGCGCTGTACCAGGGCGCGCCCGTCGAACGCAGGGTCGATGGGTTCGCCCGTCCGGCCTTCCGCGTGTCGATCAACCTCATCGGTGCGCCGGCGTTATCGATGCAGGAATTCCGCGGTTGGAAGCAGGACCTCATCATCGGCGCGAGCCTGCAGGTCTCGCCGCCGCTGGGGCAGTACGACGCCGACAAGCTCGTCAACATCGGCACGCATCGCTGGTCGTTTAAACCGGAGGTCGGGATTTCCAAGGCGCTCGGGCCCTGGACGCTGGAAGGGCAGGCGGCCGTGACCTTCTTCACCGACAACAACGACTTCTACGGTGGCCGCACGCGCGCGCAGGATCCGCTGTATTCCCTGCAGGCGCACGTGATCTACGGGTTCGCCTCGGGCAAGTGGTTGTCGGTCGACGGCACGTGGTTCGCCGGCGGCCGTTCGACGATCGACGACCGCTTGAGCAACGACCTGCAGCAGAACTGGCGCATCGGCGCGACCCTCGCCATTCCGGTCAATCGCCGCAATTCGATCAAGTTTTCCGCGAGCAGCGGCGTGTCCGCGCGCACCGGCAACAACTTCGATGCGCTCGGCGTGGCGTGGCAATACCGTTGGGGAGCAGGCCTGTGAGAAAGCCGATCATCGATGAAATGCGGCCCACCTCCGCCGAGGCGCTGGAACGGCTCAAGCGCGGCAACGAACGTTTCCTCGCCGGTCACGCACGCTTCCCGACCGTGCAGAAGGACATCCTCGCCGATCTTCGCGAAAGGCCAGCATCCCTTCGCAACGATCCTGGGGTGTAGCGACAGTCGCGTTCCACCCGAGCTGGTGTTCGATGCCTCATTCGGCGAGTTGTTCGTGATTCGCGTCGCGGGCAACGTCATCGATCCTGCGATCGCCGGGTCATTGCAATACGCCGGCGAACATCTGGACACGCCCTTGCTCGTCGTCCTCGGGCACGAAGGCTGCGGCGCGGTGGAAGCGGCGATCGACGAGAAATTCCACGACGCCACGCACAGCAGCCGCATCGCGCTGCTGCTCACCAACATCACGCCGGCGCTGGAAGGGATCGACGCATCGCTTCCGCATGAAGAGATGATGGACGCGGGCGTGGAAGCCAACGTGCGCTGGACGCTGCGGCGCGTCATCGAATCGCCGGAATGGCAGGCGCGCCTGGGCAAGGTCGACCGGCAGGCGGTCGGCGCGATCTATGAAATGACGAGCGGACGCGTGCGCTTCCTCGAGTAATGCGTCACGGCGCGGGCGCCGCGGGTATCACCAGCGGTTTGCCGCGCGCGACGATGTAGGTCGCCAACTCGCTCGCGTCGGTGTCGCCCAGGTTCCGCGCATCGTGCACGGCACCCGCGGGAATGAACAACGATTGGCCCGGTTCGAGCACGACGGGCGGCTTTCCATCGACGCGATATTCGATGCGTCCGGTGAGGACGTACGCGATCTCTTCGCCGGGGTGGCTGTGGCGCGCGGCCGTGACACGGGGCGCGAAACCCACGCGCACCTGGACGGCCTGCAGGCCCGGCGCACTCAGGTCTTCCTGCACCAGGTCCTTGCGCGAAATCCCGGACTGCTGGGCCTGCGCCAGCGCGGGCACGCTCAGCAGTAACGCGAGCGCTGCAAATGCCGGGTTGAATCCGCGATTGCCTTTCATTCGATGCCACTCCTCTGTCGTCAATGCATCGCGGTGCGCGAATGACCGATCGCTAACGCACGCAATGCAAGCATCCTCCGGACATGCGTGTCCGGAGGTGAATCATGGCGACGTACAAGATCGGCTTCCTGGTGGGAAGCCTGGCGAAGGGTTCGATCAATCGCCTGCTCGCACAGGCGCTCGCGAAGATGGGGCACGCGGCCAATCTCTCGCTCGAGGAAATCCCCATCCGCGAGTTGCCGCTGTACTGCTACGACTTCGACGCCGACTATCCGCCGGTGGCGCGCGCATTCAAGAAGTCGATCGAGGGCATGGACGGCATCCTGTTCGTCACGCCGGAATACAACCGGTCCATTCCCGGCGCGCTGAAAAACGCCATCGACTGGGCCAGCCGCCCCTGGGGCGAGAACTCCTTTGCGCGCAAGGCGACGGGGATCATCGGCACCTCGCCGGGCGCGATCGGCACGGCGGTCGCGCAACAACACCTGCGCAGCGTGTTGTGCTTCTGCAACTCGCCGTTGATGAATACGGTGGAGGCCTATATCCAGTTCAAGCCCGGGCTCATCACGGAGCAGGGAGAGGTGACCGATGCCTCCACCGAGGAATTCCTTCGCAATTACCTCCGGGAGTTCCACTTGTTCGTGGCCCGCGTGCTGACCGTGTTGCCCCGCGACGCGTGAAGGCCGGCCCCGGGGAGTCCGCCCCGGGGTGCCGTAGGATGTCCGCCAACTGATCCGGACCGGGTGGGCCACATGGCCAACAAGTTGGCGGACTTCATCGAAGCGCATGCCGATGAAATCGTGTCTCACGCCGTGACGTTCGCGCGCACGGTGGATGTCGGCGTGCCGCTCGACGACGAAGCCCTGACCGATCACTTGCCGGACATCGTCGCGGCGATCGTCGCCGACTTGCGCACGCCGCAATCGCGCGCGCAGGAGATCGAAAAGTCCGAGGGCCGCTCGCACGCACCGCCGGGCACGCCGCGCGCGGCCGCGGGGACGCACGCGCTGTTCCGCGCCCACAGCGGATACAACATCTCGCAACTGGTGTCCGAATACCGCGCGCTGCGCGCCTCGGTGTTGCGGTTGTGGGCGGATTCGCCGAGCGCCTCGGCCGGCACGCCCGATGAAATCACGCGCTTCAACGAAGCCATCGACGAAGCCATCGCCGAATCGGTCACCCACTTCGCGGCCGAAGTCGGGCGTTGGCGCCACATCTTCCTCGGCGTGCTGGGCCACGACCTGCGCAGCCCGCTGAGCGCCATCCTGATGACCTCCGAACTGATCGCGCGCATGGCCGTCGACGCGCCGGTCGCCGATGCGGCGCAGCGCCTGCTGCGCAGCGGCCAGCGCATGAGCAAGCTGCTCGACAACCTGCTGGTCTACAACCGCGCGGAGATGGGCGTGGGCTTCGAGCTCGAGCGCGAAGACGTCGATCTCGTCGATGCCTGCCGGGAGGAGGTCGAGATGCTGCAGGCGGCGATGCCGGACGTGCGGATCCATTTCTCGGTCCATGGCTCGATGCGCGGCGCATTCGACGCCGGCCTGATCCGCGAAGCGCTCGCCAACCTCGTGGTGAACGCAGCGAAATACGGCACGCAGGGCGGCGAGATCCATGTCGAATTGCGGGACATGGGAGACGGCCCCGATCTCGTCGTGCGCAATTCCGGCGCCGCCATATCGCGCGAGGCCTTGGAGCTGATGTTCGACCCGCTGCGGCGCGGTGGCGTCTCGGCCGGTCCTTCGGAGCGCGTGAGCCTGGGCCTGGGCTTGTTCATCGTCAGCCAGATCGCGCAGGCGCATGGCGGCAGCATCCGCGGCGAATCGGCGGACGGGACGACGACGTTCCGCTTGCATCTGCCGCGGGAGTGAAGGACGCGGCGCACAGCATCCGCATCGGTTGCGCGGGGTGGGCGATCGCTTCGCGACATGCTGAGTTGTTCGGGTCGGGCGACTCCGTTCTCGCGCGTTATGCGACGCGTTTTTCCGTGGTCGAAGTGAATTCGACGTTCTATCGGTCGCATCGTCCCGATACCTTCGTGCGCTGGGCCGCCGCGGTGCCGCGCGCGTTCCGGTTCTCGGTGAAGCTGCCGAAGGCCATCACGCATGAAGCGCGCCTGGTCGGCAGTGGTCCGGCGATCCGGCGTTTCGCGGAAGAAGTTGCGGGGCTGGGGACGAAGCTCGGCGGCGTGCTCGTGCAATTGCCGCCGTCCTTGGCCTTCGACGCGCGCGTGGCGGGGACGTTCTTCCGGCAGATGCGCGCCGTGTTCGATGCGCCGATCGCCTGCGAGCCGCGCCATGCCAGTTGGTTCGAACCGCGCGTGGATGCGTTGTGGGACCGCCATGACATCGCGCGCGTGGCGGCCGATCCGCCGGTGCCGGAAGGCGCGGGCGTGCCCGGCGGCGCAGGGGCGTGGTCCTATTTTCGATTGCACGGCGCGCCGCGCATGTACTACAGCGCCTACGAGGATGCGCGTCTGTCTGCGTTCGCCGTCGAGTTGCGTGCGGTGGCACGCCAGCGTCGACCCGCGTGGTGCCTGTTCGACAACACCGCGCACTCGCACGCGGTGGAGGATGCCGCGCGGCTGCAGGCCATCCTGTCGAGTTAGCGGGGCAATACCAAGGTCCAATCGAATCCGCACACGCGCTCTGCTGTGATCCCCCTCCAAGGAGGATCCACCATGAAACGCGACAGCCGATTCACGTTTGTCATCGCGGCGGCGGTAGCCGCCATTCTCTGCGGAACGGGCCTGTATGCGCAGGCCAAGGGCGACAAGTACGCCCTGAAATCGCCGAGCGGCATCGCCTTCGCCGACTTCCGCGGCTACGAAGACTGGTCGGTGGTGTCGTCGGCGCGCACCGACGAGGTCCTGAAGGTGATCGTCGCCAACCCGACGATGATCAAGGCCTACAAGTCCGGCATCCCGGGCAACGGCAAGCCCTTCCCCGACGGCTCGAAGATCGCCAAGCTGCAGTGGAAGCCGAAGAAGAGCACCACCGCGCCGTTCGTGGTCGACGTGCCCGACGTTTTCACCCAGGCTTTCGTGATCGAGAAAGATGCCAAGCGCTTCCCGAAGAGCGGGGGTTGGGGCTATGCGTTGTTCAACTACGACGCCAAGACCGACACCTTCTCCGCCGATGCGTCCAGCAAATCCGACTGTGGCCACGCGTGCCACCTGAAGGTGGCCAAGCAGGATTTCATTTTCCACCCGTACCAGAAGCGTTGACGCGGGCGCTAACATTGGCGGGATGACCCGCATCGCCGATTACGACCCCCGCTGGCGCGCGGATTTCGCGCGCCTCAACATCGACTGGCTGGAACGCTTCTTCGTCGTGGAAGACGTGGACCGCGCCGTGCTCTCCGACCCGGACACGCACATCCTCGCGAAGGGCGGGCGCGTGTTGTTCGCCGTGGACGACGAGGACAAGGCGATCGGCACCGTCGCGCTCAAGCACGAAGGCGAGGGCGTTTACGAGTTGACCAAGATGGCGGCGGACCCCGCGTTCCAGGGGCAGGGCATCGGTCGCCTGTTGATGGAAGCGGCGCTCGCGACGTATCGCGAGATCCAAGGGCGCGAGTTGTTCCTGGAATCGAGCAGCAAGCTCGCGCCCGCGCTTGCCTTGTACGAAAGCGTCGGGTTTCGCCATCGGCCCGCGCCGCGCCCGGGGTCGCACTACGCGCGGGCGGATGTATACATGGTGCTGGAGTCGCCGCCGCTATAGCTGCGTGATGCCGCCCTTCGCGACGATCGGGCCGGTCGGCGCGGCGTGCGGGATGCCGGTCGGCGGTTCGAGCGAGACCGCGAGGGTCGCGCCGACGGCGAGTTCGCGTCGCAACGTCGCCGGCACGTCGATCGTGAGCGCCTGCGCATTGGAAATCTTGCCGAGCGAGATCGGCGCGCGGCCTTCGGGGATGACCCAAAGTTCGTTGACGCGGCCCTTCGCGTCGGCGGGCGTCGGCACCGGCACCATCAGCACCTTGCCGTTGGCCGGATCGATGCGCGCGATCCATCCCGTGCTGCCGTCGTCGCGCGCGAGAACGGTGACGGGCAGGGCCGGCGCTTCGACTGCAGGCGGGCGCACGACGACCGTCGGCGGCGTGGGCGCAGGTGCAGGCGGACGTTGCAACAACAGCACGATCGCTGCGACGCCGGCGGCAGCCGCGAGCGTCGTCGCGACGCGCCAGAAGGCAACGCTGTTCCACAAACCGGTGCGCGCCGGTTCGACCGCGCTCCAGCCCAACTGCGTGCGAATGCGCGGCCAAACTTGCGCGCCGGGCGCGACCGCGTCCACGCGCACGGTCCAGGGCGAGAAGTGCGTTTCCCACGATGCCACCAACGCGGCGAACGCAGGGTCGCGCGCGATGCGCGATTGCACGCGCTCGCGTTGTGCGCGATCCAACACGCCCAACACGTATTCGCCCGCGAGCACGCCATCGTCCGGCGGCGACGGATCGCTGGGGTCGATGCGGTCGGCGGTCGTGTTCATCGTTCCAGGCACGCCTTGAGTTGCGCGAGCGCACGCCGGATCCAACTCTTGATCGAACCCAGCGGCGAGCCGGAGCGCTCGGCGAGTTCGCCGTAGGTCGCGCCCTCGTAGAACGCCGTGCGGATCAGGGCTTGGCGACGCGGGTCGAGTTCCTCGATGCAATCGTCCAGGCGTGCGTGATCGGCGGCGCGTTGCGCGGTGGTCGCGGGCGAGGGGCCGGGATCGGGGATCGCTTCGGCCCATTCGATCGAGGCGCGCGTTGCGGTCGCGGGGAGGGTGCGCAGGCGGTCGATCGCGCGGTTGCGCGCGATGCTGCACAGCCAGCCGATCGCATGAGAACGCGCGGGATCGAACTGCGCGGCCTTGCCCCACACCAGGACGAACACGTCCTGCAGCACGTCTTCGGCTTCCGCGCGATCGGGCAGCACGCGCAGGCAGATGCCCATCAGGGTCGGCGCGGTCTGCTGGTACAGCGCTTCGAACGCCACGCGATCGCCGGCGGCCACGCGGGGCAGCAGGCGGTCGGCGTCGGCGAAACCCGGTGCGTTCATGCGGGCCCTTATGCCATGGCGAGGCGTCGATGCCCGATGACGGGCGGTGGGCCCGCGTCGGCGCGGCAAGGGCGCGGCGCTGTGCACTTCACGCCGTCAGCCGCTGCACCAGCCACACGCTCGCGCAGCCGGCGATGGCCAGCGAGGCCACCGGCATGGCGCGGCGTGCATACCAGGCGCGGTAGCGAATCGCGAGCAGGAGCGAGAGCGCAATCGTCACCACCACGATCTGCCCGAGTTCGACACCGAGGTTGAAGCCGACCAGCGACACCAGCCGCACGTGCTTCGACAACCCGAGTTCCGCCAGTGCGCCTGCGAAGCCAAAGCCATGCACGAAGCCGAACCCGAATCCGATCAGCCACGCGCGACGCTCCACCACGGGCCAAACATTGTTGAGCGCCGCGAGCACGACACTGGCGGCGATCGCCGATTCCACGATGCGCGAGGCGGGCACGATCCAGCCCAGCGCCGCCAGGGACAGCGTTAGCGAATGCGCGAGCGTGAAGGCCGTGGCGATGCCGATCGCACGCGTGATGCACGCACGCGGGCTGGGCGCGGGCGTCCACGCGTTTCCGGTGCGGATCAGCGCGGCGGTGAGCAGCAGCGAGACGAGGAAGGCGAGGTGGTCGTAGCCGATGAGGATGTGGTGCGTGCCTTCGCGAACGAATTGCAGGAAGGTCGTTTCGGTGCCGGCGTCGAGCGCAACATCGCGCGCATCGGCGCGGGCGATGCCGGTGGCGAATTGCGTCCCGGAGTGCAAGGTGACCAACGCGCGGTGTTGCGGATCGCGATCGAACAGAAGCGCGTAGTGCACCTGCACGCGACCGCCGTTCGGGCATCGCGCGCGGAAGCGCAGCGCGGCGTGCGTGCCTTCGTCGTACGCGCGGATGCCCAGGCCGGTGGGTTCGAGGGTGCATCGAGTGCCGCCGCGCGTGATGGCGATCCCTGTCTCGACCATCGCGCGCAGCGGCGCCTCGAGCCCCTTCAGCTCGGCCCATGTCACTTGTTCGTCGCGGTTGCGATCCAGCGGCAGTGTCAGTGCGATGTCGCGCAAGGAGAGGTCGACTTCTACCTCGAGTGCGTTGTCGCGTGCATCCACCAGGTCGACGTGCGACACCGACAGGGTGTGCGCCAGGGCGACCGGGCTCGCGAGTAGCAGCAGCAGGAGCACGAGCCGGTTCATCGCGAGGCCACGCGCCGGGTGTCGATGCCGGATTGCTGCAGCCAGGCCATCGTGTCCGCGACGATGTCGGCGCGATTGGCGGCGCGGGCGGTGCGTAGCAGGACGTCGACGTCTTCGTAATCGCGTTGCTGGCGGAAGTTCTTCTGCGCGAGTTCGAGTGCGGCAGCGGGGTTGTTGTCGATGAGCAGGCGGAAATCGGCCTCGTCGCGCATCTCCGGTTGCGTGCCTACCGCGTGCGCGAGCGCGTAGCGGCGTCGCATCGAATCGCCGAAGCGCGGGGCATCTGCGCTGCCGGCGGCGTGCGCGGCGAGGGCCTTTTGCAGGGCGAGGCCGTCGCTGTCGGGCGCATTTGCGAGCAGCTTCAGGACCGCTGCGTTGCTACCGCGCGCCCGCAACGTGCGTGCGTACGCCGCCAGCGTGCGCACGTCCTGCGGATCGATGGCCAGGGCGCGCGCGAAGAAGGTGTCGGCTTTCGGATCGCCCATCCGAGCGGCGAACTCTGCGCGGGAGACGAGCACGCTGCGCAAGGCTTGCGGGTCGCGCGTGGGCTGGGCAAGCCACTGGTCCAGCGATGCGTTCGCTGCGTCATACCGGCCTTCTCGTCCGACCAGCGCCGCGACGCACAACAAGCCGGCTTCGCTGTCGACGCCCAGGATCAGCGTCGTGCAATCGGAACGCGCTTCGGTCAAATGCCCCTGCACGAGCAGGATTTGCGCGCGCGACAGGCGGGCGCCTCCATCGCGCGGATGTTCGACCAACACCGCGGACAATAAACGCCGCGCATCGTCGAACGCATGGCGATGCTGCGCGGCGAACGCGCGTGCCTCGCGGACCTGGACGGTTTGTTTCGGTATGCCGACGAGGATCGCTTCGGCGCGCGCGGCCAGGCGCGCATCGCCCGTCCGCGCGGCGGCGGCGAGCAGGGCGTTGGCCTGTGCGAGCGGTTGCGCGCGCGGGCCGGGGACGGGTTCCAGCGCGGCGTATCCGCGCGGGAGGCGTTCGAGCACGGTGTCGCGCGAAGTCGGAACGATAAAAGGCGGTTGCTGTGCCATTGCGATCCCGGGCGCGAGTGCAAGCAACACGACAAGTGCAAAGCGAATTCCCATTCGAATCACTCCATCCCCGGTGGCGCCTGGCCACCGGGGGTTTGATGGATGCGACGAAACTTCAGTCGGTCGCACCCGGGAGCGGCGTATTGAGATACGGGAACGTATTCCGGAACTCGGTGGCACGCACATCTGCGCCATCGGTGAACGGCAGCGTGCGCGACGGCGCCTGCTGGTCGTTCAACAACACGCCCATCGCCACGCGTAGTTCGATGTCCACCACGTCGTCGCCGGGGCGTCGCCCGTTGGGGAAGCCCGCGGTGTCGCCGGCGAGCACGCCGAGCGACTTCTGCTGGCTTGCGACCTTCGGTGCGATCGACGTATTGAGCCGCATGATTTCGGCCGGACGCACGTTGGCGGGCTGGTTGAGGCCGGGGACGCCGGTAAGGAATGCGGCCACGAGGTCGGTGCGCGGGAACACGGTGGGCGCCGTCACGCTCGGATACAACACCTGGATCAACGCGGGCAGGGTGGGGTTGGTCACGTACTTCGCGAACTGCGCGTCGTCCACCGGCTTGGAGGCGTTGAACTTGTCCTTGTCGGGCAAGCCGATGATGACCTCGTTGACCAGCGGCGAAGACAGGCGCGAGACCTGCACTTGCGTGCCGGTCTTGTCCGGCAGCGTTGCCGTGCTCCATGCGCCGATGATCGGGCTGCCCGCGGTCAGGCAACCGATGGGCATTTCCAGCGCGATGGTCGTGATGTTCTTCTTCGCCAGCGTATTGCTCTCGCCGTTGGTGGGGCCGACCGGGTTGGTGTGGATAAGGTCGAAGATCTCGCCGAGGTTGACGGCGAAGCCTTCGCGCCGTTGCCCGACGAACACTCGGCCGGTTCCCGCGCAGCCCTCGACGTTGATGCGCGAGATGTACTTCTCCGCGTAGGTGGCGTACTTGGGAATCGACTTCGTGCCGATGTTGTCGAAGGGCTTGATGAACATGGTCTTGTTGGTCGCGGCGTTGGTCGCCAACTTCGGCTGCGCGCCTTCGCGCAGCGTGGTCACCGAGTAGGCCTCCGCCACGTTGAGCGTTGGATCGCCGCTGGAGGAGAACGCGCCGATGTTGCTCAAGGGCACCGCCACGGACGTGCCGCCGATGTTCAAGGCGGCATTGCGGTAGATGTTCAGGAACTGGAACCGGAAGGTCAGGTCGGGCTTGGCATCGCCGTCGTTGTCGATGTGGATTTCGTAGCGCGCGTTCGGATCCATCAGGTAGTAGTTCGGGCCGGCGTACGCGTCTTCGCCGGGCTGGAAGTTCGCGAGGATCGTGACGTAACCGCTGCGCCCGCTCTCGTAACTGCGGAACAGATAGACGTCGGTGTTGTCGACCTTGGGGATCTTGGTGATGTTGGGGGCCTCGCGATGGCTCGATGCGAGGGCCGTGCCTGTGACCAGCAATGCCGCGTAGGCGCCGGCGAGAATCGTGTGTTTCATCTGGGTGTTCCTGTGTATCGGCGGGCATCGGGGGAAGTGCCGGCGACCGCTCGTCGTTCGCCACCGGCATCGGCAAGTCGCCAGTGGCTTGCCCACAGGGCTCTACGACCCGGATGCGGAAGCGGATGCAGCGATTCGCAAATGCGCGCGTACCGTCGAGTTGGCGGGCGCCCACGTCGATGTCCGAATACGGCGAGTCGGCGCCCGTGTCGGGTGTTAGCCTGCGGGCATGACGCATTTCGCATCGCTCGCCACCACCGCGCTCCCGACGCACCAGGTGTGCGAACAGGCGCGCGTCAGCCGGGATATCCGCTTCGACGGCCTGTTCTTCACGGCGGTCAGGACGACGCGCATTTATTGCCGGCCCGTGTGCCCCGCGCCGGCGGCGAAGGCGAAGAACGTCGTGTATTACCCGAATGCCGCCGCTGCGGAGGCCGCGGGTTTCCGGCCGTGCCTGCGGTGTCGGCCGGAGTTGTCGCCGGGCGATGGCGCATGGCGGCAGGGCGATGCGGCGGTGTCGCGTGCGATCAAGCTGATCAACGAAGGGTTGTTGTCCGAGGCGTCGGTGTCCGTGCTGGCCGAGCGGGTGAATCTTGGCGAGCGGCAGTTGCGGCGGCTGTTCGTCGAACGCCTGGGCGCGACCCCGATCGATGTGCACGGCACGCGGCGCTTGTTGTTCGCCAAGCAGTTGCTCACGGAAACCGATCTTTCGATCACCGACATCGCGATGGCGTCGGGGTTCGGAAGCCTGCGGCGCTTCAACACGACCTTCAAGGACGCCTACCGCATGGCGCCGCGCGAGTTGCGCAAGCGGCCCGCGCCCTCGCGCGGTGAAGTGTTGGTCTTGCGGCTCGGGTATCGGCCGCCGTACGACTTCGCGGCGATGTTGCGCTTCCTGCAGGGGCGCGCGTTGCCCGGTGTGGAAGTGGTCGACGACACGGCGTATCGGCGCGCGGTCGCGCCCGCTGCGCCCGGCGCGACTCCCGGATGGCTGCGCGTGTCCGCGTGGCCCGGCGAAGCGGCGCTCAGGCTCGAAGTGCAGGGCATCGCGCCGCTGCAGTTGCAGTCGGTGGTCCAGCGTGTGCGGCGCATGTTCGACCTGGATGCGGATCCGCAGGCGATCGCGACGGCGCTGTCGGTCGATCGGCGCCTGCGGCCGCTCGTTGCGCGTCGCCCCGGCTTGCGCTTGCCGAGTGGTTGGGACGGTTTCGAAATCGCGGTGCGCGCGATCATCGGGCAGCAGGTGAGTGTTGCCGCGGCGCGGACGGTTGCTTCGCGCGTTGCGCGTGCGTTTGGCACGCCGCTCGAGCCTGCAGGCGAGTTCGAACATCTGTTCCCCACGCCCGAGGTATTGGCCGATGCGGATCTGTCGGCTGTCGGTTTGACGCAAGCGCGCGCGGCGACCATTCGGACCGTCGCACGCGCATTGCTCGACGGCAGCGTCGATTTCGCGCCGGAACGCACGCTCGATACGTTCGTCGAGCGCTGGACCGCCTTGCCCGGCATCGGCCCGTGGACGGCGCACTACATCGCGCTGCGTGCGCTCTCGCATCCCGATGCCTTTCCAGCCGAAGACCTCGTGCTGCAGAAGACCTTGCCCGTCGATGGCACGCGCCTGACCGCGCGTGCCTTGCGCGAACACGCCGAAGCCTGGCGCCCCTGGCGCGCCTACGCGGTGCTGCATTTGTGGAATGCCGCCGCATGAGCACCGTCATCTTCCATCGCGTGCACGAAAGTCCCGTGGGGCCGTTGGCCATCTCCGCCTCCGATGCGGGCGTCCATGCGATCGAATTCCACGCGCCTCGACACGCGGTCGTGCGCGATGTGCGTTGGCGCGCTGGCCCGCATCCCTTGCTCGATGCGATCGCCGCGCAGCTCGACGAATACTTCGCAGGCACGCGGCAGTCCTTCGACCTGCCGCTCGCGCCCGAAGGGACCGACTTCCAACGCACGGTCTGGCACGCACTCGCTGCGATTCCGTACGGCGAAACGATCAGCTACGCGCAACTGGCCGCGCGCATCGGCAGGCCGAGCGCCGTGCGTGCTGTCGGCGCTGCGAACGGTCGCAATCCGATTCCCATCGTCCTGCCGTGCCATCGCGTGATCGGCGCCGACGGCAGCCTCACCGGTTTCGGCGGCGGGCTGCCGACCAAGCGCTTCCTGCTCGCACTGGAAGGGGCATTGCCGCAAACTCCGGTGCCTGCCGATCTGTTCGCCTGATCGCCGCCCCGACCGACGAGGACGCACGCCCATGCATGCCCGATTCCTTGCCTTGCACCACGCCGACAAGCCGCTGTTGATCGCCAACGCCTGGGATGCCGCGAGCACCGCCTTGTGGCAGCACGCCGGTGCGCCGGCCATCGGCACGAGCAGCGCCGCGCTCGCGTGGGCGAGCGGCTACGCCGACGGCGGGCCGCTCGAACACGACGCGTTGTTGGCCAAAGTGCGCGAGATCATGCGCGTCGCGCGCGTTCCAGTCAGCATCGACCTGGAGGATGGTTACAGCGACGACCCGCGGCGCGTGGCGAAGCTGGTGCGCGAACTCGTCGACCTCGGCGTCGTCGGCATCAATCTCGAAGACGCCGGCAAGCCGGCGAACGTCCTCGTCGACAAGATCCACGCGATCCGCGCGAACCTCGGCGACACACCGCTGTTCATCAACGCGCGCACCGATGTCTACCTGCGCGGCATGGCGAAAGGCGAGGCGGCGGTCGCGATGACGAACGAGCGGCTCGTGCAATTCGAGAAAGCAGGCGCGAGCGGTGTCTTCGTGCCGGGCCTCAGCGCGTTCCCTGAAATCGCCGCGGTCGCCTCCGCCACGCCCTTGCCCTTGAACGTGATGACCGTGCCCGGCCTGCCGCCGCTCGATCAGCTGCAGCAGGCCGGGGTGCGTCGCGTGAGCGCCGGCATCGGCTTGTTCCAGCACGCCTTCGCGGCGGGGCTGCAGGCCACGCGCGCGTTCCTGGAAGGCGACGTCACGCGGCCCTTCGACCGCGCGATGCCTTACGACGATCTCAACGCCTTGTTCGAATCGCTGCGCTGAGCGGCGATTACGCCTGCAACCGCTGCACGTACTCGCGTTCCAGGCGCGTGTGCTGGCGCCAGAAGCCTTCGGGCTGCGTGTCGTCGAGGCGTGCGCGCAGGATGTCCAGGTGCGTGTGCCAACCGGCGGCGACGCTGGTCATCTGTTCGGCCGACAGGCGGCGGTGCGTCAGCACGAGATGGACGTCGTTGCCTTGCGGCGTGAGTTCGTAGCGCACTTCCGACGACGAACTCGCGTCCTCGCCCCAGATGTAGGCGAGCGCATGCGGCGGATCGAATGCGGTGACGCGGCCCTGCATGCGCGCTTCGTCCGCGATCTTTGCGTACTTCGGTGGCGCGGGATCATCGTTCTGCGTGAGTGCGTTGTTGTGCCACACGTGCTCGACGCGACCGCCGACGCGCGGCTCGATCTCGCCTGCGGCGAGCCATTGCGCGCGCAAGTCGGAATCCACGAGGTATTGCCACACGCGGTCGATGGGGCCGGGGAGGGTGCGTTCGATGCGCACGGTGTCGGACGAAAGCGGAACGGCGTAGGGGGAGTTCATTTGGCTTTCCTCTTTTTCGGGTCTTGCTTGAGCAGACGTTCCAGCGCGTCGAGGCGCTGGTTCCAGAAGCGTTCGTAATGCCGCAGCCATTCGGCACCGGCGTGCATGGGCGCGGCCTGGAGCGAACACTTGTGCGATCGCCCCTCGATTTCGCGGCGCACCAGGCCGGCACGCTCGAGCACCTGAATGTGTTTGGACGCCGCGGCGAGCGACATCTCGAAGGGCGCGGCGAGTTCTCCGACGCTGTGCGGCCCCTCCGCCAGGCGATCGAGCATCGCGCGGCGCGTGCCGTCGGCGAGGGCGTGGAAAACGGCATCGAGGGGTTGTTCAACCATGTGGTTGAATATCCGCCCGCGGCCCATGACTGTCAACCATTCGGTTGAACGTTCCGACGGGCGGTCGTTGTCTCAGTGGCTGGTTGCGGAGGGCGTCAGATACGCGCCGCGGAACTTCTGCACGATGCGCTTGGCGGTTTTCTTCATCGGGCCGAGCGTCGCGCGATGCACTCGGCCGAGCGCGCGTCGGCTGGGCGGAATGCGCCAGCCGAAGCCATCGGTCATCACGCCCTGGCAGGGATTGCACATGCCGCAGGGTTGACCGGCCAATGGCTTGTGGCAGAACCACGTCATCGCGAGCAGCGGAATCCATCCGCGCAGGTCGGCTTCCTTCTTCATCGCGTGCTTGTCGGTTCGCGCGAGCGGGAAGCACAGGCGCCCGAACAGCAGGCCGAGGTCGGAATCCCGCACTTCGGGCGACAGGCGGAAGGTGACATAGCCTTGCCTGGCCATGTACGGCTCGGTGCGATCGATCAGCAACAGGCTCGCGCCGTGGTGCGTGAACTCCGATCCCATCTCCACCTCGCGCAAGTCGTTCTGCCGCAGGAAACGCGCGATCCACGGATACTGCGATCCGATGGCATTGGTGCGCAGGATCCGGTGGAAGGCGTGTTCGATTTCGGCATCGGGCGCGAGATCGGCGATGTCATGGAATTGCGTCGGCAGCAACAGCGTGCGCGTCTGCGGGTAGTCGTGCCCCAGGGTTTCGCGCAGGCGGTCCATCGTGCGCAATTCCACTTCGAGCGAGCCGCGCGAGTGGTCGAGCAGGTAGAGCGGTTCGACCGCGACGCCATGCACCAGCAATAGGCGCAGCAACTGGAAGGTGGAATCCCACCCACCGGTCCACAACAGCTTCACGGGTATCCGTTGCATCGGCGCGTTCCTCCGACATCCACTGTTCGAAGGAAACGCAGCGCCGCTCCATTCGAGGTCGTTTTCGCGCGACGCCCTCACATGCGCCAATTCATCGATGTGATCGCGAAGTCAACCGAAGGTTTTCGAATCGATGACGAAGCGATATTTGACGTCGCTGCGGATCATGCGGTCGTACGCGCGATCGATGTCCTGGATGGGGATCATCTCGATGTCGCAGACGATGCCGTGTTCGGCGCAGAAATCGAGCATCTCCTGCGTCTCGGGCAGGCCGCCGATGAGCGAGCCGGCGATGGATTTGCGGCCGAAGATCAGCACGGCGGCGGTCGGGCTGGGGTGCGGGTGTTCGGGGGCACCGAGCAGGCACAAGGTCCCGTCGCGCTTGAGCATCGCGGTGTAGGCATCGAGGTTGTGGCTCGCGGCCACCGTGTCGAGGATCAGATCGAAGCTGCTGGCATGCGCGCTCATCTGGTCCTGGTCGCGCGAGATCACCACTTCGTCGGCGCCCAGGTCGAGTGCGTCCTGTCGCTTGCCCTCCGAGCTGGTGAACGCCACGACGTGCGCGCCCATCGCATGCGCGATCTTGATGGCGACGTGCCCGAGGCCGCCGATACCGACGACGCCGACCTTTTTCCCCGGCCCGGCCTTCCAGTGGCGCAAGGGCGAATACGTGGTGATCCCCGCGCACAACAGCGGCGCGACCGCGGCGAGCTGTTCCTCGGGGTGGCGGATCTTCAGCACGAAGTCTTCGTCGACCACGATGCGTTGCGTGTAACCGCCGAACGTGTGGCCCGGTGGATCCTGGGTCGGCCCGTTGTAGGTTCCGATGAAGCCCACCTCGCAATACTGTTCCAGGCCTTCCTTGCAGGAAGCGCAGGTGCGGCAGCTGTCGACCAGGCAACCCACGCCGACGGTTTCGCCCACCTTGAACTTCGTCACCTTCCCGCCCACGGCGCTGACCTGGCCGACGATCTCGTGGCCCGGCACGCACGGGTATTTCGTGCCACCCCATTCCGAACGCACGGTGTGCAAGTCCGAATGGCAGACACCGCAGTAGCGGATTTCGACCTGCACGTCGCGCGGCCCGGGCGTGCGACGCGTGATGTCCATCGGTTCCAGCGGCTTGTCGGCGGCGCGTGCGCCGTAGGCTTTGGTTGTCATGGGGCACTCCGGGGGTGAGCGCGCATTCTGCATCGATCTTCGTTACACCGCGGTGCAGTAGAAATACTGATGCGGTCCCGGTAGTTATTGCGTAGCTGCACGGCCGCCGTGTTTCCGATGATGGGTGACCCACGATCGGAGTCGCGCGCATGGCCAAGTCCAAGACCGCATCCCCACCGAAGGCGAAAAAGGGCGGCGGCAGCACCGGCCGCAAGCCCAACATCCTGGTGATCTGGGGCGACGACATCGGGATCGCCAACCTGAGCTGTTACACGCATGGGTTGATGGGATACCAGACGCCCAACATCGATCGCATCGCGGCCGAGGGGATGCTGTTCACCGATTCGTATGGCGAGCAGAGCTGCACGGCGGGGCGTTCGTCCTTCATCACCGGGCAGAGCGTGCATCGCACGGGTCTGTCGAAGGTCGGCATCCCGGCGGCGCCGCAAGGGATGATGGAAAACATCGTCACCATCGCCTCCTTGTTGAAGGACCAGGGCTACGCGACGGGACAATTCGGAAAAAATCATCTCGGCGATTTGAACAAGCATCTGCCGACCCTGCATGGTTTCGATGAGTTCTTCGGCAACCTTTACCACCTCAATGCCGAGGAAGAGCCGGAGATGGACGGGTATCCGACCGATCCCCGCTATCGCGAGCAATTCGGGCCGCGCGGCGTGCTCCACTGCTACGCCAGCGACAAGGACGACAAGACCACGCATCCGCGCTGGGGCCGCGTGGGCAAGCAGAAGATCGAAGACACCGGCCCGTTGACGCGCAAGCGCATGGAAACCTGCGACGACGAGTTCGTCGCCGCGGCGTCCGACTTCATCAAGCGCAGCGTCAAGAAGGACACGCCCTTCTTCGTGTGGCTCAACACCACGCACATGCACTTCATCACGCACACCAAGAAGAAGAGCCTGGGCCAGGCGGGCGAAGACCAGTCGCCTTACCACGACACGATGATCGACCACGACAAGAATGTCAGACAGATGCTCGAACTGCTCGACGATCTCGGCCTGGCCGACGACACGATCCTGATCTACTCGACCGATAACGGCCCGCACATGAACAGCTGGCCGGATGGCGGCATGACGCCCTTCCGCAGCGAGAAGAACACCAACTGGGAAGGCGCGTTCCGCATTCCCGAAATGATCCGCTGGCCGGGCCACATTCCCGCGGGCGCGATCTCCAACGAGATCATCCAGCACCACGATTGGCTGCCGACGCTGCTCGCCGCCGCTGGCGACACGACGTGCATGGATCGCTTGAAGAAGGGCGCGACGGTCAACGGCCGCAAGTACAAGAACCACATCGACGGCTACAACTTCCTGCCGTACCTCACCGGCCAGGAGGACAACGGACCGCGCAAATGGTTCTTCTACTTCAGCGACGACGGCGACGTGCTCGGCATCCGCTGGAAGAACTACAAGATCGTGTTCATCGAGCAACGCTGCAAAGGCACGATGCAGGTTTGGGCGGAGCCGTTCACGACATTGCGCGTGCCGAAGATCTTCAACCTGCGCACCGATCCCTTCGAGCGCGCCGACATCACGTCGAACACTTATTGGGACTGGCATCTCCACCATGCGTTCTTCATCTACGGCGCGGCCGCGGCCGCGGCGCAGTTCATGGGAACGTTCAAGGAGTTCCCGCCGGCGCAGATGCCCGGCACCTTCACCGTCGACCAGGCGATGCAGAAGATGAACGAGGTCCAGGGCTCCTCGTGATCGTGCGACTTGCCTGTTGCCTGCTCCTGGCCGTGCCCTTCGCGGCGCACGGCCAGGACGCGGACGAGTTGGCGAAGAAGCTTTCCAACCCCGTCTCCGACCTGATCAGCGTGCCGTTCCAGTTCAACCACGACGACGGCTACGCCGACGGCGGCACGCGCACGTACATCAACGTGCAGCCTGTCGTGCCGATCTCGCTGTCCGACCACTGGAACATGATTTCGCGCACGATCCTGCCGGTCGTGTACCAGGACGACGTGCCGCCGGGATCGGGCGACGAATTCGGCCTGGGCGACGTCACGCAGAGTTTGTTCTTCACGCCGAAGACGCCGACATCGAACGGCTGGGTGATCGGTGTCGGCCCGGCATTCCTGATTCCGACCGCGACCGACGATCTGCTCGGCACGGAGAAGTGGGGCATCGGCCCGACCGCTGTCCTGCTCAAGCAGGAGCGCGGATGGTCCTACGGCGCGCTGGTGAACCACATCTGGTCGGTAGCCGGCGAGGACGATCGGCAGGACATCAGTTCGACTTTCCTGCAGCCGTTCCTGTCGAAGGCGCTCGGGCAGGGACGGACGCTGTCGTTCAATTTCGAATCCACCTACGACTGGAAGCACGCGCAGTGGACCGTGCCGTTCAATGTCGGCTACAGCAAGGTGACGAAAGTGGGCTCACAGATGTTGAGCTGGCAGGTCGGCGCGAAGTACTTCTTCGAAACACCGGAAGGCGGCCCGGACTGGGGTGTCCGGGCCACGTTGACGCTGCTGTATCCCGCGCACTGACCATCGCGGTCAGTTGCTGCTCGCGTGCGGTTGTTCCATCTTGCGTTGCGCCGATTCCAGCGCCTTTTTCAGGCTGAGCGTATCGGCGCCCTGCGAGGGCGGGAAGTCCATCAGGCTTTTCAGATGCGCGGCGATGAACGGGCCGGCGGCAGTGGGCGCCCACAATTTCGCCGCGAGGAACCTGCGCCCGGCATAGCCCCACTCGTGCGAGTGCGGATCCATCTTTTCCATCGGGTCCATGCGCAGGTTGAACACGTAGGGCACGCTCGGATACGCCTTCGGGTCGAACCAGCTGCCCGTAGGCTTGACGCCGATGTGCATCTTCCAGTTGCCCACGCGCACCGCCATCAGGTCGGTTTCGTCGTAATAGAAGTATTCGATGCGCGCGGACTTCTCCGACTTGCCGGTCCAGTGGTCGAGGTTGTTGTAGCCGTCCAGGTGCACCTTGTACTTGGTGCCGTTCATCTCGTAGCCCTTCAGGAGTTTCTCCTTCAGGTCCGGTAGTCCGGCCGCCGCCGCAAGCGTGGCGAAGACGTCCTCGTGGTTCTGCACGCCGTTGGACACGCTGCCCGCCTTGATGTGCCCCGGCCACTTCATGAGGCAGGGGACGCGCACGCCGCCTTCCCAGGTCGTGCCCTTCTCGCCGCGATACGGCGCGTATCCGCCGTCGGGCCACAGCATCAACTCATTGCCGTTGTCGGTGCTGTACATGACGATGGTGTTGTCGTCGACGCCCATGTCCTTGAGTTTCTTCAGCAGCACGCCGACGTGTTCGTCGTGCTCGATCATCTTGGCGCGGTAGACATCCTCCTCGGCGCGTCCTTCGTCGACCGCCATCTGGATGTATTTCTTCGGCGAGTGCGACCAAATGTGGCAGGCCGTCGTGTTGAACCAGCAGAAGAACGGCTTGCCGCTCTTGCCGGTGCGATCGAGCCAGTCGAGCGTCTTTTCCAGGACCTCGCTGTCGAAGGTCTCCATGCGCTTGCGCGTCAGCTTGCCCGTGTCTTCGATCTTCTGCTTGCCCACCTTGCCGAACTTCGGATCTTCGGTCTTGTCGTCCTTGTCGGTGGCCCAGCAGTGCAGCACGCCGCGCGGGCCGTAGGTCTTGGTGTATTCCGGGTTCTTCTGGCCCGGATAGTCGAGCTCTTCGGGTTCTTCTTCCGCGTTGAGGTGGTAGAGGTTGCCGAACCACTCATCGAACCCGTGCGAAGTCGGCAGGAATTCGTTGCGGTCGCCAAGATGGTTTTTGCCGAATTGGGCCGTGGCGTAGCCCTGCGACTTGAGGACTTCGGCGAGCGTGGGATCGCTGGCCTGGATGCCGCGCTTGGAACCGGGGATGCCGATGGTCGTCATGCCGGTGCGGATCGGCAGTTGGCCCATGATGAAGGCCGCGCGGCCCGCCGTGCAGCTGGGCTGCCCGTAGTGGTCGGTGAACAACATGCCGTCGCGCGCGATGCTGTCGATGTTGGGTGTGTTGCCCATCATCCCGTGCGTGTAAGCGCCGACATTCCAGGTGCCGATGTCGTCGCCCCAGATCACCAGGATGTTGGGCTTGCCGTTCGATTTCGCCTTGGCCATGGCCGTTCTCCGCAGGGACCGGGCGAGTGTCCTGCGTGCGCGCCGTGGGGCGCGACCGAAAATCATGAAACGGGGAATCAGTACTTCTACTGGCTACGTGCGGCCCGCGGCCGCTTCGCAGATGCGTGCGGGCAGGGCCTCACCCTTCCGGCAACAGGCGGATCCGTTCCTGGTTCGCCTGCAGAGTCGCAAGCCGGTCCCCGCGCCCTTCGCACATCAGGACGAACAAGCGATCCAGCAGGTGCTGCACGCCTGCCTGGTACAGCAGCGGCACCACGTGCGGACGATCGTCCTGGGCGCTCACCAACAACGCGATGTCCGCGTGCGCGCGCAAGGCGTTGGACGAATGCCGCGTGATCGCGACCACCTTGCCCTGGCGTTCGCGCATGCTGCGCGCGAGCTGGCACAGCGCCGGTTGCTTGCCGTATTCGCTGATCGCCAGCAGCACGTCGCCGGCGCGGCAGGCGGCGATGCTCGCGCCCAGGTGTGCATAGTCGAAATGATGCACGCTCGCGATGCCGAGCATCGCCAGGCGATAGGCGAAGGCGCGCGCGGTGGTGCTGTCTTCGGCCGCGCCGATCAACAGCACGCGGTTCGCGCGGCCGAGGATGGAGGCGACGTACTCCAGCGCCGAAGGCGGGTTGATCGCGCGCGTCTCGGCTTCGGCTTCGCTCTTGCGGCGCCACAGGTCGCCCGACATCAATTCGGGGACTTCCGCAGCCGCCGGTACGCCGGCCGCGCCGGGCTCGGGCGTCATCGCTTCGGCGATCGAATACTTCAGGTCCGGGTAGCCGCGGTAACCGAGCTTCTGGCTGAACTTCACCACGCTCGACTGGCTGATGCCCAAGGCCGCCGCAAGCTGCTGCGAGGAATAGTCGCGCAGCAGTTGCGCGTTCTCCAGGATGAAATCGGCGATGCGCCGCTCGATCGCGGACATCTGGTCGCGTTCGGCGCGGATCTTGGGCAACGGCTTCATGTCAGGTGGCAATGGGTTCGAGGCCGCGGATCGCCTTGATGCCAAGGCCCGGTGCGTCGGTGATCGTGATCTCCGACTCGTTGAAGATCACGCCGCCGTCGACGGGGTTGAACTGGCTCAGCGACGGGCCGTCGAGATCGACCTTGGTGATCGCATCGGACTTGGCGACGGCCAGGTGCGCGGCCGCGGCGACGCTGATGGAGGATTCGAGCATGCAGCCGATCATGCACTCGATGCCGTGCAGCGCGGCGATGTCGGCGATGCGGATCGCATTGGAGAGGCCGCCGGTCTTCATCAACTTGATGTTGACGATGTCGGCCGCGTGCATGCGGATCAGGTCGATCACCTGCGCCGGGCCGAACACGCTTTCGTCGGCCATGATCGGCGTCCGCACGCGTTCGGTGACGTAACGCATGCCTTCCAGGTCCGCGGCTTTCACCGGTTGCTCGACCAGCTCCAGGATGATGCCGGCGTCTTCCATCGCGCTGATCGCGTGCACGGCCTGCTTGGCCGTCCAGCCCTGGTTGGCGTCCAGACGGAGCAGGGCGCGGTTTTCGACGGCGGCGTAGATCGCCTTGGCGCGTTCGATGTCCACGCCGATTTCCTTGCCGACCTTGATCTTCAGCGAATCGAAGCCGCGTTCGACGGCAGCGAGCGAGTCGGCGACCATCTTGTCGATGGTGTCGACGCTGATGGTGATGTCGGTGGTGATCACCGGATCGCCGCCGCCGAGCACCTTGTACAGCGGCGCGTCGAAGGATTGCGCGAACAGGTCGTACAACGCGATTTCCACCGCCGCCTTCGCGCTGGTGTTGCGTTCCATCGAGGTCTGCACCAGGCGCGTGAGCCGGTTGAGGTCGCCGACCTCCTGGCCGATCAGGCGCGGCGCGATGTAATGCGAGATCGCTTCGATGATCGAGCCGTGCGTATCGCCGGTGATGACCGCCGTGGCCGGCGCCTCGCCGTAGCCGACGTGGCCGGTGTCGGTGTGCATCTTGACGATGACGTCCTCGACCTTGTCCACCGTGCGCAGCGCGGTCTTGAAGGGCGTCTTCAGCGGCACGCGCAGCATGCCGAATTCGATGCGGGTGATCTTCATGCGGTTCGGTCCCTGAAGATGTCAGTGCGAAGTGGCGACGCGGACGACGCTGGTCATGCGGTCCACGTAGCGGTGCGTTTCATCCCACATCAGCGGCAGCAGCGGCGTCACCGAGACGCCGTTGAGGTGCAGCGAGCGCAGCTTGCCGTCGGCGGCGCGCATCGTGCCGCCGTTGGTGTCGTGGATGACGTAGGGCTGATCGCCGATCCAGCCGATCACCATCATCACGTGGCCGGGGATGTAGACCAGGTCGCCGGTCTGCAGATCCTTGATCGTCGACTCGCGCTGTTCGCGCGTGCTCTTTTCGTCGAACAGGGTCTTGTGCAGCGTCGGGCTCTTCGATTGATCGCGCGTGTTGCGCGGCATCAGGATGCCCATGCTGGCGTAGACGTCGGAGACGAAGCCGCTGCAATCGCGCGCGTCGTAATCGTGGCCCCAGCCGTAGCGTTCGCCGAGGAACTTGAAGGACTGGCGCAGGATGTTGGCGTGGGTGAGCGGCAGGTAATCGCCCTGCGTGTCGGTGTTCTTCTGCACCAGCGTCGGTGCGATGCGCAGCGCGCCATCGGCTTCGCGCACGGGCAGGTCGACGATCCACGAGGAATACGGGTGCTGGCCGTTGACGATCTGGTCGGGCGCGGCGTTCGCGAGCGGCAGGCGCGTACTCATGTCCAGGGAAAGCTCGGAGCCTTGCGGCAACTCCGGCGAATAGACCGTGCGCACCTTTGCGCCGGTCACCACGCGGAAGGGCGTGCGCTGTGGGAAGCCGAGGACGACATCGCGGGTGCCTTCGGCCAGGTGCTTCTTTTCGACCCACGCGCGATAGCGCGGGCTGACGACGAAGGCCCATTGCCCGTCGCGGCTCTCGTGCACGATCGCGACCGGCGTGCCGGGGAACAGCGCGCTTTCCTGGAAGCGGTCGATATCGGTGTCGTCGTCGCTGGAGAACGCGCGCAGCATCGTGGGGAAGGTGCGCAAGGAAGCGCGATCGACGACCAGCGCGTAACGCGTAGGCGTCGAAGCCGCGAGCTTGTCGAGCGCGAGCGCATCGACCAGACCATCGAGCGTCGCCGCCGGAATCATCTGGTGTTTTTCGTCATACAGGGTGCGCGTCGGACGCTCGGACATGTCTTCGATCCACTCGCGCGCCTGATGCGCGGTGATCGACGCGGGCAGGGCGGACAGATCGTGGAGCGTCGGGTCCTGCGCGCGCATTGCGGTGTTGGCCGCGTCGATCCCGGCCTTGTCGAGCAGCACGCGGTCCGCATCGGCGCCGAGCTTGCCGATCCAGAAATTCGGATCGAGTTGCTGGTCTTCGACACCGACGACGCCGCTCGGCGGGCGAACGAGTTGCGTGGGTTCGCGCGCGAAGGCCGGCGCCAGCGCGAGCAGCAGCGCGGCGGCGATCAGGGAATGGGCGGGACGAATGCGCATCTGGATCTCCTAGGGCTGCAACTGCGCCAGCACTTGCGCCATGAGCAGGCCGAAGCCCGTGCCGAGGATGTAGCCGAGCAACGCCAGCAGGATGCCCACGGGGACGAGGGCAGGGGAATACGACGCTGCGAGTACGGGCGTGGCCGCCACCCCGCCGACATGGGCGAGCGAGGAAATGCCGCACAGGTACAGGTCGAAACGGAAGAGCTTGGCCAGCAGCGCCAACAGGACCGCGTGGATGATCAGGATCGACAAGCCGCACGCCAAGTACCACGGCGCCGATGCGATGCCTTCGAAATTGCTCTGCGAAGCGAGGATCGCGACGATGAAGATCAGCATCGCGCTGGCGATCTTCGACGAGCCCGGGAAGCGCGCCAGCGGCGTATGCGCCACGACCAGGCCCAGCCCGGTCGCGATCATGATCGTGTAGGAGGTCGCGCTCACGTACGCCGACGTCGGCAGCAATTCCGTCAGTGCACGCGAAATCACGCCTGCACCGAGCGCCAGGCCCAGCCACAGCAGCACGGCGTCGGTCGTGATCGGGCCCGCGGTCTCGGGCACGGTCGCGACGATGTCGGTGCTCGGCTTGGCGCGCGTCCACCGGTCGAACACCGGCGCGAGGCGCCCGACCGAGAACAACACCGCCACCCACACCGAATAGCAGAGCGCATCGGTGAGCAGGGCGAGGCCCTTGGATTGTTCCGACAAACCCGCGCCCTGCGCGACGGCGACCAGGTTCGCCGAACCGCCGACCCAACTGCCGGACAACGCGGCGAGCGGCTGCCATGCGGTGTTCGAAGGCAGCGCGTAACGAAACAGGAAGTAGGTCGAAACGAAGGCGACGAACAAACAGAGCGTCGTGCTGAAGAACACCGCCAGCACGCGCGGCCCCAGCCGGAAGATGTGGCGCAGGTCGCAGTGGATCATCAGCAGGAACAACATCGCCGGCAGGATCTGCGCGATCAGTGTCTTCTGCGCGGCCTGGATGTCGCCGTCGATCTTCCATGCACCGGCGACCGACAAGCCGGTGACCAGCAGATACACCATGACGATGGGCGGCATCACCGAGAACACGCGCCACTGCGTGCGGCGTTCGAGCATCGGGAACACCCCCGCGATCAGGAGCATGAGCGCGAGGTAGGGCCACACCGTCTGGATCATCGGGTCCCCCGTCGCTCCCGGGTGGGGAGCCGGCTGGAATATATATTCATCGATCGTCGGAAAGGAAGAATAATTTATTGACCGACTGTCATAATGGTGCTACACAACGCTCCGCAGCTCCCACATGCAGGGGTTCAGTGCGCTTGGACACGATCGGTCGCCACCGGATGTCCGCTTCCCGTTCCGCGCGATTGCGCAGGGGAACGCCACTGCTGTCCCTCGCCTTGTCCGCCGCGCTGGTTGCCGGCGCCGCCTTTGCTTTCGACCCGCCGCCTGCACCGCCCGACATCGTCGCGATGATCGACCGCGGCGACTTCAAGGCCGCGAACGCCGCCATCGACGCCGCGCTCGCCCAGAAGAACGTTCCTGCCGACACCGCCCGCGCCCTGGCCTTCGAACGCGAACGCATGCGCCGCATGCGCCTGGACTTCCCGCACGACGAAGCCAAGGTCCGCGCCGACATCAGGAAGCAAGTCCCCGACCTGCGCGACGATGAGTTCGCGCGATGGGAAGCCGACAACACGCTCGAGCACATGACCATCGACGGGCAGAAGCGCTACTTCCAGCGCTCCGTCAGCAACCTTTGGCGTTTGAATCCCGAAGCACTCGCGCGCCGCACCGAACCGCCGAAGTACACCGAAAGCCCGCTGGAATCGCTCAATCCGCACCACCAGCAGGCGCGCGCGGCCGCAATCGCCAGCGGCAAGGCCAGCGTGTTGCCGCAACGCTTCCGCATCACGCAGACGCTCACCGTCAATGCCGACGCCGTGCCCGCGGGCGAAACGATCGATGCGTGGATTCCGTTCCCGCGCCACATCGTGGGCCAGCAGGACGACATCGAACTCGTCGGCAGCGAACCGGCGAAGGGCGATCTCGCGCCCGAGTCGGCGCTGATGCGCACGATGCACCTGCAGGGCAAGGCCGAGAAGGGAAAGCCGACCAAGTTCGACGTCACTTATGAAGTGACGATCTCCGCGCAATCGCACCAGATCGATGCGTCGAAGATCGTGCCGCTGAGCGAGAAGGAAAAGCGCGACCTCGCGCCGTATCTCTCGCAGGAATTGCCGCACGTGCAATTCACCGATGCGATGCGGCAGGTGTCGAAGCAGACCGTCGGCGACGAAAAGAATCCCTACGAAATCACGCGCAAGCTCTTCGCCCTGGTCGACGACAAGTACCCGTGGGCGGGCGCGCGCGAGTATTCGACGATCCCGAACATCGGCGATTACGCCTTGCACGCGCACCACGGCGACTGCGGCCAGCAGACGTTGCTGATGATCACGCTGCTGCGTTTGAACGGCATTCCCGCGCGCTGGCAGTCGGGAATGATGTTCTCGCCGACCGATTACTGGAACCTGCACGACTGGGGCCAGGTGTACCTCGCACCCTATGGATGGGTGCCGATGGACGTGACCTTCGGCCGCCTGAAGGGCGACCCGGCCACGGAGTGGTTCTACCTGGGCGGGCTCGACGGCTGGCGCATCGCTTTCAACGATGCATGGGGCGTCGACTTCGTGCCGCACAAGACGCATTTCCGTTCCGACAACGTCGACTCGCAACGCGGGGAAGCGGAATGGCGGGGCGGAAACCTGTACTTCGACCAGTTCGACTACGACTTCGAATGGAACGTCGTTCCAACCACACCGCCGGAGGGGGCATGAGTGGCATGAAGAGCACCAGGAAGAACACGATGCATCGCACGTCGCTCTGGCTCGCCCTGGGGATGGCGCTGTCTGCGCCGATCGCCCTGCCGGCGTTTGCGGCGAATACGGATGGTTCGCTGGTCGGCCATTCGGCCGCCGGCGCGACGATCACGGTGAAGAACCCCGAGACGGGTTTCGAACGCACGGTGACGGCGGATTCGCAAGGCAACTACCGCTTCCCGTTCTTGCCGGTGGGCAGTTACACCGTCGAGGTCAGGCAGAACGGCCAGGCGATCGGCAGTCCGGTCACGGTCAACATCAGCCTCGGCAACGCGACCACGCAGAACCTCGCGGGCGCGTCGGCGGAATTGGCGACGGTCGAAGTGCAGGGCACCGCGATCTCGCCGATCGACGTGACCTCCACCGAATCGGCCACCAACATCACCGCCGAACAGTTGCAACGCCTGCCGGTCGAGCGCGACGCGCTGTCGGTGGCGCAACTCGCGCCGGGCGTGGTGCGGGGTGAATTCGGCGGCATCTCGTTCGGCGGTTCGTCCGTCGCCGAGAACGCGGTCTACATCAACGGCCTGAACGTCACCGACTTCTACAACCGCGTCGGCAACTCCAGCGTGCCGTACTTGTTCTACCAGGAGTTCCAGGTCAAGACCGGCGGTTACTCGGTCGAATTCGGCCGCACCACGGGTGGCGTCATCAATGCGGTGACGAAATCGGGTACCAACGACTTCAAGTACGGCGCCGAGCTGGTGTGGGAACCGGATTGGCTGCAGTTCACGCAAAATAATCACGAAGGTCGCATTTCGCAGTACGACGAATACGATCGCGCCAGCCTGAATCTCTACGCGTCCGGCCCGCTGATCAAGGACCGCCTGTTCTTCTTCGGCATGTACGAAGGCCGCGACTACGAGCCGCGCAACTCCGACGACTCGTACGACACGTATTTCGACGGCAAATCCAACAGCGGTTTCTGGGGCGCCAAGCTGGATTGGCAGATCACCGACGACCACACGCTGTCGTTCCTCGCCTTCTCCGACAACGACTCGCTGACCACCGACGAGTTCGACATCGAGCCGGACAACGACCTTGCCGGCGCCCGTGTCTACCAGAACACCACGTTCAACGAGAGCGGCGGCGACAACTGGGCCCTGACGTACACCGGCTACCTCACCGACACTTTCTCGGTGCGCGCGATGTACGGCGAGAACCAGCGCTCCACCGACATCCACAGCTTGGCCGACGACACCCGCCAGCTGGTCCAGGATCGTCGCAACAGCAGCGCGTTCATCGGCGGCACGAGCAACACCTCCATCATCGCGCGCGAGGACGATCGCGAGCAGTCGCGCATCGACTTCGAATGGCAGCTCGGCGACCACCTGCTGCGCTTCGGCTACGACCACGAGAGCAACACGAGCGACTACAACAGCCGCTATCCGGGCGACGGCCGTCGCTTCGAAGTCTTCGAAACCGAGGACCCGACCGTCAATGACGCGCCGGTGCCGCCGGGCACCACCTCGTACGTGCGGACGCGCGAAGTGCGCAACCAGGGTACGTTTGAAACCACGAACTCGGCCTGGTACATCGAGGACAACTGGAGCATCACCGATCGCTTCCTGTTGAATGCCGGCATCCGCATGGAGGAGTTCGACAACAAGAACGGGCAGGGCGAGAGCTACATCAAGATGGACAACATGTTCGCCCCGCGCCTGGGCTTCTCCTGGGACCTGAAGGGCGACTCGAGCATGAAGGTGTACGGCAACGTCGGCCGTTACTTCCTGCCGGTGGCGAACGTCATCAACATCAAGCAGGCCGGCCCGTTCCTCGATCGCCGCACGTTCTATCTCTGGAACGAGCAATTCGACGCGAACAACGTCCCGATCCTCGGCCAGCAGTTGGGCGAGGTCGACGTCTCGCAGGGCGACGGCACCGTGCCCGACGTGCGCGGCGAAGTGGATGCCAACATGGATCCGGTGTACCAGGACGAGTTCATCCTGGGCTTCCAGCAGCAGCTGGATCCGTCTTGGTCGTGGGGCGTGCGCGGCATCTATCGCAAGTTGCACAACGCCATCGATGACATGGGCGTGACCTGGAACGGTTTCTGCGAGACCGACTTCTTCATGATGGCCAACCCGGGTGAAGTGGCGACCGTCTTCGGCGACACCGATTGCGATGAAGTCAACGATTCCTGGATCAACATCGACACCGCCGTGACCGGCTGGGCGCTCGACAACCCGGGCCCGCTGCAAACCACGGGCTGGAACAAGCCGCGTCGCGACTACAAGGCGCTGGAGTTCGTGCTCGACCGTTCGTGGGACAACAAATGGTCGTTCAATGCGTCCTATACGCTGGCCTTCAGCAAGGGCAACGCGGAAGGCCCGGTGAACTCCGACACCGACTTCTCCGACACCGGCCGCACCGAGGCGTTCGACGACCCGTGGGTCAACCTCGATGCCGAAGGCTACCTGCCCAACGATCGCCGCCACCAGATCAAGTTGAACGGTGCGTATGCGATCAACGATGCGTGGGAAGTCGGCGCGGCGCTCGATGCGCGCTCGGGCCGACCGGTCAGCGCCTTCGGCGTTGCGAACCCGTACGATGACACGCAGTTCCACTCGCTGTTCATCTGCGTGGCGAACTGCGACGCCGACGACAGCCGCGATCGCACGTACGTGAACTACGGGCGCGGCGGCATCGGCCGCCTGCCGTGGACCGCCGACCTCGGTGCCAACATCACCTACAAGCACTCCTTCGGCAGCGCCGACCTGCGCGTGAAGTTCGCCGTGTACAACATCTTCAATATGCAGCGCGTCACCGAGGTCAATGAAGACCTGCAGTTGGCGAACAATCTGAGCGGGACCAACAATCTGTATGGCCAGGGCACGACCTACCAGTCGCGTGCCTACAGCCAGCTCACCGTTTCGCTTGACTTCTAAAGTCGGCACCCCCGGCGGCCCGCCCTCCGGGCCGCCGTTTTTTTTCGGGGGATGCGACACTGGGACCAGCATGAAACGACTCCTTGCATCGGCCCTGTGCCTGCTCGCCTTCGGCGCGCAGGCACAGTCGTCTTCGTACGACCGCATCGTCGACGACACGATCGCGCGCTACAAACTCCCCGGCATCGCCGTCGGCGTGATCGAAGACGGCAAGATCGCCTACGCCACCACGCGCGGCGAAACGCTGGCCGGCAGCGGCCACGCACTCACGTCGAAGTCGATCTTCAAGATCGCTTCCAATTCCAAGGCGATGACCGCGAGCGTGCTCGCGCGCCTGGTCGACCAGGGCAAGTTGCGCTGGGACGATCCGGTCACCAAGTACTTGCCGCAATTCGCGATGTACGACCCGTGGGTCACGAAGAACATGCAGGTGCGCGATCTGCTCGTGCACAACAGCGGCCTGCCGGAAGGCGGCGGCGATCTGATGCTGTGGCCCGAGCCGAACCATTTCACGCGCGGCGACATCATCGGCGGACTGAAGTACATCAAGCCGGCTTACAGTTTTCGATCAGGGTATGCGTACGACAATCTGCTGTACGTGGTCGCCGGCGAAGTCGCCGCGGCCGCCGGCGGGGCGTCGTACGAAACGCTGGTGCAGCGCGAGGTCTTCGATCCGCTGCGCATGACGCGTTGCAAGGTCGGCGCGTTCGACCGCGATGCGGTGGGCGATGTCGCGCAACCGCATACGCGCGGGGAGGGCATGCGTTACGAGCCGGGGGACAATGTCGATGGCGCGCAGGTGCCCGCGATCACCTCGGCCGCCGCGGGCGGCATCCGCTGCAGCCTGGACGACATGCTGCGCTGGATGCAGGCGTGGCTTGCGCCCGATGCGCAGGACAAGGCGTGGTTGTCCCAGGCGCAACGCAAGGAGATGTGGAAGGCGCGCACGCCGATGCCGATCTCCTCGCGCCGCGTGAAGTGGGACAGAACGCACGCGCTCGCGTACGCGTACGGGTTCCGCCTGGCCGATGTCGACGGTGAGTGGACCGTCTCGCACACCGGCACCTTGTCGGGCATGTATTCGTCGATGGTGTTGCTGCCCGACATGCGCAGCGGCTTCGTCTTCATGATCAACGCCGATGCCGACGACACGCGCACGGTGCTGTCGGAAGTGTTGACCAAGCATTTCACCAAGCCCGGCGCCAACACGACGATCGCGCCCTACGCCGACGAAATCGAAGCCGAGTGGAAGCAGGCCGAGGCCGCAGCGAAGCCGCACACCAAGCCCGACGGCAAGCGCGTTGTGCTCAAACCGCCCTTCGATCCGCAGCGCATGGGCACGTGGCGCGATCCGTGGTTCGGCGACGTGCGCCTGTGTCCGGTCAACGGCCGCTTGCAATGGTCGTCGGAGAAATCACCGCTGATGACCGGCGCCATCGTCACCGTCGATGGCCAGTGGCGCATCGATTGGGACGAAGACCGCATGGATCTCGAAGCGTGGGTCGATTTCGACAAGGGCCGCATGCGCATGCGCAAAGTCGATCCGGAGGGCGATTTCAGCTCCGATTTCGAAGACCTGGATTTCACGCGAACGGGTGATTGCACGCCGTAAGGCGTTACATTGGTGGCCCGCGGCCCTCGGCAACGGAGCGCCCCATGCGATCGCAGACCCTGCAACGCTTCCTCGCATCGATCTTCCTCATCCTCGGCACGTGGTGCATGTTGTTGCCGCGGATGGTGGAACAACTGACGATCCGCCCCGAGCACCAGGTGCTCACGCCGGCCTCGTCGGTGTTCATCGCGTGCTTCGGGGCGCAGGCAGTGTTGTGCGGCGCGATCATCTGGTTTGCGAAGTTCACGCCGAAGACCTTCCTCGCCTTCGGGCTGCTCGGGTCGGTCCCGTTCTTCGTCTTCAACTGGTACTTCTACTTCGTGCAGCCGATCTTCACCAGGTGGATGCTGCTGGATTTCGCCGGCAACGCATTGATCCTGGCCTGTGGGCTGATCGGTTACCGCATTTCGCATCGCGAGCACCCGCTCGGCTGAGCGGGTGCCCGCGCGCGCCCCGTCATTGGACGAAACTGATGTGCTTGAGTTGGGCGGCGTTCGCATCGGCCAGCACGCGCGTGACCAGGCCGTAGTCCGAATCGCCGCTTGCGTCGATGACCAGCATCGGCGGATGCGCGGGATCGCGCTGGGCCTCCACTTCCAGCAACGACCGCAAGCCCGAGACGGGCTGCACGGCGCCATTCCAGGTGACCGAGCCGTCGGCGCGGATGCCGATTTCGATGCGCTGCGGTTTGATCGGGCTCGGCGGGCCGGGATGCGGCAGCGTGAAGTCGACGGCCTTGGTGACCGCCGGTGCGGCGACCATGAAGATGATCAACAGGACGAGCAGGACGTCGACGAGCGGGGTGATGTTGATCGCGGCGAAGTCGCGGTCGTTGGAGCCCTGTGCGAAAGCGGAGACGGCCATGGCGCATCCTCCTGACGCGGGCGCGATGCCCGGTTGCCTGCAACGCTACGCCCGACCTCACATTTGGCGCAAGGGGAGTGGCTTTCCGGTATTCCGGGCGCCGATTTCACGTGAAGCCAACATCGAAACACCCGCTTGATTCGCGCGTTTCACGCGCGGTTTCTCGGTTTAAGGTTTTCCTAACATCACGAAAAGCCTGCGTTGAGCGCACGATTTTCGCATTCAGAATTTAAAGCTGAACCATACATGCGGCGCAATCCGCAGTTTTTGCATTTCGCGCTAGCCAAAATTCACGCGGTCTCTACATTTGCCCTCGCCGAGCGGGAAACCGCTTTCTCTCCAAGACCCGAGGGTTTCTCCAAATGTTGCAGTCCAACATCGCGCGCCGCACCTTCCTCAAGAACTCCGCCCTGTGCGCGGTCCCGCTGCTGATCGGTGGCGTCTCCCTGCCGGCGTTCGCGCTGACCACCCCGCCGACGCGCGCCCGCGGCACGGCCCTGTTGAACGTCAAGAATTACGGTGCCCTCGGCAATGGCGTGAAGGACGACACCGCCGCCATCCAGGCCGCCATCAACGCGCTGCCGACCACCGGCGGCACGGTGCAGGTCCCGGCCGGCACGTACATGATCGACACCTCCAAGAAGATCAACCTGCGCAGCAAGATGCACTTCCAGCTGCTGCCGGGCGCGATCCTCAAGGCGAAGACCTCGTCGCTGTCGCGCCACTACATCATCTACATCAACGACAAGTCCGACGTCGAAATCTCCGGCGGCCAGCTCGTCGGCGACCGCGCCACGCACGTGTACGCCGGCGGCGGCACGCATGAGTGGGGCCACGGCATCCAGTGCCTCGGCGGCGTGCGCGTCACCATCCGCGACACCCGCATCGCCGACTGCACCGGCGACGGCGTGTGCATCGGCGGCTCGGCCAACGACGTGGTGATCGCCAACATCATCTCGACGAACAACCGTCGCCAGGGCCTGTCGATCACCAACTGCACCAACGTCAAGGCGTACGACTCGGAGTTCAGCTTCACCAACGGCACCGCGCCGGAGTGCGGCATCGACATCGAGCCGGACAACGACTGGACCGCCAGCAACGTGCTGATCCAGAACTGCCGCATGAACGACAACAAGAAGTACGGCGTCAACATCTGGAACCGTTCTTCCAACATCACGTTCGACGGCTGCACCTTCGAGCGCAACGGCAGCCTGGGCATGGGCACGGTCGGCGTCACGGGCCTGACGGTGAAGAACAGCACGTTCCGCCTGAACTCGGCGACCGGCGTGGTGTACAACACCAACTCCAAGTCCGTCTCGCACAGCAACAACCTGTCGTACCAGAACTACACGCGCCTCGGCGCCAAGGTCCGCACGCCGTTCACGCAGACCGGCTGGACGAGCAAGATCGAGCGCGACCTGCTGATGCGCAACGGCGCGCAGGTGGTGGTCGGTACGAACAACTTCCAGTAAGGAAGTACGCAAACGCTGTCGCACTCGTCGGCGACAACGCAGGAGGGCCCCCGAGCTATCGATCGGGGGCCTTTTTTTTGCGCGCTCAATGCACCGGGATCATCAGGTGCTGGTAGGGCGTGCCGGCCCACATGACGTAGGGAACGCCGGTGTCGGGATCGGCGTTGCCCGGGTACATCGCGTAGAACTCGGGCGCCGCGCCGACCACCATCACGTGCGGGCCGGTCTGGACCCAATGGTTCTCCTTCGACGGCGCCGTCGCATACGGATCGGTGTTGCTCGCATCGGTCCCGCCTTCGAGCATGTACATCAGCCCGATCTTGCCGACGGTCGGTGCCTTCTTCGCCATCCACGCATTCGCCCACTCCATCGCGGATGCATCCATGCACATCGGATCGGGGCCGGGCGTGGTGGGGTTGTCGGGCATGCAGGTGAATCCGTTGCTGCCTTCGCGCAAGGTGCGCGCGACGCCCTTGTCGTCGACGACGATGACCTTGGCGCCCGCGGCGACTTTCGCCGGCGCGGCCTTGGTGGCGCTCTGGATGAGTTGCTCGTCGGAAGGCGCGGCCTTTTTGTCCTTTTCGCTCGCGGCGGTCGCGCAGGCGGCCGTGCACAGGGCGAGCACCAGGAGGGTTCTGGACATGGGGATCTCCACGGTCGGATAGCCGGATGCATCTCCGGCGGTTCCAACAACGCAAAGCGCGCGGGGCGGCGGTCGGGTTAACCCGTCTTGTCGGCGCCTTGTTGCGATGCGCGACGCTTGGGGTATTGCGCGAGCGCGCGCGCGTAGGCGGCGTGCGCATTCGCGCGCTGGCCGAGTTGCAGGTACAGATCGCCGAGCAATTCCTGCGCGGGGAGCGTGGGGCCGGGCGTGACGGCGTGTTTCGGCGTCGATGCTTCGAGCGCGGCGGCCGCCTCGAGTTTTTCGATCGCCTCTTTCGGATGGCCGTTGGCGTTGGCGATCGCGCTTTCCAGTTCCAGCCGCAACATGTGGATGTTGCGTTCGAACAGGGATTCGCCGGCGGCTTCCATCTTCTGTTGCAACACACCCAGGCGATCCATCGCGGCGAGCGCATCGGCCTTCGCGCCGGTGTGCGCCGCGCCCATGCCGTGCGCGAATTGCGCGATGGCTTCGGGCCACGCGTACTTGTCCCACTCGACCCACGCCGGCGTGCGTGGTTGCAGCTTCGCGGCCGCGGCCCAGTCGCGCGTTTCCAGCGGAATGCGCGCCTGCACCGACGCCAGGTGGAACGCGGTCTTGAACGATGGCTGCAGATGTTGCGTGGCGAGCAGGCGATCGCGTTGCTGCTTCGCATCGGCGACATCGCCCTGCTGCAGATAAGCGTAGACGAGATATTCGATCGCATGCGGGAACTCGTCCCACACGTACTGGCCCTTGTCGCCGGCCGGGTAACGCAGCGCCGCATCGGCCGCGCGCAGGTTGCCGCGCACCACGCCGGCCCAATCGCCCTGGCGCGTGTAGACATGCGTGGGCATGTGCAGCGCATGCGGGTTGTCGGGCGCGATCGTTTCGTAGCGATGCACGACGTCGGCGGATTCGCGTTCGCGACCGGGCACGTCGTCGGCATGCACGAGGTAATGCATCGCGCCGGGGTGGTCGGGGTCTTCGCGCAACACGCCCGTCAACAGTGCCGCGGCCGCGTCGGCGTTTTCGCGCGTCGCGCGATCCTGCGGCGTGGTCGCGAGCAATCCCAGCGCGGCGAAGGCGCTCGCGTCGTGGTCCTTCGGGAAGTCGGCGTGCACCTTCTGCGACGCATCGGACCAACGCCGGATGCGCGCCCAGTAATCATCGGCCTCGGGGCTTTCGAAGAAGGCGGCGGCCGCTTCGATGAATTCGCGCTCGCGCGGATCCTCCGAGCCCAGGACACGCGCCTTGCCGACTTCCTCCCAGCCGAGCTTGCGCTCGGCCAGGTCCGGCCGCGTGGGCCACAGCGGCTGGAAGTGCGTCATCGCCACGCCCCAGTGGGCCATGGCGCATTTCGGGTCCTTGGCGGCGAGGGCCGCGAAGGCTTTCCGCGCCTGCGGGTAGGTCATGTGGTGGAGCAGGGTGAGCGCACGGTCGAAGTCGGCGCGCACGTCGGGCGCGCAATGGACGTGGAAGTCGGACGTGCCCCCGTGGCCGGCATGCGGGTCGCCCGCGCCGGCCTGGCCGATGAAAACGCATGAAAACGCGAGCGCCGCGCGACGCAGAGTCTGTTTCATGGTCCGTCTCCCGGGTCTGGGCGGATCGTAGCAGCGCCTTTGCATACGTAATCACCGCCGCCGTCACCGCAGATACGTCCATTGCGGTTTACGCTTCGGGCTCGCCCCTTCCCCATTCAGGTCGCATGCCCGGCAACTGCGCTTGTCTCCTCGTGATCTTCGGTGCCTCCGGCGACCTGGCGCAGCGGATGCTGCTGCCTTCGCTCTACGGCCTCCAGCATGCCGGGCTGCTCACGCCCGAACTGCGCATCCTCGGCACCGCGCGCAGCGCGATGGACGACGCGACATTCCGCGCGCAGGTCGCCGATGCGGTGCGCCGCAACGTGCCGGAGGCCGATCTCAACGAAGCCTCGCTGGAGGCACTGCTCGAACGCATCACCTACCACGCCGCCGACAGCGGCGATGCCGAATCCATGCAGCGCCTGGGCGAACGCATCACGTCGCTGCGCACCGGCGAAATCCTCTATCACCTCAGCACCGCGCCGCGCTTCTACGTGCCGATCTGCGTTGCGCTCGGTG
Source organism: Lysobacter sp. P5_B12 (assembly GCF_056400425.1). Lineage (NCBI taxonomy): Bacteria > Pseudomonadati > Pseudomonadota > Gammaproteobacteria > Lysobacterales > Lysobacteraceae > Lysobacter > Lysobacter sp. P5_B12. Next base: position 186,694 of record NZ_JBFULG010000003.1, read on the forward strand.
CGCTCGGCCTCGCCGGGCCGGGCACGCGCGTGATGCTGGAAAAGCCGATCGGCACCGACCTGGCCAGCGCGACCAACATCAACGACGGCGTGGCGCGCGTGTTCGACGAAGACCGCGTGTTCCGCGTCGACCATTACCTGGGCAAGGAAGGCGTGCAGAACCTGATCGCGTTGCGCTTCGGCAACGCGATGTTCGAACCGCTGTGGAATGCGCGCCACATCCAGCACGTGCAGATCACGGTGGCCGAGACCGTCGGCGTCGAAGGCCGCGGCGATTACTACGACACCAGCGGCGCGATGCGCGACATGATGCAGAACCACCTGCTGCAGCTGGTGTGCCTGACCGCGATGGAACCGCCGGCGCGTTTCGAACCCACCGCCGTGCGCAACGAGAAGATCAAGGTGCTGCGTTCGCTGCGGCGCATCGGGCCGGCCGAGGTGCAGACCGAAACGGTGACGGGGCAATACACCTCCGGCGCCGTCGGCGGGAAGGTCGTGCCGGGCTATGCCGAAGAACTCGGCCGCGCGAGCCGCACCGAAACCTTCGTTGCGCTACGCGCGCATATCGACAATTGGCGTTGGTCGGGCGTGCCGTTCTATCTGCGCACCGGCAAGCGCATGCCGCGCCGCGCCACCGAGATCCACCTGCAGTTCCGCGCCGTGCCGCATTCGATCTTCGACCCGCGCGCGAAGATCGCACCGAACGCGCTGACCATCCGCCTGCAGCCCGAGGAACGCATCGAGCTGCGCTTGATGAGCAAGACGCCGGGGCTGGATCGCGCGGGCCTGCAGTTGTCGCAGGTCGCGCTGGACCTGGACATGCACGAGGAATTCGCGGCGGCCTCGCGGCGTCCCGCGTACGAGCGCCTGTATCTGGACGCGCTCGAAGGCGTCGGCACGCTGTTCGTACGCCGCGATGAAACCGAAGCGGCGTGGGAGTGGGTCGATGCCGTCATCGACGGCTGGCGCACGAACGACATCTCCCCGAAACCCTATCCCGCCGGCACCTGGGGTCCGGCCAGCGCCGTGGCGATGACCGAGCGCCACGGGCATACCTGGCGCGAGTGATGGGCTGGGTCGAACACGACTACCGCGATCCCGATGCGCTGGCCAGGGCGCTCGCGCAAACGCTGCACCTTGCGTGCCGCGACGCCATCGCCGCGCGCGGCCGCGCGGTGCTCGCGCTCGCCGGGGGACGCACGCCGTTTCCCGCGTATCGCGCGCTTGCCGCGATGCCGTTGGATTGGCCCAGCGTCGTGCTGCTGCCGAGCGACGAACGCTGCGTGCCGCACGATCATCCCGCGTGCAACGTCGCCGAATTGCGCAACGCTTTCGCCGATGCACGCGGCGTGGTCATCGAATCGCTGACCACGCAAGATGGCGAGCCCGAGCGTTCCGAAGCGCACGCGCGCAGGCGCCTGGCGCTGTATCCCGAAGCCTTCGACGCGATCGTGCTCGGCATGGGGCAGGACGCGCATACCGCTTCCTTATTCCCCGGCGCGCCGCAGTTGCACGCGGCGCTCGACCTGGACAGCGCGGTCGACGCGCTGCGCATCGACCCGCAACCCCTCCCACCCGAAGCGCCGTTCCCGCGCATCAGCCTGACCTTGTCGCGCCTGTTGCGCACGCGCGCGCTGCACCTGGCGCTCACCGGCCAGGCCAAGCGCGATGTCCTGCAGGCCGCGCGCGCATCCGGCAACATGGCGCGTCATCCGGTCGCCGCGCTGGCCGAAGGTGAAGCGACCGTGCAAACGCATTGGAGTCCCTGATGATGCATCCCGTCGTCGCCCGCGTCACCGAACGCATCGTCGAACGCAGCCGCACCACGCGCACCGATTACCTCGCGCGCATGGCGCAGGCGGCGGCCGATCGCGAAGGCGGGCCGTCGCGCCAACGCCTGAGCTGCGGCAATCTCGCGCACGGCTTCGCGGCCGCCGGCGACGACAAGGTGCGCCTGCGCGGCGGCAGCGCCGGCAACATCGGCATCGTCACCGCCTACAACGACGTGATCTCCTCGCACCAGCCGATGGAGCAGTACCCGACGCTCATCCGCATGGCCGCGCGCAATGCCGGCGGCAGCGCGCAGGTCGCCGGCGGCGTGCCCGCGATGTGCGATGGCGTCACGCAAGGCCGCACGGGCATGGAGTTGTCGCTGTTCTCGCGCGACAACATCGCGATGGCCACTGCGGTCTCCCTCTCGCACGACATGTTCGATGCGGTGCTTTGCCTGGGCGTGTGCGACAAGATCGTGCCGGGTCTGTTGATCGGCGCGCTGAGCTTCGGCCACCTGCCGGCCATCTTCGTCCCGTCCGGGCCGATGCCGCAGGGGCTGACCAACAAGGAAAAGGCCGCGGTCCGCCAGCGCTACGCGGAAGGCAAGGCCACGCGCGAGGAGTTGCTCGATGCCGAAGCCGCCTCGTACCACGCGCCCGGCACCTGCACGTTCTACGGCACCGCCAATTCCAACCAGACGATGATGGAAGCGATGGGCCTGCACATGCCGGGCACCGCGTTCGTCAATCCCGGCACGCCGCTACGCGATGCACTGACGGTTGCCGCGGCGGAACAGGCGCTGCGCATCTCGAAGCTCGGCGACGACTATCGTCCGTTGTGCAAGACCGTCGACGAGCGCGCGATCGTCAACGCGATGGTCGCACTGGCGGCCACCGGGGGCTCGACCAACCACGCGATCCATCTCGTCGCGATGGCGCGCGCCGCCGGCGTGTTGATCGACTGGGACGATCTCGACGAACTCTCGCGCGTCACGCCGCTGATCGTTCGCGCGTATCCGAACGGCGCGGCCGACATCAATCATTTCCACGCCGCCGGCGGCATCGGTTTCGTGCTGCGTGAATTGATCGACGCCGGCCTCGTGCACGCCGATGTGCCTTGCGTGCACGGCGGCGACCTGCGACAGCAGGCGATGGAGCCGTATCTCGACGGCACGACCTTGCGCTGGCGCGAAGGCCCGAAGGCCTCGCTCGACCTGACCGTCGTGCGCCCGGTCGCCGATCCCTTCGACAAGGAAGGGGGCCTGCGCCGCGTGCAGGGCAACCTCGGACGCGGGATCGTGAAGATTTCCGCGGTGGCGCCCGAATACCGGAAGATCGAAGCGCCCGCGCGCGTGTTCGAATCGCAGGACGATCTGCTGGTCGCGTTCAAGGCCGGGACCTTGCAGGGCGATCTGGTCGCCGTCATCCGCGGCCAGGGCCCGCGCGCCAACGGCATGCCGGAGTTGCACAAGCTCACGCCGACGCTCGCGGCGATGCAGGACCGCGGACAGCGCGTGGCCTTGCTCACCGATGGGCGCATGTCGGGCGCATCGGGCAAAGTGCTCTCGGCCATCCACGTCACGCCCGAAGCGGCGGACGGCGGGCCGATTTCGAAACTGCGCGACGGCGACCGCATCCGCATCGATTCCGACGCCGGCACGATCGATGTCGACGTGCCCGCCGCGGAGTGGGACGCACGCGCAGTGCAACACGGCGATCTGCGCGCCAACCGCGTCGGCTTCGGTCGCGAGTTGTTCGCGATGATGCGTGCGCAGGTCGGCACGGCGGAGTCGGGCGGCAGTGCCTTGTTCCTCGATGAAGACCGGAGCGCGCGATGACGTCGGTCGCCCTGGTCGCCGACATCGGCGGCACCAACGCACGTTTCGCGCTGACCGACCTCGACGCGCCCACGCCCGCGCTGCGTGAAATGCAGGCGCTGAAGGCCTCGGAGTTCGCGAGCCTGGAGCATGCGATCGAGCATTACCTCGCGTCGGTCGGCGTCGCTCCAAAGCGTGGCGCACTCGCGGTGGCGAGTCCCGCGGATACCGACGAGATCCGGCTGACCAATCGCGCGTGGTCGTTTTCGCGCACGGCGTTGCAACGCACGCTCGGTTTCGACGAATTGCGCGTCATCAACGACTTCGGCGCGATCGCCTGGGCGGTGCCCGCGCTGACGCAGGCCGATCGCGAAACCCTGCACGGGCCGGTCTCGGGTCCCTTGCACGGGCCGGTCACCGTGATGGGGCCCGGCACCGGTTTGGGCGTGGCCTTGCTCGTCGGAAGCGATGCGCACGGGTGGCATCCGGTCGAAACCGAAGGCGGGCACGTGACCTTCGCGCCCATCGGCGACGAGGAGCAGGCCATCGCGCGTTGGCTGACGGCCTTGCACGGCCGCTGTTCGAACGAACGCGTGTTGTGCGGCGCGGKCCTGGCGCAAGTCGATGCGGTGTTGCGTGGCATGGCCAACGACATCGGGGCGAAGCCGGCCTTGCGGGATCCGGCCGACATCGTCGCCGCCGCGTTGGAAGGCCACGACGTCGCTGCGCGGCGCGCGTTGGCGCGCTTTTGTTCGGTACTCGGCAGCGTTTCGGGCGATGCGGCGCTGATCCATGGCGCGCGCACGCTGGTGATCGCCGGCGGCATGGTGCCGCGCTTCGTTCCCTTCCTGCGCAGCAGCAATTTCCGCGAACGATTCCTGGCGAAAGGGCGCTTCGTCGCCTATCTCGAAGGCATCACCATCCACGTGATCACCCATCCGCAGCCGGGTTTGCTCGGCGCGGCGACCGCTTTGCGGGCGAGGGCGAGGGACAACGCATGAACTGGACCAACGAAAAGCGCATGGCGTCGGCCGACGCGATCCTCGACGCGGCCCCCGTCATGCCGGTGCTCACCATCGAACGCCTCGAAGACGCCGTGCCGCTGGCGCGCGCCCTTGTCGACAACGGATTGGTGGTGCTCGAAGTCACGATGCGCACGCCGATCGCGCGCGAAGCCATCGCGCGCATCGCAAAAGAAGTGCCCGCGGCCATCGTCGGCGCGGGCACGGTATTGCGTGCCGACGATTTGCGCTCGATGGTCGATGTCGGCGCGCGCTTCGCGATCGCGCCGGGTTGCACCGATGCGTTGTACGAGGCCGCGGCCGAAGCGCCGATTCCCTTCATTCCCGCGATCGCCACGGCGAGCGAGTTGATGCGCGGCCTGGAGTTCGGGCATGCGCGCTTCAAGTTCTTCGCGGCCGAATCCTCGGGCGGCATCGCGGCCCTGAAGGCGTTCGCCGGGCCCTTCGGGCATGTGAAGTTCTGCCCGACCGGCGGCATCGATGCGGCGAAGGCGCCGGCCTACCTGGCCTTGCCGAATGTTTCGACCGTCGGCGGTTCCTGGATGGTGCCCAAGGCGGCGCTCGAGGCGCGCGACTGGACGACGATCGGGCGCCTGGCGGCCGAGTGCACGCGGCTGCGCGGCGCGTAAGCCTTCCGAAACTCCTACAGCGCGCCGCGGCATCCACCGATGCCGCGGCGTTTTCGTTTGCGCGACGCTGGCTCCAACATCACAGGGAGCGTGACATGCGCATCGAAGCCGTCCACATCGGCATGAAGGAACCCGAACTCCGCGCCGCCCTCGGCGCGCCGTACCGCGTGCAGCTGGCAGGCGCGTCGATGGTCTACCGCTGGCAGGACGCGCACGAGGAGGCGCAGGCCTGCGAATGGCTGCGCGTGCGCTTGAAGCGCGTGCGCGGGCAGGGCCTGGCCAACGCGGTCGTGGATGAAGTCGTGGGGCGTTGTGGCGGGGTCGCGATTGCGATGCCGTAGCGCATCGGCGTCGCGCGCCGAAAAAAAACCCCTGTCGGAGGGCCGGCAGGGGTGGAGGTCACACGGCTTCGCGTTTGTTGCGTTGGATCAGAACTTGTAGCTCACGCCCAGCAGGTAGGTGCGGCCCCATTCGATGTTCTCGAGCGGGCGGTCCTTCGTGTTGGTATAGGTGCGGTACGGCGCGTTGGTGAGGTTGCTGGCCTGCAGGAGCATCGTGAAGCCCTTCAGTGCCGAGCCTTCGCCGAAGGAGTAGCTCACCTGCGCGTCGGTCTGGTCCTCGCCTTCGACGAACCGCAGCGTGCGCTCGGCGGCGAAGTTGCTGATCTCGCCGATGAAGTCCGAACGCCAGCGCTGGTTGATGCGCGCTTCGAAACCGCCGTGCGTGTAGTACGCCGTGAAGTTGTACACCTCGTCCGACAGGCCCGGCAGCGAGATGTCCTGCGACCCCACGCTCGACACGCTGCTCGGATCCGGCGGGATCGAGATGTTGCTGTCGAAGAACGAGGCGCTGGCGACGACGCCGAAGCCTTCGGCCGCGTCCCAGAACAGGTCCAGCGGCAGCGAGGCCGTCAGTTCCAGGCCCTGCAGGTAGCCGCCCTTCGCGTTGTACGGCGCGGTGAAGCCGCCGATCGGCGTGGTGGGCTGCGGGGTGAGGTCGGGCGTGATGAACGGCGTGAAGTCGTACGCGCGGCGCTCGGTGTAGATGTACGTGACGAGGTCCTTGTAGAAGGCCGCGGCGGACACGTAACCCTTCGTGCCGTCGAAGTACTTCTCATAGGAGATGTCGTACGCGTTGGCGCGCCACGGATCCAGCAGCGGGTTGCCGCCCGAACCCTGGACCGTGCCGACGTCCGGGCCGCCGGTGGCCACGCCGAACTCGAACGAGGAGCGCAGCTGGTCGAGGCGTGCGCGCGCGACCTGGCGGGCCGCGGCGAAACGCAGCGTCTGGTCGTGCGAGAACGAGAACGCGAGGTTCAGGCTCGGCAGCCAGTCGGTGTAGGTCTTGCCGTTGCCGTACGGGATGCGGTTCTGGCCGGCCGGCTGCGAGGGATCCCAGTAGTACGAATCCGACGACTGGTCGGTGTGCTGCATCTGGATGCCGACGTTGCCGCGCACCGGAATCGAACCCCAGGTCGTGTCGATGTTGCCGCGCAGCCAACCGGAGGTGATGTCCTCGTTGATCGTCCAGGCCTTTCCGACCAGGTACGACGCGTCTTCACCCGGGTTGAAGGTCATGTAACGCGCGACGGCGCCCGGCACGTTCCAGGACGGCACGTAGCCCACGCCGGCGAAGGTCAGGTCGACCAGGCCGTACTGCAGGTCCGGTGCGATCGAGGTGACGCCCTGCGGGCCGAGGTTGATGTTGCCTTCGGGCTGGCGCTTGTCCTTCTCGCGCGTGGCGTAGTTGGCGCCGACGTCCCAGTCCGAGAACATGCTCTCGAGGAAGGGCGAGGCGAAGTTCAGGTTGACCTTGGCGCTCTTCAGCTCGTCGACGACCTTCGGCGTCTTGCCGTAACCCGAGCCGTAGATCGTGTTGGCGAGGAACAGGCTGTTGGAATCGGAGTAATCGCGGCCCGGATGGATCGTGGCGAAGCCCGATTCGGGGAAGGCGAGCTGCAGCGTGTCGAACGAGGGGTTCGGCAACAGCTGCGTGTTGTTTTCCAGGCTCAGCTCGTCGCGGTGCGACTTCGACCAGCTGATGTCGGTGGTGAGGTTCACCTGGTCGTTGATGCGGATCGCATTGGCCCAGCCCACGCCGTCGATCGTGTCTTCGCGCTTGTTGTACATGCCGCGCACGAGCGGGTAGGCGTTGGTCAGCGTGCCGCCGACGAGGGTGCCGTTGCCGTTGACGTTCGGCGTCCAGACCTGCCCGACGGGATTGCCGTTGTAGTTGAAGTTCGCTTCGAACTGGTTGGCGGTGTCTTCCTGCACGGCGGAGGTGTGGAAGATGTCCAGCGTGGAGGTCCACTCGCTGATCGGCGCGAACTGCACCGTGGCCATCGCCGCATTGCGACGGATGTAACCGGTGCGGCGCAGGGCCTTGCCGCCGTCGGTGACGAAGGTGTTGTCCGGCACGCCGTTGCGGTTGATGTTCCTGGTGGCATCGGTGCGCGTCCACGGCTCATACAGGCCGGTCTGCTCTTCCTGGATCGGAATGTCCGAATGCGAGAAGCCGAGCGCGAGGCCGAGGTCGCCGCCGGCCATCTGCGTGATCACGCTGGCGTTGATGCGGTTGCCGTCGCCGTCGGCGTTGGCCGCCGAGCCGAGCGAGTTGCGCTGGTAGCGCGCGCTGAGCGCGTACACCGGCTTGTCGAAGTCGAGCGGGCGCACGGTGCGCATGTCGATGGTGCCCGACAGGCCCTGGCCCACGAGCGCTGCGTCCGGCGTCTTGTAGACGGTGACGCCCGCCATGAGTTCGGAGGGGTACTGGTCGAATTCGACCGAGCGGTTGTCGCCGGTGCTGACCATTTCGCGGCCGTTGAGCAGCGTGGTCGCGAAGTCGGGCGACAGGCCGCGGACGCTGATCACCTGCGCGCGTCCCCCGACGCGTTGCGCGGCAAGGCCCGGCAGGCGCGAGATCGATTCGGCGATGGAGATGTCGGGCAGCTTGCCGATGTCTTCGGCCGAGATGGCTTCGACGATCGAGGTCGATTCCTTCTTGATCGTGTTGGCTTGCTCGATACCGACGCGGATGCCCTGGACGGTGACCGTCTGGAGCTGCTTGGCCTGTTGCTTGGCGGCCAGCTGTTCCGGCGTTTCCTTTTCCTGCGGCTTGGCGGCAGGGTCGTTGGTGGTGCTGGTGGTCGACTGCGCCCAGGCGCCCGTCGCCAGCATCATCGTGGCCGACGCGAGCGCCACGCTGAGCAGGTTGCGTTTCAGTTGCTGCATTTGTTCCCCTCCGAAAGATGTTTTCCCCGTGACGGATGGTAGGCGCAGGTCCGGGGCCGCCGACGTTTTCTGCATACGTATTCATTACGGCCGCTTGTCGGGCCATCCGCGCCGGTGTCGCGATGCGTGGAATAGTCCGGACCACGCCTTCGACGTCCGCCCCACGCCCCATGCATTCAGGTCCACGCTCGCCTCGCACCGCGCAGTTCCGGGCCTTCGCCCGGCTCGGGGCATGGCTCGCGTGCACGCTCGGGAGCGCGGGAAGTGCCTTGGCGGCGGCGCCGCAGGAGGGGCCGCAGCACATTCCCTCGCCCGACTGGCGCGACCAGGTCCTGTACCTGCTGATGATCGATCGCTTCGCCAACGGCGACCGCGCCAACGACGACCAGCACGCCGGCGAGTTCGATCCGGGGGACGGCGCGAAGTGGAGTGGCGGCGACCTGCGTGGCGTCCGCGACCGCATTCCCTACATCAAGGCGCTCGGCGCTTCCGGCGTCTGGATCACGCCGCCGGTGGCCAACCAATGGTGGAGCCCGCGCGCGCACTACGGCGGCTACCACGGCTATTGGGCGACGGATTTCTCGAAGGTCGACGCGCATTTCGGCACGCTCGCCGATTACCAGGCCCTCGCGCGCGCCTTGCATGGCGAACAGATGGTGCTGGTGCAGGACATCGTGGTGAACCACACCGCGGACTTCTTCCGATACGAAGACGTGCCCGATGCGGCCGATCCCGCGCGCGGCCTGTCCTTCGTGCGCGACACGCAGGGGCAGGGCGCGCCGACGCAAACGCCGTTCGACCGCAACGATCCGCGCGATCCGGCCCAACGCGCGCAGGCGATCTATCACTGGACGCCCGACATCCGCGATTTCGGCAGCGATACGCAACGCCTGACCTGGCAACTCGCAGGCCTGGACGACATCGACACCGAATCGCCCGAAGTGCGCCGTGCATTCCGTGCGACCTACGGCAACTGGATCCGCGAGGTAGGCGTCGACGGATTCCGCGTCGACACCGCGTTCTACGTGCCGCCGGCGTTCTTCGTCGATTTCCTGCGCGCCGACGACCCGCAGGCACCCGGCATCGAGCGCGTGGCGAACGAAACCGGCCGCAAGGAATTCCACGTCTTCGGCGAGGGCTTCGCGCTCGACAAGCCCTTCGACGGTACGCAATCGCAGCGCATCGATGCCTACATGCGCATGCCCGACGGGACGCGCGCGTTGCCGGGCATGATCGACTTCCCGCTGTACGGCACGGCGCTGGATGTCTTCGCGCGCGGCGCGCCGACGGCGCAACTGGGCGACCGCATTCGCCGCCGCATGCAGGTGTTCGCCGATCCGTGGCGCATGCCGACCTTCCTCGACAACCACGACGTGGATCGCTTCCTCGTGCAGGGCGACGAGACGGCGTTGAAGCAGGCGCTGCTGATGCTGATGACGCTGCCCGGCATTCCCGTGATCTGGCAGGGCACCGAGCAGGGCTTCACGGAGATGCGCGGTTCGATGTTCGCGGGTGGGTATGGTTCGGGCGGCCACGACAACTTCGATGTGTCCGCGCCGCTGTACCAGTATCTGCAGCGCGTGATCGCGCTGCGTCGCGGCGATAAGCTCTTTTCGCGCGGCACGCCGACGGTGTTGCGCGAAAACCGCGTGGGCCCGGGTCCCATCGCGTGGCGCGTGCAAGGGCCGGACGGCGCCATCGCGATCGTGGCGATCAATACGGCGAGCAACAGCGTGTTGCTCGACAACATCGACACCGGCGCGGCGCCCGATTCGGCGCTTTCCACGGTGTTCGCCGTCGACGCGGAGATCCCGTCGATCGCCGTCGATCGGCAAGGCCGCGCGACCGCGCTGTTGCCGCCGCGATCGGGCGTGGTGTGGAAGGGGCTCGGCCAATGGGCGCCGCCGTCGATCGGCATGCGTCCGCCGACGATCGATGCCTTGCCGCAGGATCTGTTCACCGGCGACTTCACCATCCGCGGCACGTCCATCGGTTCGGAGCCGATCCGCGTGGTGATCGACGACGACGCGATCCACGGCCGCGTCGTCACGCCGAAGGACGGCCACTGGGAAGCGCTGATCGATACCGCGCGCATGATCGACCCCGAGGTCGAACACGCCGTGGTCGTCTACGAGCCCGCGACGAAGAACGCGAGCGAACGCCGCACCTTCAAGATCGCGCGCCCCTGGAAGCTGGGCGTGTTCCAGGACGACCCGCAGGGCGACGACACCGGCCCGGGCGGGCGCTACACGTATCCCACCGATGCCGGTTATGCGGACCATCCGGGCGACATCGAACATGTCGCGATTTCCACCTCGGGCGGTGCGATGCAGATCGTGCTCCGCATGCGGATGTTGTCCACGGCGTGGAATCCGCCCAACGGTTTCGACCACGTGGCGTTCTCGATCTTCATCGACCTGCCGAAACTGCGCGGCGGCGCCACCGCGATGCCCTTGCAGAACGGCGTGCTTCCCGAAGGCATGGAATGGGACGTCCACCTGCGCGCGAACGGATGGACGAACGCGGCGTTCTCCGCCAGCGGTGCGTCCGCGACCATCGAGGGCATGCCGATCATGCCGGCCGCGCGCATGCGCGTGGATGCGAAGGCGCGCACGATCACGTTCACGTTGCCGGCCACCACGTTGTTGCGCGCGACCGACCTGGAAAACGCGCGCGTGTACGTGACGACCTGGGACTACGACGGCGGCTGGCGCGCACTCGCGCCGCAGGCCGGCCCGCATGCCTTCGGTGGTGGCGATGCGGCGCGCGACCCGCGCGTGCTCGACGCCGTCGGACCGCTCAAGATTCCGTAAGTACCGCACACCCTGGGGGAAACACCGAAATGAATACAGCCGCACCCGCGATCGAACAGCACGCCACCATTCGCGTGCTGTTGATCTCCGCCTGCGCCGCATTGGGCGGCTTTTTGTTCGGCTACGACACCGCGGTGATCAACGGAGCGGTCGACGCGATCCGCGGTGAATTCGGATTGAGCGCGACGGCCACGGGGTTCGCGGTGTCCTGTGCGTTGCTCGGTTCCGCGCTCGGTGCGTGGTATGCAGGTCCGCTGGCGGATCGCTTCGGGCGCGTGCACACGATGCGGGTCGCGGCGGCCTTCCTCGCCGTCAGCGCATTGGGCGCGGGGCTCGCGTTCGGCGTGTGGGACCTGATCCTGTGGCGCATCGTGGGCGGCATCGGCGTGGGCGTGGCGTCGGTGATCGCGCCGACCTACATCGCCGAGGTCTCGCCGGCGCACGTGCGCGGGCGGCTGGGGTCGATGCAGCAGCTCGCGATCGTGCTCGGCATCTTCGCCTCGCTGCTCGCCGATGCGTGGCTCGCGAACAGTGCGGGCGGTGCGGCGCAGCCCTTGTGGTTCGGGCTGGGCGCGTGGCGTTGGATGTTCCTCGTCGCGATCGTGCCGGCGCTGATCTACGGCGCGCTCGTCTTCGGGGTGCCCGAATCGCCGCGCCATCTCGTCGCGAAGGGCCGGCTGGCGCAGGCCAAGCAGGTGTTGCGCGATGTGCTCGACATGAAGAACGAAACTGCGCTGGAGGCGAAGGTCGCCGATATCCGCGACAGCCTGCGTTCGGAGTATGTGCCGCGGTTGTCCGATCTGCGCGGGCCGCGGATGGGGCTGTTGCCGATCGTGTGGGTGGGCATTTTGTTGTCGGTGTTCCAGCAGTTCGTGGGCATCAACGTGATCTTCTATTACAGCGCGACGCTGTGGCATTCGGTCGGGTTCAGCGAGGCCGATTCGTTCGAGATCACGGTGGCGACGTCGGTGGTCAATGTGTTGGTGACCTTGGTGGCCATTGCGTTGGTCGACAAGGTGGGGCGGAAGCCGTTGTTGCTCGTTGGTTCTGCTGGGATGGCGGTGACGCTGGGCGCGATGGCGGTGTGTTTCGCGAATGCGGTTTCGACGGCAGATGGGTTGTCGTTGCCGGCGCCCTGGAACATGGTCGCTCTGGTTTCGGCGAATTTGTACGTGGTGTGTTTCGGGTTGAGTTGGGGGCCGATGGTGTGGGTGTTGTTGGGGGAGATGTTCCCCAATCGGATTCGGGCGATTGCGCTCGCTGTCGCGGCTTCGGCGCAGTGGATTGCCAACTTCGTGATTACTGCTACGTTTCCGGGGTTGGCTGAGATCGGGTTGGCGTTTGCTTACGGGTTGTATGCGGCGTTTGCGGTGGTGTCTTACGTGTTTGTTTATCGGGCGGTTCGTGAGACCAAGGGGATGGAGTTGGAGCAGATGACGGGCTAGGTTTGGTAGTAGAGCCCGCTCGGAACCGATTTTGCGCGTCGCCCGAACGTGGGGAGTTCCAAATTTTTTTGGGAAAAAAATTTGAAACTCCCCACGCTGGGGCATCGACCTTGCGGGGTCGCTTCGATCAGGGGGCTTTCGCCCGAGCTTTCATTGGGGGCTGCAAAGCAAGCTTTGCAGGGAGCCGATCATTGTTTGGGAAAGGCCCACTGGAGGAAGGGTGGGAGCATTTGTGCCCACGAGGATTGGCGGTGGATGCCGCCTTGTAGTTCGACGACTTTGACGTCGTTGTTGCCGTGTGTGCGGAGCAGGTTCGCCACGTCTTTCGCATCGTCGATCACGTCGATGACGCCGTTCTTGTCGCGGTCGCTTTCTTCTTCCTTCGTGCCCGCCGCGAAGTAAACCCGCAGGCCATGTTTGGGCGGGGAGTCGGCGACGAGGTTTTGCGCGATGCCTGCCTTGTTGTCGTTCGACAGCCAGAACGAGGGGGAGAAGGCGCCGATTTGGCCGAAGACTTCGGGGTAGTTCCAGCCTAGCGAGAAGGCGTTGATGCCGCCGAGGGACCAGCCGAGGATGGTGCGGCCGTTTGGGTTGGGCTGGATGTTCCAGTGTGTGTCGACGTAGGGGATCAGTGTGCGGACGACCCATTCCGAGTAAGCCTGTGCGTTCGCGCCGACGGGGCCGTATTTCGTGGGTGCGATGACGCTTTGGCCTTTGGCGCGGTTGGCGAGGCCGTAGCCGGCCATGCGGTCCCGCGGCATGTGGATGGCGACGACGATGAAGGGGGCTATCTCGTTGCGCAGTTTTTCCATGGTGTCGCGGACGTGGACGTCGGCGAAGTCCTGGCCGTCGTCGAGGTAGAGGACGGGGTAGCGTTCTTGTGTGTCGTAGACGGCGGGGCGTTGGACGTCGACGGTGATGTCTTCGTCTTCCGAGAGGTGTGCGGGGAGGCGGAAGGTCAGCAGGTCGGGCAACACTGTGCTTTCAGGTTGCACGAAGACGACGGCGGTGCGCGGAGGGATCGTGAATTCGCCGGTCGCGCGGTCGAAGCGGGCGTCGCGGGGGCGGGGGTCTGCAGCCGTCGGCGAGAGATGGACGGGGTGCAGGATCCAGGGTTCGCCGCGTGCGGCGGGCAGGGTGATGCTGCGCGTTTGCGTGGATGCGTTGAGGAAGTACTGCACGGCCGGGAATCGCGCGCCTTCAAGGCCTTTGCCGTCGAGGCGGGCGGCGATGAGGTCGGGGGTGTTCGTCTGCGGGAACGTGAGTCGTGCGATGACGTCGTCGCGCGTGGGGAGGCGGAACAGGGTCGAGCTCGCGCGGATGCGCAGCAGGTCGCGGAAGGCATCGCGCATGAAGGCGATGTCCTGCGGTCGCGCGCCCTGGCCGTTGTCGCGATAGGACCAGTCGAGGCGATTGGCCGCGTCGCCGGAATCGAAGCTGTTGCCATCGAGCTTCTTCGAACGCAGGACGTCGATGCCCGCGTGGAAGTAGGCGATGCCCTGGCTGAAGGCGGTGGTCGCGGTGCCGAGCAGTTGCACGCGCGCGCGTTCGTCGGGGGGCGTGTCCTTCGGCAGTTTCAGTTGATCGATGTCGTACAGGGTCTGGTTGTCGTGGTTCTCGACGTAGTTGACGACTTCGCCGGGTTGCGTTGCGTAACCCGCGGGTTGGCCGTGGTAGTCGATTTTCGAAAGCGGTCGTCCGTCGAGCAGGTAATCGCGCAGCGTGCCCGCCAGGCCGACGCGCACCATGTCGGCGTTCGTGTCGTTGGCGCCGCCGTTGATCCAGCCTTTCGATTCGACCAGTGCAGGCATCTTGTCGCCGGGACCGCCGCCGCGCACGGCGTCGCGTGCGCGATCGCTGAAGGTCGCGATGCCCGAGCCACCGAGCGAGAGTTGCGAGGCCTGCACGAAGCGCTTGCCGTCGGCCACTTCGCCGAAGTTCCAGCCTTCGCCGATCAGGGGGACGTCGTGGCCGGTCGCCGTCTTGAGCGCGCGCTGCAGGTCTTCCATCGCCGCGCGGGGTTGGTGGCCCATCAGGTCGAAGCGGAAGGAATCGATGCCGTATTGCGTGGCCCACAGCACGACCGAATCGCGCATGAGCTTGGCCATCATGCGATGTTCGGTGGCGGTGTTCGCGCAACACGTCGACGTCGCGAGCGTGCCGTCGTCGTTATAACGATGGTAGTAGCCGGGGACGATGCGATCGAGCACCGACCACGGCGCCTGGCCGGCGGCCATCGTGTGGTTGTAGACCACGTCCATGCCCACGCGCAGGTTGGCGGCGTGCAGCGCCTGCACCATGCGTCGGAATTCGATGATGCGCGCGATGCCGTCCGCGTCGCTCGCGTAACTGCCTTCGGGTACGTTGAAGTGGACCGGGTCGTAGCCCCAGTTGAAGCAGTCGTGGGCGGCGTCGCCATTGGGATCGCAATCGCGCTCGGGAACGGTCGCGAAGTCGAACACCGGTAGCAAATGGATGTCGGTCACGCCCGCATCGGCCAATGCGCGCAGATGGCGCATGCCCGCCGACTGCGTATTGGTGAACGCGAGGTACTTGCCGCGATGCGCGGCGGGAACGGTGGCGTCGTCGCGCGAGAAATCGCGGACGTGGAGTTCGTAGATCACCAGGTCGGTCTGCGAGGCGATGCGTTTGGGCGTCGCCTTCGGGTCCCAACCTTCCGGTTTCGTTGCGGGCGAATCGAGATCGACGTACAGGCTGCGCGTGCCGTTCGCCGCGAGCGCAACCGAGTAGGGATCGGTGACGCGCTGGCGGACCAAAGCGGTGCCGGCCACCACGTCGACCAGGTACAGGTAATACGTGCCTTCGCGCACGGGCACATCGCTGCGCCAGGCGCCGGTGCGTTCATCGCGCTGCATCGCGTGCAAGGCCGTCGATGTCGAACTCGGGCCTTCGTACACGCAAACGGACACATTTTTCGCCGTCGGGGCCCAGAGCACGAAGCCCTTCGACGAGGCACCCAGCGCGAGTGAATCCGCCGCGTCGCCGTACTTCTTGTCCAACTCGGCAGGCGACAGCGTTTCGTACGCCAACTGGCGCACGCGTGTCGCGAGCACGGTCGAAGGCGCGGGATCATCGCAATCCGCGCGCGTCGGCAACGCAGCGAACACGGGCCCGGCGCAACACGCGACGCAAAGCGCCGCGAGCGATTTCAGAGCGCGGCGTACACCACGCCGCGCGGCGGCAGCACCAGACGCCCGTCGCGGATCGCGCCGGGCGTCGTGCCCGGGGCTTGCAACGGCGTCGCCGCGCCATGCTCGGGAAGTGTCCATTCGACCTCGGTATCCGACAGGTTGAAGGCGACCAGCATGGACTGCGCCGCGTCACGGCGGACGAAACACAGGATCGGCTCGGGCGCATCGAGGAACGCGATGGCCCCGTCGACGAGTGCCGCTTGCTGCTTGCGCCATTTCAGGAATGCACGCGCGCCGTTGAGCACCGAACCGGCGTCCGCCTCCTGGGTGGCGACATTGAGCGCGCGATGCGCCTCCGGCACGGGCAACCACGGCTTGTCGGCGGAGAACCCGCCGTTGGGTGCATCCGACCACGGCATTGGCGTGCGGCAACCGTCGCGGCCCTTGAAGTTCGGCCAGAAGGTGATGCCGTAAGGATCCTGCAGGTCTTCGAACGCGACTTCGGCTTCGGTCAGCCCGAGTTCCTCGCCCTGGTAGAGACAAACCGAGCCGCGCAGCGAACTCACCAGCGCGATCAACTGCCCGGCGAGCGCCGCGTCGTCCTTGCCGTTGCCCCAGCGCGACACCGCGCGCACGACATCGTGGTTGGAGATCGCCCAGCACGGCCAGCCGTGCGGCATCTTCGCTTCGAGCGTCTCGACCGTCTTGCGGATGTAGGCGGCGCTGCGATCGTCGGTCAACAGCTCGAAGCTGTAGCCCATGTGCAGGCGCTTGTCACCGACGTACTCGGCCATCGTCGCCAGCGAGTCTTCCGAGGAGATCTCGCCGAGCGAAGTCGCGCCGGGATGACGATCGAGCAACGCGCGCAGGTCTTCGAGGAAGCGCAGGTTTTCCGGCTGCGTGTTGTTGAACCAGTGGTACTGGAACGCATACGGATTGTCGGCGCTGAAGCCGCGGCCGGTGCGCAGTTCGACGGGCTTGGGCGGGTTATCGCGCAGTTGCGCGTCGTGGAAGCAGAAGTTGATCGCATCCAGGCGCAGGCCATCCACGCCGCGGTCGAGCCAGAACTTCACGTTGTCGAGCGTCGCCGCCTGCACATCCGGGTTGTGGAAATTCAGGTCGGGCTGCGAGGCGAGGAAGTTGTGCAGGAAGTATTGGCCGCGACGTGGTTCCCAGCGCCACGCCACGCCGCCGAAGATCGACAGCCAGTTGTTGGGCGGCGTGCCGTCCGGTTGCGCGTCGGCCCACACGTACCAGTCGTGCTTCGGGTTGTCGCGCGAAGCGCGGCTTTCGGTGAACCACTGGTGCTCGATCGAGGTGTGGCTGAGCACCTGGTCGATCATCACGCGCAAGCCCAGCGCATGCGCTTTCGCCAGCACGCGGTCGAAATCGGCGAGCGTGCCGAACAGGGGATCGACCGCGCGATAGTCGGCGATGTCGTAACCGAAGTCGGCCATCGGCGATTTGAAGAAGGGCGAGATCCAGATCGCATCGACGCCGAGGCTGGCGACGTAGTCGAGCCGATCGAGGATGCCGGGGAGGTCGCCGACGCCGTCGCCGTCCGTGTCCAGGAAGCTGCGCGGGTAGATCTGGTAGATCACCGCGCCACGCCACCAGCGATTGTTGTCCATGCGTTCCCTCGAAATGCCTGCTGCGCGCGTGCGGTTCCCGACGCAGCGCCGTGCGCCATCTTCCACGGCACGGGCGGAGCCGCGCATTGAATACGTTTGCAGGCGGGCCGTCCATGCGCAGGGCGCTCGACTACCATGGGGCGACGAAAGGGGGACGCATGGCCGGTGGCATACCGCGGGGCTTGGAACGGGTGGCGGGCTGCCTCATGGCATTGCTCCCGGCGCTCGCCTTGGCCGGCGAACCGGCGATGAAGACCCGGACGGCCAGCGCCGAATTCGATCGCCTGTTCGTGCTCGCGCAGACCGAATTGGAGAAAGACAAGGTCGACGCGATCACCGACTGGTCGTTCAACGATCAGAAACCGTACCCGTGCGTGTGTTTCGAAA
Organism: Lysobacter sp. P5_B12; assembly: GCF_056400425.1. Taxonomy (NCBI): domain Bacteria; kingdom Pseudomonadati; phylum Pseudomonadota; class Gammaproteobacteria; order Lysobacterales; family Lysobacteraceae; genus Lysobacter; species Lysobacter sp. P5_B12. The sequence goes on from NZ_JBFULG010000003.1 coordinate 204,591, forward strand.
CCGGCGAGAAGTGGCATTACGTGTGGACGCGCGATCTGTCGTATGCGGCGGACCTGGCGTTGGCGAAGCTGGATCCGGAGCGGACGAAGACCTCGTTGCGGTTCAAGTTGGGTGCGGTGCGCAACCCGAAGGTCATGGGATACCGCAGGCCCGAGTTCCTGGAAGTCGCGCAGGACACCGGCTCGGGCGGCAGTTGGCCGGTCAGCACCGATCGCGTCGTCTGGTTCCTCGCCGCGCGGCACCTGGTGGACGACGCGGCATTCCGGGACGATGTCGAGCGCGCGCTCTTCGGCACGTTGATGACCGATCGCGCCTTCGCATTCGATGCGCAGATGGGCCTGTATCGCGGCGAGACCTCCTTCCTCGACTGGCGCGAACAGAATTACCCGGCGTGGACGGCGAAGGACACGACCTTCATCGCCGAGTCCTTCGCGCTGTCGACCAATGTGCTGCATTACGAAGCGCTGCGCCTGGCCGATCGCCTGGACCGGGAGCGGAGCGGACGCACGCTTCCCGGGCATTACACCAGCGAAGCCGACGCACTGCGCGATGCCATCAACCGCCACTTCTGGAATGAAGACCGCGGGATGTACATGAGCTACATCGGCACCGCGTTCCATCCGGTGCCGGTGGAGAGTTACGACCTGTTGGGCACGTCGTTGGCGATCACTTCCGGCGTCGCGCCGCCCGATCGCGCGCAACGCGCGCTGGCGAACTACCCCGTCGCAGAACTCGGAAGCCCGGTCATCTGGCCGCAGCAGCCCGAGACGCCGATCTACCACAACCGCGCAATGTGGCCTTTCGTCAGCGCGTACGCGCTGCGCGCCGCACGCACCACGCGCAACCCCGAACGCATCGCCTTCGAGATCCGTTCGCTGATGCGCGGCGCGGCGAAGGCCGGGTCGAACATGGAGAACTTCGAACTCACCACGCAAAGCGTGCACTTCGAAGACGGCAAGCTGAGCGGGCCGGTGGTGAATTCGCCGCGACAATTGTGGTCGGTGGCGGCCTATCTGGACATGGTGATGCGCGGCGTGTTCGGCGTCGAAGACGATGGTTCGGTGCAGCCGATGATTCCGGCGCAGTTGCTGTCGGATCTGTTCGGCACGAAGGACAGCATCGTGCTTGAAATGCCGGAGCGCAGCATCGAATTGCGCAAGCCGAAGGCGCTCGGCGCCGCCACGCTGCTGGTAGGCGGAACGCAACGCACGGAAGGGCGGCAGACCATCGTCGATCTCGTGCCGCAGGACGTTCCCGTGCAGCGGCTGCATCGCAACGGCGCACAATTCGCGCCCCCGCAGCCGCAGGCGCCGGAACCGGTGCGCGATGGCGATGCCTGGCGAATCTCCATGGCGGCGGGCACGGTGCTTTACGCCGACGGAAAACGCGTCGAACGATTCGATGGCGATAAGTCGATCAAAGTGCCGGCAACGGGCGTCTCGCAGTGTTTCAGCGCGACGCGCATCGCCGACGAAATCGAATCGCTGCCGTCCCGCACGACCTGCGTGGGCCCGTCGCAAACGCTGACCGGCGACTGGCCGCGGACATGGAAAGTGCCGAAAACCGGCCGCTATCGCGTCACGCTCCGCTATCGCAACGCCAACGGGCCGATCAACACCGGCATCACCGCCGGCGTCAAAGGCCTGAAGCTGTCGTGCAGCAAGAAGAGCGATTGCGATGGCGCGCGCTTCGGCAAGGTCGTCATGCCGCACAACGAAGCGGAGACCGACTCGACGTCCGCCATCTTCGAGGCGAAGGCCGGCGCCGAATGCAGGTTCAGCATCGGGGGCGGCACGAACATGAGCGACCTGGATCACTTCGTCCACTACACCGGCGGCAAGGGCGGGGCTTCGGGCCCGCTCAACCAAGCCGATATCGGCACGCTAACGATCGTGCCGCTACCCTGAGTTCCCACGAGGACACCCCGCGATGACCGCGACGCCCACCGCCAAGCCGACATTGACGTTCTGGCAGATCTGGAACATGTGTTTCGGGTTCCTCGGCATCCAGTTCGGCTTCGCGCTGCAGAACTCCAATGCGAGCCGTATCTTCCAGACGCTCGGCGCGCCGATGGACGACATTCCGATGTTGTGGATCGCCGCGCCCTTCACGGGCCTGATCGTGCAGCCGATCGTCGGGTACCTGTCGGATCGCACGTGGACGGGGCTCGGGCGGCGGCGGCCGTATTTCCTCGTCGGCGCGATCCTCGCTTCGCTGGCCTTGTTCGCGATGCCCAATTCGCCGGTGTTGTGGATGGCCGCGGGCCTGCTGTGGATCCTCGATGCCTCGATCAACATTTCCATGGAGCCCTTCCGCGCCTTCGTCGGCGACCAGTTGCCTGTGAAGCAACGCGCCTCCGGCTACGCGATGCAGAGCTTCTTCATCGGCGTGGGTTCGGTGATCGCGAGCCTGTTGCCGTGGCTGTTGGCGAAGTGGGGCGTCGCCAACACCGCGGGTCCGGGCCAGGTGCCCGACACGGTGCATTACGCGTTCTATTTCGGCGGCGCGGTGTTGCTGGGCGCCATCGTCTGGACGATCGCGACCACACGCGAATATCCGCCGGAGAAACTGCACGCGTGGGATGAAGCGCCGCCCATCGCACCGCGCGCGCGCGACGCTTCCCGTATGCGCACCACGGCGCTGGCTTGGCTCATTGTCGGCCTGGCCTTCATCGCGACGGTGTGGATGCAAGGCTGGGCGCGCGAGTTGTATGTCCTCGGCGGCCTGATTGCCGGCTACGGCCTGGCGCTGCTCGTTCGCACGATGATGGGCGGCGAAAGCGGCTTCGCCAACATCATGGACGACCTGTACGACATGCCGCCGACGATGCGCCAGCTCGCGGTCGTGCAGTTTTTCTCGTGGTTCGCGTTGTTCGCGATGTGGATCTACACGACGGGCGCGGTGACGCAGGTGCACTTCGGCAGCGCAGACCCCACCTCGGCTGCCTACAACGAAGGCGCGAACTGGGTCGGCGTCTTGTTCGCTGCGTACAACGGTTTCGCGGCGTTGGCGGCGATCGTCATTCCGTGGATGGTCAAACGTTGGGGCTTGCGGACCAGCCATCTGATCAACGCCGTGCTCGGCGGGCTGGGCCTGTTGTCGATCGCGGTGATCCGCGATCCGCAGTGGCTGCTGCTCTCGATGGTCGGCGTGGGGTTCGCGTGGGCCTCGATCCTCTCGTTGCCTTACGCACTGCTGTCCGATTCCTTGCCGGCGGGGAAAATGGGCGTCTACATGGGCATCTTTAATTTCTTCATCGTCATCCCGCAGTTGGTGGCGGCGAGCCTGCTGGGATTGATGCTGAAATTGTTCTTCGGCAACCACCCGATCTATGCACTGGTGATCGGTGGCGTGAGCCTGATCGTCGCCGGATTGTGCGTGTTGCGCGTGCGCGAACCGGCACCGCGCGTGGCCGCGGCGGTGTCGCCGTGAGGCCCGCGCTGCTCGCGGTTTGTGTGGTGGCACTGGCCGGCTGCGCGCCGTCCGCGCCCCCCGCCGTGCCCGCGAAAAAAGCCGAAGCCCCCAAGCCGGTCGAGTACTACGGCACCAACGAACCCTTCGCGGCCGACGCCGTTTATTTCGTCCTCACGGATCGTTTCGTCAATGGCGACAAGTCGAACGACCACCGCGACCAGGGCAAGGGCCCTGCGCTACACACCTTCGATCGTCCGGTGCCCAACGCGCCGAAAGGCAAGTCCGACAACATCGGTTATCTCGGCGGCGACTTCCGCGGCGTGCTCGACAACGCCGACTACATCAAGGACATGGGATTCGGCGCGGTGTGGATCTCGCCGATCGTCGACAACCCCGACGAAGCCTTCACCGGCGGCCAGCCGGTGAAGTGGGGCGGCATGTGGACCGACAAGGGCAAGACCGGTTACCACGGCTACTGGGGCGACAACTTCTACAAGCTCGACGAACACCTGCCGAGCAAGGACCTGGATTTCCGCGGCCTGACCAAGGGTTTGAAAGCGCACGGCCTGAAGACCGTGCTCGACATCGTGCTCAACCACGGCTCGCCCGCGTACACGATGCCGAAGGCGCAGCCGAAATACGGGCAGATCTTCGACAAGGACGGCAAGTTGATCGCCGACCACATGAACCTGCCGCCGGAGAAACTCGATCCGAACAACCCGCTCAACGCCTTTTACAACACCAAGGGCGGGCTGGCGCAGTTGTCGGACATCAACGAGAACGACCCGCGCGTGCTCGAGTACTTCGTCGGCGCGTACGAGCAATGGATCGGGCAGGGCGCCGATGCGTTCCGCGTCGACACGATCGGCTGGATGCCGCATCCGTTCTGGCACAAGTTCACCACGCGCATCCGCGAGAAGCATCCGGGCTTCTTCATGTTCGGCGAAGCCTTCGAGTACGACGCCAACAAGATCGCCGAACACACCCTGCCCGAGAACGCGGGCGTGAGCGTGCTCGATTTCCCGTTGCAGAAAGCGATGGGCGAAGCCTTCGGCAAGGCGCAGCTGGGTTTCGAACGCATCGACCAGGCGCTGTACCTGACCAACGGCCCGTACGCGAATCCGTACGACCTGATGATCTTCTACGACAACCACGACATGGCGCGCCTGGATGCGACCGACGATGGCTTCGTCGACGCGAACAACGCGCTGTTCACCCTGCGCGGCACGCCCGCGGTCTACTACGGATCGGAAACGGGCTTCGAACGCGGCACCGCCGAACACCAGGGCAATCGCAACTATTACGGCCAGGAACGCGTCGATGCCGCGCCGGGCAGCCGTATCTATCGCCAGTTGCGCCGCATCGCGAACCTGCGTGCGCAAACGCCGGCGCTGCAGCGCGGCCTGCAGGTGAACGTCGAGATGCAGGGTGACCACGCGGCGTTCTATCGGGTGTTGCAGCAGGGCAAGACGGCGCAGATCGCGCTGGTGCTGCTCAACAAGGGCGGCGCGCCGGCGGATTTCAGCGTGCGCGCGTCGATGCAGCCGGGGCAATGGAAGGCGGCACTCGGCGGCGCGGCGATCGATGTCCCGCGTGGCGGAACCCTCGATGCGACGGTGGCGCCGCACGATGTCGCCGTCTACATCCTGGATGCGCCTGTCAGCGATCCGACCCTGAAGACCGAGCTCGACCGCGGCATGGCGCGCGCGCGGCGGCACGTGGGGAATTGATCAGGCCTGCGAGCCGGTCATGCGACGCCGCAGGACGAACTTCCTCGCGGCTTTGCGCAAGGGCCACAGCGTCGATTTGTAGAGCGCCGACAACACGCGTCGCGACCGCGGGATGCGCCAGCCGAAGCCTTCGTCGATCGCGTTGATGCAGGGATTGCAGAGCCCGCAGGGCCGGCGGTCGCGCTTGGCGCGGTGGCAGAACCAGGTCAGGCCCATCAGCGGTTCCCAGCCGTTGCGCCTGGCGACTTCGACCATGCGCGGGCGCGAGACGTCGATCATCGCGAACGAGAAGGCGCCGAAAATCAGGTAGGCATCGTGATTGGGCGCGTCCGGCAGGATGCGGTGCGTCGTGTAGCCATGCGGCGAAGGCAGCGGCCCGGACATGTTGTCGTACAGCACCACGCCCGCGCCATGGATGTGCGCGGCCTTCTCGGTGCACAGCTCGATCTCGCGCTTTCCGTGCTGCTTGCAATAGCGCGCGAGCCACGGGTATTGGCTGCCGACACCGAGTTGCGCGAGCCGCTCTCCCGCGGCCTGGATGTCCGCGTCCGGTGCGATGTCCGTCACTTCCGACATCGTCGTCGGCAACAGCAACGTGCGCGTCTCCGGATGCGTTTCGGCCAGCGCGGCCCGGATCCGGTCCATGGTCTCGATTTCGATCTGCGTCGACGGGCGCGTGCGGTCCAGCAGATAGATCGGCGCGACCCGCAAACGGTGCTCGAGCAGCACCGTCAGCACGCGGAAGGTAGAATCCCATCCACCGGTCCAGAAGATCTCGACGGGCTGCTGCGCGTTCTGCATCGGGTCAATACCGCTGCTTGACCTTCTTCGCGGGCATGCCACGCGGCGGCAGGGGTTTCTCGCCGCGCTCTTCGACCAGGCGGAAATCGATCTTGCGATCTTCGACGCTGGCCTTCAGCACGACGATGTCGGCGCGATCGCCCAGGCGGAACTCGCGTCCCGTGCGTTCGCCCTTGAGCGTCTTGCGGATCGGATCGAAGTGGTAATAGTCGTTCGGCAACTGCGTGACGTGGACCAGGCCGTTGACCTTGGATTCGTCGAGTTCGATGAACAGGCCGAAGCTCGTCACGCCGCTGATCGTGCCGCTGAACTGGCCACCGACGTGTTGTTCCATCCACGCGGCGCGGTAACGCTCGTCGACTTCGCGCTCGGCCTCGTCGGCACGGCGTTCGCGCTCCGAGCATTGCAGGCACAGCGCGGCCATTTCGTGCTCACTGTACTTGAAGTCCACCGCCGTGCCGCCGGACAGCGCGTGCTTGATCGCGCGATGGAGCAGCAGGTCCGGATAGCGGCGGATCGGCGAGGTGAAATGCGCGTAGGCATCCAGTGCCAGGCCGAAGTGGCCGAGGTTCTCGGCCGCGTAGACCGCCAGCGACTGGCTGCGCAGCAGCACCGATTCCAGCAACGTGGCATCGGGCCGCTCGCGGATCTTCTTCAACAGCGCGGTGAAATCGCGCGGCTCGACCTTCGACCACGGCGGCATCTTGAGCGCGAATTCCTTGAGGAATTCCAGCAGGTCGGTGTACTTCTGCTCAGGCGGCTTGTCGTGCACGCGGAAGGGGGCGGGGATCTTCTTCTTCAGGATGTAGCGCGCGGCTTCGACGTTCGCCGCGATCATGCATTCCTCGATCAGCATGTGCGCGTCGTTGCGTTGGAGCATGCCGGCCTGCGTGACTTCGCCCTGCGGGCCGAGGACGAAACGCACTTCGGAGGATTCGAACTCGATGGCGCCGCGCTTGCCGCGCGCCTTCTTCAGCACCTGGAACAACTGGTGCAGGCGCTGGACCTGCGGCAGTTGTTCGCCGATCACCTGCAAGGCCTCGTCGCGCAATTCGGGCAGCGCGGTTTCGTCGATCGCGTTCCAGACCTGCGTATAGGTCAGGCGCGCGTGCGAGTTCATCACCGCCTCGTAGAACTTCGACTTGGTGACCTGGCCTTCGCGATCGATCTGCATGTCGCAGACGAAGCACATGCGATCCACGTTCGGCTTCAGCGAGCAGATGCCGTTGGACAGCGTCTCCGGCAGCATGGGCACGACGAAACCCGGGAAGTACACGGAGGTCGCGCGCAGCTTGGCTTCGTCGTCGAGCGGCGTGTCGGGGCGCACGTAGTGCGACACGTCGGCGATGGCCACGACCAGGCGGAAGCCATCGCGCGTGGGTTCGCAATACACCGCATCGTCGAAGTCCTTCGCATCCTCGCCGTCGATGGTCACCAGCGGCAGCTTGCGCAGGTCGACGCGGCCCTGCGTCATCGATTCTTCGACGACGAGTGGGACCAGCGTGGCTTCAGCCAGCACCTGCGGCGGGAATTCGTGCGGGATTTCGTGGGCGTGGATCGCCGCTTCGACTGCGAGCGAAGCCGTCAGCTTGTCGCCGAGCACCGCGAGGATCTTGCCGATCGGGGGGCGCTGCGGATCGGGTGCCTGCACCAGTTCGGCGACGACGAGCTGGCCGGGCTTCGCATCGCTGGTTTCGCCCGGCGGGATGAGCACGTTGCGCTGGATGCGGCGGTCGTCGGGCACGACATAACCGATACCGGCTTCGACCGTGTAACGCCCGATCAGGCGATTGAGGCGACGTTCCAGCACTTCGACGATCGCGCCTTCGCGACGCCCGCGACGATCCATGCCGGTGACCGAGGCGAGCACGCGATCGCCGTGCATCACCTTGCGCATTTCGAAGGGCGGCAGGAACAGATCGTCGGCGCGCGCACCCGCATCGGGGCGCAGGAAGCCGAAGCCGTCGGGATTCGCGATCACCACGCCGGGGATCAGGTCCATGCGCTGCGCCGGTGCGTAGGAACCGGTGCGGTTCTGCAGCAACTGGCCGTCGCGCACCATCGCGCCGAGGCGCTTGCTCAGTGCGTCGAAGCGGTCGGGTTCGGTGAGCGAGAGTTTTTGCGCGAGCGCATCGGCATCCATCGGGCCGTCGTTGGCTTCGAGGATGCGCAGCAGCATCTCGCGACTGGCGATGGGTTGGTCGTACCGAGCCGATTCGCGCGCGTGGTGCGGATCGCGATTGGGGGCCGGCCGTGGCGGACCGGAGCGCGACGGCGGTGCACCACGCAGCGGCGGCGGCGGGGCGGGCATCCAGCCGGGGCGTTGCGCCGCCTTGTGCTTCGGGGCGCCGGGTTTCGCGCCCTTGGGCGCTCCGGCGGAATTCGGGGTCTTGCCGCGGCTGCTGCCGCGCTTGCTGGGGGGTTTGGCCATGCGCCCATGGTCGCACGCCCGTTCATGTCGGGACCGTCAACGCCCGGCCCTTCACACGGCGGCCCCGGCCCTGTCATCCTCGGCCGCTATGGGGAAGAAGCCGAAAGCCACCTCCGTCGACATCGCCTACCGCGCCGGCGTTTCGCAGGCGACGGTCTCGCGCGTGTTGCGCGGCAGCCCCCTAGTCAACATCGAAACGCGCAAGCGGGTGGAAGCGGTCGCGCGCGAACTCAACTACAAGGTCGACCGCCACGCCTCGAGCCTGCGCACGCAACGCGCGGGTTGCATCGCCTTGTTGCTGTTCGAAGATCCCACGCCCGACGAATCGCACATCAACCCGTTCTTCCTGTCGATGCTCGGCTCGATCACGCGCGCGTGCGCCAAGCACGGGCAGGACCTGCTGGTGTCGTTCCAGCAGCTGTCGAACGACTGGCACGCCGATTACGAGAACAGCATGAAGGCCGACGGCCTGATCCTGCTCGGCTACGGCGACTACCTGCTGTACCAGAGCACGCTCGAAAGCCTGGTGGAGCAGGGCACGCACTTCGTGCGGTGGGGCGCGGTGCTCCCGGGGCAACCGGGCGTCTCGATCGGCTGCGACAATTTCCACGGCGGGCAACTGGTCGGCGAGCATCTGTATTCGGTCGGGCGGCGGAAGGTCGCCTTCCTCGGCGATGCGAGCACGCGTTATCCGGAATTCTTCGCGCGCTACCGCGGCTGCGACGTGGCCTTGCACGACCTGGGCGTGGGCATGGATCCGGCATTGCAGGTGGATGCGGAGAGTTCGGAAGACGCGGGCTATGCGGCGGCGCGCACGCTGCTCGAACGTGGCCTGCCCTTCGATGCGGTCTTCGCGGCCAGCGACCTGATCGCGATCGGCGCGATGCGTGCGCTGGCCGAGCAGCGCTTGCGCATTCCCGAGGATGTCTCGGTGGTCGGGTTCGACGACATCCCGATGGCGCGCTTCGCCAACCCGCCGCTGACGACGGTGTACCAGAACACGCAGCGCGCCGGCGAAATGCTGGTGGATGCGCTGCTGCGGCAAATCCGCGACGAGCCGGTCGAGAGCCAGATGATCCCGGCGAGCCTGATTGTCCGGAAGTCGAGCGGCAGTGTTGCGCTCGTGGACGAGATCACGGAATAACGTCTCCGCGCCGCGCACGTTTCGCGCGCACCACTTGGGCAAATGCCGCCGGATGCGTCCATCGCGACCATCCGCCGCAAGACATTGCCCGTTCGGGCAACGTGATCGGAAAGGGCTCGAATGCCCCAAGTGTCAATGTCGATTCGTCCCGCGAACCCTTAGCGTCCTCGGCAATTCCCCGGGGATAGTGCGATGAATCATGTCTTCCGTGTCATCTGGTCGCGCGTGCTCGGTGCGTGGGTCGTCGTGTCGGAGCTGGCGCGGACACGCACCAGCGCACGCCGCACGCTCCGCCACGCGATACTGCCGTCGCTGCTGGCGATGGCGTGCGCGCAGGTGCATGCGACCGACTTCTACTGGGATGGCGGCACGGTCAACGGCGGCAATCCCGCGGCCAACGCCAACGGCGGCAACGGCACCTGGAACTCCACGCTGACGAACTTCGACACCGCGTTGACGGGCGGCGCCGACATCGGCTGGACCAATGGCGACAACCGCGCGATCTTCCCCTCGAGCGGCACGTACACGATCACGCTCGGCAACGCGATCACTGCGGGTGACCTCACCACGCTCGGCGGCAACGTCACGCTCACGGGCAAAACCGGCGCCGGCACCCTGGCGCTCGCGGGGACGCAGGCGTTCGACACCGTGCAACTCGTCGGCGGCACGCTCGACGTCGCCGAAGGCGGAACGCTCACCAGCGCCGATACCTTCGTCGGCACCGGCACGACGCTCGACGTCCGCGGCACCTTCACCGGCACCACCGGCGACGACCGCTTCTTCGCCGCGGGCACCGTGAAGGGCGCACTGGATTTCGGTGCCGGCGACGACACGGTCGAATTCGCGCAGGCGACGATCGACGCCGCGACGATCGCCGGCGGCGCAGGCAACGATCGCCTGCTCTTCCGCGGCATGACGCTGGAGGCGCCGTTCACCGCCACCGGCTTCGAACGCACCGAACTGCTCGACGGCAGTGCGATGACCCTGTCGACGCCGCTGGTCACCGGCACGCTCGCGATCGACGTCACCTCGCGCCTCGACGCGCGCGCCGGCGCCCGCATCGACGGTGCAGTGGAGAATGCAGGCCGCATCGAGGTCGGCGCCAACCGCCTCGCGATTTCCGGGGACTACACCGGATCGAACGGCAGCCTGCTCGACGTCTTCGTCTCACCCGGCAACGGCACCGCGGGCGGCCTGGACATCGGCGGCAACATCGTCGGCACGACCGGCGTGCGCTTCACGAGCGACGGCACCGACCCGATGTCGAAGAAGGTGCGCGTCATCGACAGCCCCAACGACACGCCCGGCGACGGTGGCTTCGTCGCCGCGGAGGCTGTCGGCGGCCGTGTCCGCCTGGACGGCACTCCGTGGATGTGGGCCTTCGGCCAGGACCAGGCCGACCACGCGTGGTACCTGACGACCACGCAGGAAGAAGTCGTCCCGGAAATCCCCGGCGTCGCCGTGTTGCACACCATCGGCGGCCTGCCGGTGCGCGATGCCACGCAACGCGTGTTCGGCCGCCTCGATGACGCACGCGCGCACGACGACTGCCGCATGCAGGACGATCGCGACGCCCGCGCCAAGGCCGAACTCGCGACCGACTGCCACGGTTTCTGGATGGCGGTGTCCGGCGACGAAACCCATGTTTCGAAGGGCCGCGGTTACGCCTTCGACGGCGACATCAACGGCGTGTACATCGGCGCCGACACGCAGATGCGAGATACCGGCGAACGCAAGCTGCGCGCCGGCTGGGTGCTCGGCTACATCGACGGCAACCACTGGACCGACGGCACGGTCGCCGGTAGCGGGCCGGTGGGGAAGGGTGATGCGAACATCCGCACGCATACGCCGATGGGCGGCTTCTATCTCGGCAACACCTGGAAGAACGACATGTGGGCCGACTTCGTGCTGTCCGCCTACCTGCACGACGCGGACGTGTTCACGGACGGCACGCACGACGAGCTGCGCGGCAACACGCTGTCGGCGTCGACCAACGTCGGCCGCAAGTTCGCGATGGGCGATAGCTGGACGATGGCGCCCGAAGTCGAAGTGGGGGTCGACGCCGTGCATTGGCAGGACCGCCACGACTTCAACGGCATGGACCTGAACCTCGCCGATGGCCTCCTCGGCCACGCCCGCACGGCGGTGCGCGTGGAGCGCGACATCGAGATGAAGTCGGGGATGTGGCGGCCGTGGATGTTGGTGGGCGTCGCCGACACGATCGGCGAACCGACGGTTGCGGCATCCGTGCTGCGGATGGATACATCGGAAACGATGCAGAGCTACGCCAACCACGACCTCGGCTTGCAGGCGACGGTGGATGTCGGTGTGTCGGCGAAGTTGCGGACGGGTGCGACCGCGTTCGTGTCGCTGTCGTATGCGCAATCCTTGGAAGGCACGCACGTCGACCGGCGTGGTGCGGACGTGGGCGTGCGGTGGACGTGGTGATGCCCACCTCCCCTCCAGGGGAGGTCAAAAAGAAGCCCGCCGAAAGGCGGGTTTCTTTTTGGGTGGGGTAGTGCGCCTCGGAAAGCCCGCTCGAAACCGATCGACGCGCCGCCCGAACGTGTGAAGTTCCAGATTTTTTTGGGAAAAAAATCTGAAACTCCCCACGCTGGGGCATCACCTTGCGGGTCGCTTCGATCAGTGGGCTTTCGCCCGAGCGTTCACTGGGGGCTGCAAAGCGAGCTTTGCAGGTAGCCGATCGTTTTCGGGAAGCGTCAGGCCACGTCGCCCGCCAACGCATGCTGCGAGAAGCGCGCACGGTAATCCGTGGGCCCGACGCCGAGTTGCCGCTGGAATGCACGACGAAGCGCCTGCTCGTCGATATAACCTGCCTGCGCCGCAACGGCCTTCAACGGTAATGCCGTCTCCTCCAGGGATCGGCACGCCGCTTCCAGGCGCATCGCATCCACCGTCTTCGCCGGCGTGCGCCCGACGTTCGCCGCGTAGGTGCGCGCGAAGGTGCGCGGGCTCATGCCCATGCGTTCGGCGAGCAGTTCCACCTGCAGGTCGCCGCGCAGGTTGGCGGCCATCCATGCGTGCAGGTCGGCGAAGCGTGCGTCCTTGCTGGTCTGCGCCTTCAGCGGCACGCTGAATTGGGATTGGCCGCCGGCGCGCTTTACGAAGACGACGAGTTCGCGCGCGGTTTCGATGGCGATGCGATGTCCGTGGTCTTCTTCGATCAAGGCGAGCGTGAGGTCGATGCCTGCGCTCACGCCGGCCGAGGTCCAGATCGCGCCGTCCTTGACGAAGATGCGGTCGGCGTCGACGTCGATCGCGGGGAAGCGTTCGCCGAGTTGGTCCGCCCAATGCCAATGCGTGGCGGCGCGGCGGCCGGCGAGGAGGCCGGCTTCGGCGAGGACGAATGCGCCGGTGCAGACCGAGGCGACGCGGCGCACGGAGGACGCGGTTTCGCCGACCCACTTGGCTAATGCAGACGGCGCTTCGAAGCGTGAGCCTGCGCAGCCGCCGGGCACGATCAATGTATCGACGCGAATCGCATCGAGCGAATCCACGGGATCTGACATCACCTGCAATCCGCAGCCTGTCGTGATCGGCCCACCGTGCACCGACACGACGTGCACGTCGTAGCGCTGATCCGGCCTGACGAGCCGATTGGCCGTCGCGAGCGCCTGCAGCGGTCCACTCAGGTCCAGCAGGTTCATGTGGTCGTAGGTGGTGACGGCCACCACGCGCGCGGCGTTCGACATTGCACTCTCCCGGGCAGCGCTCATTCGGCCGCCGGCGCCCAAGGGTACTCAAAGTCGATCGCAACGCCCTGTGCAGTCGAACGGCCGTAGCGGCCTTCGATGGCAGCCAGGACGGCGTCGAAGAGTGGCACGCCTGCGCTGGCCGTCACGGCGGCGATGGCGTGTTGCATGTCGGTTGGGCGCGCGCTGTCGGAGAGCCAGACGAGGCCGGAGCGGCTGCGCACCTTCTGCGTGGGGGAGATGCCATACGCCTGGCTGCGCCCGGTGCGCGACCAGGCGTCGGCGGTCAGTGCCACCGCGATGTCGTCCATGCCGTCCTGCAGCGGCAGGCCGAGTTTTTCGTTGGAGTGGAACCACTTGTTGGTCGCGTTGGTTTTTGCGAGGGCGACGAGGTTGCCCATGTGGGGTTTGAAGGTGTCGCTGTTGTGTTGCGTGGTCCAGGACGTGACGCCGAATTGCGCGGCGACGGCCAGGGCTTTGTCGTGGCCGGCGATGGATTCGAGCAGGGCGAGCGATGCGGGGATCGCGGCGCTGATGCCTGCGCTCGAGGCGAGGCGGCCATCGACGATGTAGCGGGTGTTCGAGACCCACGTCACTTCCGGGTAGGTCTTCCGGCGGTAGGACTCGGTCGCCCAATGGGCCGTCGCGCGGTGGCCTTTCAGCAGGCCCGTGGCGGCGACGACAAGGGCGCCGTCGCAGATGCTGACGATGGTGGCGCCCTTCGCATTCTGTTGGTTGATCCAGGCGAGGAGGGCGGGGTCGTCGCGATGGACGACGGCGGGGACGATGACGTAGTCGGCGCCTTCGGGGTAGCGGGTGTCGAAGGTGTTGGTGTCGAGGTCGGGTTGGAGGTGGAGGGCGGGGCGCATTGTCATTGCGCCGGGTTGTGTGGCGACTGCGTAGGTCTCGACTGCGCCGGAGCGTTGGAGGACGGCGTAGGGGATGACGAAGTCGGTCAGTTCGGTGCCGGCGTTGTGGCCGATGACGGCGACTACGGGTTTGGTGTGGCCGTGTTGCGGGGTGTAGGGGGCGAAGTGTTCGTCGGCGTGGGCCGGGAGGGTGGCGACGGCCAGGGCGAGGGCGGTGGTGCGGAGGAAGTTGAGGCGGGACATGGGGGCGGCACCTAGGAGGGGCCTTCAATTTGCCTGCCCGACCTGCGTGTCGTGCGCCAATGAACTGTCAATTCCTGCCAAGTTGGTGCGCGGAGGAAAGCCCGCTCGAAACCGATCAGTGCGCCGCCCGAACGTGTGAAGTTCCAGATTTTTTTGGGAAAAAAATCTGAAACTCCCCACGCTGGGGCATCACCTTGCGGGTCGCTTCGATCAGGGGGCTTTCGCCCGAGCGGGCATTGGGGGCTGCAAAGCGCAGCTTTGCAGGTAGCTGATCGGTTTCGGGATGCGAAAGCGCGGGGCGCTGCATCAATTGAGTTTGCGGCGGATGCGGGTTGCCGGCTTGTTTGGTCGCGACTTTGGGCCTTCGCCGGCGAGGTAGGTGGCGTCGATGATTGCGTCGAGTTCCTTCGACAGGTTGGAGAAGTACCAGCCCAGGGAATTCGGGCGCAGGATCGCGTCGTAGTTGCTGGCGTTGGTGCCGGGTTCGGTCAGGTGCGCCATCAAGCGGACGAAGTAGGCGATCTGCACGAGCGAGAAGTGCGCGGGCTCAGGGATGGCGAGGACTGCGGTGCTGGTGCGAGGGTCGTGAAGATCTTTGGACATGGCAACCTCCTGGACTGGAAGGACTTGCGTCGCAAATGCGACGCAAGGTGTCGGGAGGTAGAAAACCGCTTGATGTCGGCGGACGTATTTCCTCTTGCGAGGTCTTGTATTCCGGCCCCTCCCGACGCAGGAGGAGCGCACTGCATTGGACGTCATCAAGAGGAGTTTCTAGCTCCGTGCCGAATGTTGCCGACCAATGGCAGCGCAAGAAATCAGACGCGAACGCGTTGCGCGTCCGACGAATCAACAGACTTCCATCATTGCTCGTTCGCGACGGCGGGTTTCTTCTTGCGCTGAGCTCGGCGATAGCCCGCCTTCTCGACGGCTTTGTCCCCGGCTCGTCGCTGGCGAGGTTTTGGCCATGTGGAGACCCGTGTGGGAGCTCTGCGGCACAATAGGCCCCATGAACAAACAATCCCAATGGATCGCCGGCATCAATGCCGTCGCTTCGGCCGTCGAGCACGACGGCGAGAACGTGCGGGAGGTCCTCCTCGAGGCCAATGCCAAGAACCCGCGCATCACCGAGATCGAAACCCAGGCCCGGCGGCTCGGGATCGAGGTGCGGCGGGTGGCGCAGAACGCGCTCGACGGGGTCGCCGGTGGCTTGCGGCACCAGGGGGCGGTCGCGCGGTATGCGGCGGCCAAGACCTGGGGCGAGGATGAGTTGGAGGGGTTGGTCGAGGCCGCGGCGGGGAAGGCGCTCGTGTTGGTGCTCGACGGGGTGCAGGATCCCCACAATCTCGGCGCGTGTCTGCGCAGTGCGGCCGCTGCGGCGGTGACTGCGGTGGTGATTCCGAAGGACAAGGCGGTGCAGGTCAACGCGACGGTGCGCAAGACGTCGGCGGGTGCGGCGGACAGTATTCCGGTCGTGCGCGTGACCAATCTCGCGCGGTGCCTGCGCGATCTGCAGCAGCAGGGTGTGTGGATCTACGGGTTGGCGGGCGAGGCCGAGGCGTCGCTGTATTCGATCGACATGAAGGGCAATGTCGCGTTGGTGCTCGGTGGCGAGGCCGATGGCCTGCGCCGGTTGACGCGCGAGCATTGCGATCAGTTGGTGCGCATTCCGATGCCGGGCGAGTTCGAGAGTCTCAATGTGTCGGTCGCCACGGGCGTCGCATTGTTCGAAGCAGTGAGGCAGCGGCTGTGAATTTCGCCTGGTACGACGTGGTCGGGTTCGCGGGGACGCTGATGATCCTCGCGGCGTTCGCGGCGCAGCAGATGGGCAAGATGCGCGGGGATGGGGCGACGTATCAGTTGCTCAATCTGTTCGGCGCGCTGGGCATCCTCGTGTCGTTGATGGGGTCGTTCAACATCTCGGTGTTCGTGCTCGAGAGTACGTGGGTGTTGGTGAGTGCGTATGGGTTGTGGCGGTCGCGGAGTTTGCGGGCGCGTGCGAGCGCGGCGGACAGGTGAAGGGGCTGAGTCCAGCGCTGGAAGTCGCGCTCTACGTCATTGCCGGGTTTGTGCTGGCCTCGATGGTGCTGCGCAATCGGGTGATCTCGTGGCTGCATCGGACCGGCCGGTTCGAAGAGGCAGGGAGGCCGCCAAGGCTTTTCTACGGGGGCTCTCTTCCCATGCGCTTGCTGTGGGAGTCGTGGCGTTTCGAGCCCGCTGACCGCTTGTTGATCCGCGCCTATTTCGCGACGGAGATCACTGGGTTGGTCGGGATGCTCGTCGTTTGGCTCGTGTGGTTCTTTAGCCGGTAAGTTCCGCGAAGTCGGCTAGAAGCGATTCGGGATGCGAATGAGCGGGCTTTGATCGACCTTCCAGACATCGAGCTCGAATAGGACGCCGGATCTGTCCACGTTCAATGTGGCACTGACCACCACGCCGTCGGCGTCATCAAAGAGCACTTCAGCGACTTCCTTGCCGAACATTTGCCCGGGCGACGCGGGCAGGAAACGCAGGCTGCCCATCCCGCCGTCCTCCATCGGTTCGACCTTCACTTGGTCCAACCATTCGAAGGGAATTTCAAATCCTTGTGCGCGTTCGATCAGCGCACGGATCAAGCCTTTCTCAGCTGACGTGAGCTGTCGTTCCATCGTCGCGGCTCCCCATGCCGATCCCCCACTTGTTCGCCACGCTGCAGAACAACGCCGCTGTCTTCTCCGCGTCGTACACCGCCGAGTGCGCTTCCTCGCCGTTCCATTCCATTCCGGCGGCCTGCACCGCGCGCGCGAGCACCGTTTGCCCGAAGGCCACGCCACCCAGTGTCACCGTGTCGAACACGCTGAAGGGGTGGAAGGGGTTCCGCTTGTGTTGCACGCGGGCCACTGCGGCGTTGAGGAAGTTGAGGTCGAAGTGGGCGTTGTGGCCGACGAGAATCGCGCGCTGGCAGTTGTGTTTGCGCACGGCGGCGCGCACGGCGGCGAAGACGTGGTCGAGGCCTTCTTTTTCGTGTTTGGCGAAGCGGAAGGGGTGGTCGAGGACGATGCCGGTGATTTCGAGCGACTTGGGGTCGATCGCCAGGCCGGGGGCCGGGATGAAGTGGGAGCTCGCGACTTCGCCGGGGATGTAGCGGCCCTGGGCGTCGAGGTCGATCGGGATGACGGCCATTTCGAGCAGGGCGTGTTTCTGCCAGTCGAAGCCGCCGGTTTCGACGTCGACGACCACGGGCAGGTAGCCGCGGAAGCGGTCGGACATGCGGCGGAAGGCGGGGGCCTCGCTGCCGGGTTCGGTGGCGGGCGGGGTGTCGGACTGCGTCATCGCGACAGCCTAGCAGCGCGGCACGGTTCCCAGCAGCACGCCTTGGGTATGGAGGTCGCGGAGGGTGGCTTCGCCGTCTTGCAGGAAAGCGGCCGGGTCGGGAGCCTGGGCTTGCGTGGCGAGGGTTTGCAGGAGGTTGCGGCCGCTTTCGGTCGTGTTGGTTTCGATCGATGCGAGCAGGGCGAAAGTGACGGGCGACAGGGTGGAGAAGTGGACGTCGCCTGCGGGGTCGCGATGGAGCAGGAGGAGGGTGGGTTCCGCCGGCGGTGCATCGGGTTGGAAGTCGGGGCCGATGCGATGGACGGGCCAGGTGTAGGCGAGGGGCCACGCGTGCGGGGAGGCGACGGGGATGGCGTCGAGAAGGTTGCCGCTCGGGTCGTGCGGCGGAATCGGTGCGTCGGAGATCGACAGCGCCAGTTCCGCGTATTCGTAGTGGGCGAGTTCGGGGAGCCAGCCATCGCGCGGCGACAACCATTCGACGAATTCGTTGCCGACTTCGGTGAACAGCGGTGTTTGCGCGCGATGGGTTGCGTAGAACGCGCGAACGAGTGCGCGCCAGGCGTCGTCGCCCAGTGTCTTGCGGATCACGGGGAAGTTGGACGCCAGCAAACTCTGGAGGCTGTTGAAGAACAGATCCCGGTAAATCGCCATGCGCCGGTCTTCGATGCCGTCGGGCGCGGGGTTGTTCGCGGGATCGCGCACGTGCGCCGCGAACGCCAATTGCTGTTGTCGCAATGTGTCAGACATGGCGACGCTGGATTTCGCGAATCCGTTCGACTTCCGCGAGCAAGACGTCGAATGCCGGGAAGTTGAAGTCGCGTTCCAGCAGCGTCGGCCGCACGCCGTGCAAGGCGTACGCGTGGTCCAGCAACGCCCACACATCGTCCTTCACCGGCGCGCCGTGCGTGTCGATCTTCAGGTCGTCGGCTTCGTCGTAATGCCCGGCGATGTGGTACTGCGTGACGCGCGCCGTCGGCATCGCGGCCAGGAAGGCGCGCGCGTCGTAGCCGTGGTTGATCGCGTTGACGTAGACGTTGTTGACGTCGAGCAGCAGATCGCAATCGGCGTCGTCGAGGACGGCGTTGACGAAGTCGGCTTCGTCGAGCGCGCGCTGCGGCGCTGCGTAGTAGCTGACGTTCTCGATCGCGATGCGGCGCCTTAGGCGATCCTGCACGCGGCGGATGCGGTCGGACACGTGGCGCACGGCCGCGTCGGTGAAGGGGATCGGCATCAAGTCGTACAACTGGCCGTCGTCGCTGCAGTAGCTCAGGTGTTCGCTGTAATGCGAGATGCCGCGGCCGTCGAGAAACGCGCCGATGCGATCGACAAATCCGTCATCGAGCGGCGCAGGCCCACCCAACGACAGCGACAACCCATGGCACGTGATCGGATGCCGCGCTGCGAGCGTCGCGAACCGGTCGCCCAATCGCCCGCCCACGCCGATCCAGTTTTCCGGCGCGCATTCGAGGAAATCGAACGCACCCATCGAAGCGTCCTGCAGCGCGCCCATGAGAGCGCGCCGCAGGCCGAGTCCCGCAGATGCGGCAGGCAATGCCATCACGCGATCACGCGCTGGCGCCGCACTTCCCTTCGCCGCACTTGCCTTCTTCCATCATCTTGCCCGCGCCGCCGGAGCCGCCCATGTGGGCTTCCATTTCCTCGGCGGTGATGAAGCCGTCGCTGTTGGTGTCGTGCGAGGCGAACTTGCTGTCGTCGTTGTCGTGCGCGGCGGCGAACTCGGCCTTCGACACCTTGCCGTCCTTGTCGCTGTCCATCTTCGCCACGCCGCACTTGCCTTCTTCGGCCTTCATGCCGGTGTCGGCGGTTTTCTTCGCTTCGGCGGCCTTGTGGTCGGCGCCGCACGAGCCTTCGGCCACGGCCGAGTCCGATGCCATGTAGCCCGTCGACAAGGGCTGCATCGCGAACGCCGAACCGGTCAGCACCAGTCCACCTGCGAGCGCGGCACTCAGGGCCAGGGGGGATTTGATCTTGCTGGACATACGCATCTCCATGACGCGGCTTGGCCGCAGGGGCGAGCAGGCGGGCAATGATGCCTGAGCTCGGGGGAGATACGCAGGGGGCAGGGGCGCGGATGCGGCCCCTGCCACAGGTCATGGTCAGCTATTGGTCGCGTCGCGCTTTTCCCGCGGCGGCAAGGGTTCTTCGCCATGCACCAGGAACCAGATGTTCTCGGCGATGTTGGTCGCGTGGTCGCCGATGCGTTCCAGGTTCTTCGCCATGAACAGCAAGTGCGTGCACGGGGTGATCGCGCGCGCGTCTTCCATCATGTAGGTCAGCAGTTCGCGGAACAGGCCGGTGTACTGCGTGTCCAGTTCCGCGTCGCGATTGCGGACGCGCTGGGCGGCTTCGGCGTCGCTGTCGCGGTAGGCGACGATGACATCGCGCACCTGTTCCAGCGCCAGGCGGCCGAGGGCATCCAGACCGCGCGTATGCGGCAGCGGCGGCGAGAGGTTCAGCGCGCACGAACGCTTGGCGACGTTGGCGGCATAGTCGCCGATGCGTTCGATGTCGGAAGACACCTTCAACGCGGCCAGGATCGTGCGCAGGTCGCGCGCCATCGGGCCACGCAGCGCGAGCTTCATCACGCCGTGGTCGATCTCGCGCTCGATGGCGTCGATCGCTTCGTCGTTGGCGACGATGCGTTCGGCGGCCTTGTCGTCGCGGCGTTCCACCACGTCGAGCGCGGCTTCCAGCTGCGCCGCGGCCATCGTGCCCATGCGCACGATTTCGTCGAGCAGGCGGCGTTGTTCTTCGTCGTAGCTCTTGACGATGTGGTCGTGGACCTGGTTCATCCGAAACGCCCCGTGATGTAGTCCTCGGTCTGTTGCTTCGAGGGGTTGGAGAAAATGACTTCCGTCGTGTCGTGTTCGATCAGGTCGCCCAGGTACATGAAGGCCGTGTAGTCCGAAACGCGCGCAGCCTGCTGCATGTTGTGGGTGACGATGAGGATCGTGTAGCGCTGCTTGAGTTCTTCCACCAGCTGTTCGATGCGGCTGGTGGAAATCGGGTCGAGCGCGGAAGTGGGCTCGTCGAGCAGCAACACGTCGGGGCGCAGGGCCACGGCGCGCGCGATGCACAGGCGCTGCTGTTGGCCGCCGGACAGGCCCAGCGCGCTCTGCTTCAGCTTGTCCTTCACCTCGTCCCACAACGCGGCCTGGCGCAGGGCTTCTTCGACGCGCGCGTCCATGTCGGACTTCGACAGGCGCTCGTGGTGGCGGATGCCGTAGGCGACGTTCTCGTAGATCGTCATCGGGAACGGCACGGGCTTCTGGAACACCATGCCGACCTTGCTGCGCAGTCGGTTGAGCGGGTACTTCGGGTCGAGCACGTTCTGCCCGTCCAGCAGCACTTCGCCCGAGGCGTATTGCTTGGGGTACAGCGCGTAGATGCGGTTGAAGATGCGCAGCAGCGTGGACTTGCCGCAGCCCGACGGCCCGATCAGCGCGGTCACGCGATGCTCGGGGACCTCGAGGTGGATGTTCTTCACCGCGTGGAACTTGTCGTAGTGGAAGTCCAAACCGCGCGCGGCGAGCTTGATCGGCGAGACGGTCGCCAATGTGTTGTCGCGTTGCGGGGTGGCGACGGCGATGCGTGCGTCGTTCATGTCCGGGGTCCGCTGGAAGAGCGTCATAGAGGGAAGGATCAGTCGTGGACCATGCGCGAGCGGGAGACGATCGCGCGGGCGGCCAGGGAAACGAGCAACACGAAGGCGGTCAGCACGAACGCGCCGGCCCAGGCGAGCGTGTGCCAGGCCTCGTAGGGGCTCATGGCGTATTGGAAGATCACCACCGGTACGTTAGCCATCGGCTGTGACAGGTCGGTGGTCCAATACTGGTTGTTGAGTGCGGTGAACAGCAGGGGCGCGGTTTCGCCGGAGATGCGGGCCAGCGCGAGCAGGATGCCGGTGACGATACCCGGCAGCGAGGCGCGATAGAGCACCTGCACGGTCACCTTCCACTGCGGCACGCCGAGCGAGAGCGCGGCCTCGCGCATCTGCGCGGGTACCAGGCGCAGCATTTCATCGGTGGTGCGCACCACGACCGGCAGCACGATGAAGGCGAGCGCGATCGCACCGGCCAGCGCCGAGAAGTGCCCCATCGGCGCGACGACGAGCGTGTACACGAACAGGCCGAGCACGATCGACGGCGCCGACAGAAGGATGTCGTTGATGAAGCGGATCGTTTCGCCCAGGCGCGCGGTGAAGCGCGTGCGTGCGAACTCGGCGAGGTAGGTGCCGGCGAGCACGCCGATCGGCGCACCGAACAGCACGCCGAGCAGGCTCATCGCCACGCTGCCGAAGATCGCGTTGAGCAGGCCGCCGTCGTCGCCGGGCGGCGGCGTCATCTTGGTGAAAAGATCCAGGTCGAGTGCGGCGATGCCGTTGGTCAGCGTCGTCCACACGATCCATGCCAACCAGAACAGACCGAAGATCGTCGCGGCCGTGGCGAGCACCTGCGCGGTGAGGTTCTTCGCGCGGCGGAACTTGTAGAGGGTTTCCATGCTGGCCATCAGTTGCCTTCCTTGCGCGACAGCTGGCGGAGCATCAGGCGCGCGATGGTCAGCACGGTGAAGGTGACCAGGAACAGCACGAAGCCCAGCGCGATCAGCGAGCTGCGATACATCTCCGAATCGGCTTCGGCGAATTCGTTGGCGATGGTCGCGGCGATCGAGTTGCCGGGCATCAGCAGCGATGCGGTGAGCTCATGCGCGTTGCCGAGCACGAAGGTGACCGCCATCGTTTCGCCGAGCGCGCGGCCCAGGCCGAGGAAGATGCCGCCGATGACCGCCGAGCGCGTGTAGGGCAGCACCACGTCCCACACCACTTCCCAGCGCGTGGATCCGAGCGCGTACGCCGATTCCTTCAGGCGGCCCGGCACGGTGAGGAACACCTCGCGCATGACCGAAGCAATGAAGGGGATGACCATGATCGCGAGCACCAGGCCCGCGGTTCCCATGCCCAGGCCCAGCGGCGGGCCGGAGAAGAAGCGGCCGACCAGCGGCAGCGTGCCCATGTGTTCGTCGACCCACGGATACACGTGCTCGGAGAACACCGGCACCAGGACGAACAGGCCCCACATGCCGTAGATGATCGAGGGGATGCCGGCGAGCAGTTCGATCGCCGCGCCCACGGGGCCGCGCAACCATTTGGGCGCGATCTCGGTGAGGAACATCGCGATGCCGAAGCTCACCGGCACGGCGATGAGCATGGCGACGAAGGCGGTGACGAGCGTGCCGTAGATGGGCACGAGCGCGCCGAAGGTCTGGTTCACCGGGTCCCAGACGTCGGTCCACAGGAACTTCAGGCCGAAGGTCTGGAAGGCCAGCCGGCCGCCCCAGAACATCGAGAAGGCGGCCGCGATGAGCGAGACGAGCACGAACACGCCGGCCGTGCCGACGATCCAGGCAAAGGTGCGGTCGTTGCGGACGTCGCGGGAGGAACGCGCGTCGGAAAGATCAACGGGCAGGGCGATGGAATTCATGGTCGGTAGCGTGTGGCAGTTCCGTGACACGCGGATGACAGGGTGCCGGGCAAAAAGAACGCGGGCATTGCGCCCGCGTTCTTGGAGGTCCGGAGGAGGGCCGGAGCCTTTTTCAGTACTTCAGGTTCTGCGACCAGTACGCTTCGATCTGCTTCACCAGGTCGTCCGGCAGCGGCACGTAGTCGAGCTTCGTCGCCGACGCATCCCCGTTGCTGTAGGCCCACTCGAAGAATTCCTTCGCGTTCTTCGCACCGGCCGCGTTCTTCGGCTGCTTGTACATCAGGATGAAGTTGGTCGCGGTGATCGGCCAGGACTGCGCGCCCGGGGCGTTGGTCATCACCAGATAGAAGTCCTTCGCGTTCGCCCAGTCGGCGCTCGCCGCGGCGGCCTGGAAGCTGTCGTTGCTCGGGTTGATGAAGTTGCCCGCGGCGTTCTTCATGCGCGAGTAGGTCATCTTGTTCTGCAGCGCGTAGGACATCTCGACATAACCGATGCCGCCGTTGATCTGCTTGACGTAAGCAGCGACGCCTTCATTGCCCTTGCCGCCGATGCCGCCCGGCCACTTCACGGCCGTGCCTTCACCGACCTTGGTCTTCCACTCCGGGCTGACCTTGGACAGATAGTTGACGAAGTTGAACGTCGTACCCGAACCATCGGAGCGATGCACGATCGTGATCTTCTTCGCCGGCAACTTCAGGCCGCCGTTGATTTCGACGATGCGCGGATCGTTCCACATCGTGACCTTGCCGAGGAAGATGTCGGCCAGCAGCGGACCGTCGAGCTTCATCGCACCGGCGGCGACGCCCGGCACGTTGATCACCGGCACCACGCCGCCGATCACCGAGGGAAACTGCGCCAGCCCGAACTTCGCGAGTTCTTCCGGCTTCAGCGGCGCATCCGACGAACCGAAGTCCACCGTGCCGGCCTTGATCTGGGCGATACCGCCGCCCGAACCGATCGACTGATAGTTCACTTTCTTCTGCGTAGCGGCGGCGTAATCGGCCGACCACTTCGACATGATGGGATAGACGAAGGACGCGCCCGCGCCCGTGACGTCGGCGGCGTGGGCGGACGCGGCAAAGCCGCCGGCCAGGACGATTGCCAGCGACAGTGCGGTGGTGCGGAGCGGAGCGAAGTAGGACACGAGTGTCTCCTGGAGGGATATGCACGAGCGACGTCGCCCGGATGCGTGCATTCCATAACCGTTGCGTGACACTCGGATGTTGGGGATATGACAACGGTGTGACATGGCGTCCGCCATTCAGAGCGGCAACGATCGGGGCAGTGCGAAGCTTGCTTCGCACCGGCAAGTGAATGCCCGGGCGGAAGGCCCCGAGCGAGAGCCAACGCTCGAAAGGTGATGCGCGAAAGCGGAGGGTGGAGCGCTTTCAAAAGGCCAAAAGAAAAGGCGCGACCAACCGGCCGCGCCTTCCGTTGACCCGTGGGGAGTCGAATTACCAGTAGAACTGGATGCGCGCTTCCAGGATGTTCGGCTTGTCGTCCACGACCCGGTTGAACACGCGATTGTTGTTGATCGCATCCTCGGCATACGTCGCCGACGTCGTGCCGATGTACTTCGAGCTATCGACGATCACATAGTCCAGCATGAACTTGAAGTTCGAACGCCAGTACCAGTTCACCCCGAGCGTCCACGAATCCATCTCGCCGCCGAGCGCGCCGACGACCTTCGGGCTCGAAGTCGGGGTGGAACCCGGGACCACCGCGCCGTCGTTCAGATCGATCGTGTCGTAACGCAGGCCCACCTGCCACATGCCGCCGGCCGGATTGTTCGGCAGCGGGGTGGTCGGCACGCCGTTCTTGTAACCGAACGACTCACCCGTGATGTTCCAGAGACCGGAGATGTACGCACCGTCGGCCGAGTAGGTATCGGCATTCGGGCCGAGACCGTAGCGATCGGTTTCCGTCTTCATGTACTCGCCCTGGACCTTGAACGGGCCGTGCGCCCAGAACGATTCGAAGCCGAAGGTCTTGTTGCGGTCGGTGTTCTTCATGTCGGACGTGTCGATGATGCGGTTCGACAGGTCGGCTAGCGGACGCGCGCGCCAACGGGCGGTGTCGCCGAAGGTGTCGTATTCGTTCCACGAAGCGCCGAGGTGGAGGATGTTGCCGTTGCCGTTGATCGGCGCCCAGTAACCGCGGACGCCCCAACCCGGGCCGTGCGGCGTCGGCGAGGGATGCTCGGTCAGTTCGCGGGTGAACATGCTGGCCTGCAGCGCCCAGTTGTTGTCGCCGTACTGGTACATGCCGCCGAGGCGACGCGCCACGCCGAAGGTGTTGGTGATCGAGGCCTTGGCGATGAAGTCGTTGTTCTTCGTCGAGGACAGCTCTTCCAGCGACATCAGCTGCTTGTACTGGCCGAGCTGCACGAAGTGGTTCGGGTTGCCGCCGAACTTGTACCTGGCGTTGACGTCGAGCCACTTGTCGGCCTTGGCGTCGTAGCCCATGACCCACTCGAAGTTGCCCGGGCCCTTGCCTTTCAGCACGAGCTCGGCGCGGCGCATTTCGTAGTCGCCGTCGCGGCCGTCGGGGCCGTCGGCGTTGAGCAGCGCGAAGTCGGCGTCATACCAGTACAGGTCGGCCTGGACGAGGCCTTCGAAGGTCACTTCGGAGTCGCCGATCACGTCGATGGCGACTTGGGCCTTCGCGGCCGGGGCGGCGAAACAACCGATGGCGCCGAGCAGCGCGAGGGCAAGGGTGCTGCGGGTCAGATTCATGGCGGGCCCTTCTGGGCGGGTGGTGGATGAATGCCGCGCAGCGTAGGGCGTGAATCTTTCGTTATTGTGACAAGTTGCGCCCACATGACATTCGGGCGTCATTCCAGCTCGGTTGTCTTCTCCTTGTAGCGGCAGAGGTCGCGAATGGGGCAGGCCGGGCAACGCGGCTTGCGCGCGATGCAGGTGTAACGGCCGTGGAGGATCAACCAGTGGTGCGCGTCGTGCAGGAATTCGGGCGGCACCACGTGCAACAAGTTGTCCTCGACTTCGCGCACGTCCTTGCCTGGCGCCAGGCCTGTGCGGTTGGATACGCGGAAGATGTGGGTGTCGACGGCCATCGTCGGCTCGCCGAAGGCGGTGTTGAGGACGACGTTCGCCGTCTTGCGGCCCACGCCCGGAAGCGCTTCCAGCGCCGCGCGGTCGCGCGGCACCTGGCCGTCGTGTTCTTCCAGCAGGCGGCGGCTCAGCGCGATGACGTTGGCGGCCTTGGTGTTGAACAGGCCGATGGTCGCGATGTAACGCTTGAGTTTTTCTTCGCCGAGTTTCGCGATCGCCGCCGGCGTGTTGGCGACGGGGAAGAGCTTGCGCGTGGCCTTGTTCACGCCGACGTCGGTGGATTGCGCGGACAGCACGACGGCGACGAGGAGTTCGAACGGCGTCTTGAACTCGAGTTCGGTGGTGGGGTGCGGGTTGAGTTCGCGCAGGCGTGAGAAGAGTTCGACGATCTGCGGTTTGGTCAGGAGCGTTCGGCGGGCGCGCCGTTTCTTTGCGACTGCCACGCATCAATCCTTTTTCTGGGCAGCGCGTGCCTTCGCGCGCTCGAGCGCGGCCGCTGCGGCGGCCGGCAGTGCGGGCGAACCGGTTTGCGTCTGCACCGGCGCGCGTTGCGCATCACGTTCGCGTTGCAGGCGGGCCAGGCGCAATGCGCGGTCGCGGAAGCGCTCGCGTGCGGCCAGGGCGCGGCGTCGCGTGTCGCGCGCGAGTGCGAGGGCCTGTGTGCAATCGGCGCTGCATTGCGCGCATGCGATGTCATCGAGCAAGCCGAGTTCGATCGCGCGATCCAGGTCGTCCTCGCGCAAGGCCGCATTGATGCGATGCGCGGCCTCGCCCTCGGGCGAGGCGCATGCGCAGGTGACGCACGCTTCCATCAGCGGCCGGCGAAGGCGGGCTTGCGACGTTCTAGGAACGCCGTGGTGCCTTCGCGCATGTCGTCGGTGGCGAACATCAGGCCGAACTGCGCGCTTTCGTATTCCAGGCCTTCTTCGATGCCGCACTCGCCGCCGACATTGATGCAGTCCAGGATGCCGCGCAGGGCGAGCGGCGCGGCGTTGGCGAGTTGGTCGGCGAGTGCCATCGTCTGCGCTTCCAGTTCCGCCGCGGGCACGACGCGATTGACGATGCCCAGTTGCATCGCGCGCTGTGCATCGATCGGTGCGCCGGCCAGGCACAGTTCCAGCGTCGCCGCGCGGCCGGCCAGGCGCAGCAGGCGCTGCGTGCCGCCGAAGCCGGGGATGAGGCCGAGGTTGATTTCGGGCTGGCCGACCTTGGCCGTGTCGGCGGCGATGCGCAGGTGGCAGCTCATGGCCAGTTCAAGACCGCCACCGAGCGCGAAGCCGTTGACCATCGCGATCACCGGCTTGGGCATCTTTTCGATCCCGCGCATCATGCGTTGGCCGCGCAGGGAGAAGTCGCGACCCTGCACGGGCGTGAGCGCATTCATTTCACTGATGTCGGCACCGGCCACGAAGGCCTTCGGGCCACTGCCGGTGAGGACCACGCAACGGACGCTTGCGTCCTCCGCGGCCGCGCGGAAGGCCACGTGCAGGGCATCGAGGGTTTGCGCATTGAGGGCGTTGAGCTTGTCGGGGCGGTGCACGGTGAGGGTGCGAACGGCGCCGCGGTCGGCGGTCAGCAGGACGGAGTCGGGCATGCTCGGGGCTCGTAAGTGTGGGGGCGAGTGTGGATTGACGCGGCTTTCGCCGGGCGCGGAACTTCTCACGCCAGGCCCGGTCACAGGGCCCGGTCGTCAGTGGCGATTCAGCGCTCGCGCCGCTATCCTAGCGCGCCCATCCGGGACCGACGGACGGGCATTCCCATTCCAAGAGGTACGTTCCGAATGAAGTTGCGTCTGCTTGCCGCCACCGTCGCGGCTTTGACCCTGTTCGCGGGCTTCGCCCACGCCCAGGAGACCACGAGTGAAAAGGGCAAGCTCAGTTACTACTTCGGCTACCGCTTCGGCAGCGATCTCGCCGCCAGCGGCGAGCAGGTCGACATGGCCACTGTGTACAAGGCCATGCAGGACGCTTACGCCAAGAAGCAGCCCGCTGTCGCGGAGAAGGACCTCGAACCGGTGATCGCCGGCCTGCAGAAGCGCCAGCAGGCGCGCGCCGAACAGCGCAAGGCCGAGTTCACCAAGGCTTCGGCCGACAACAAGGCCCAGTCCGACCAGTTCCTGGCCGCCAACAAGGCCAAGGCCGGCGTGAAGACCCTGCCCAGCGGCGTCCAGTACCGCGTGATCGAAACCGGCACCGGCGCCAAGCCGACCGCTTCCAGCACGGTCGACCTGGAAGTCACCGGTCCGTTCCCGCTCAACAAGCGCCCCGAAGCGGCCCCGGCCGCCGAGAAGCTCACGGGCATCAAGATGAGCGCGGTGGAAATGAAGGGCATGCGCGAAGCGCTGACCAACATGCCGGCCGGTTCGAAGTGGGAAATCGCCCTCCCGCCGGACCAGGGCTTCGGCGCCGATCCGCGCAGCCCGTACCCGCCGAATGTCGCGGTGGTGTTCGAGGTGAAGCTGGTTTCGGCGAAGTAATCGCACAACGCAGCAAGGACGAACGCCGGCCTAGCGCCGGCGTTCTCTTTTTCCGGCCTCGCAATCCGTCAAAATCGCACCGTGCACCCAGCGCCCACCTTCCGCCCGATCCTCAGCCCCTGCATCGGCATCTGCGAGCTCGACACGCAGGACCTGTGCTCGGGTTGCCGTCGCACGACCAACGAGATCGCGCGCTGGAGCCTGATGAGCGACGAAGAACGCCTGCACGTCATGGACGTGGTGCTTCCCGCGCGCCCGCCTTACGCGCCGAAATGAGCGTGGGCCTGGACCTGATGCACCTGCGCGCGGTGCTGCATCCCGTCGATGCTCCGCCCACGGGCCCCGGATGGAACCACCAGGACCTCGTCGACCTGCTGCCCGACGCGCCCTTGCGCGAAGCCGCGGTGCTCGTCGGCCTGGTCACGCGCAGCGAGGGTTGGCAGGTCCTGCTCACGCGCCGCACCGACGAACTGCGCCACCACGCAGGCCAGGTGAGTTTCCCGGGCGGGCGCATCGAACCGGACGACCGCGATGCCATCGCCGCCGCGCTGCGCGAAAGCCGCGAGGAAATCGGGTTGCAAGCCGCGCAGGCCGCGCCGCTCGGCTTCCTCGATCCGCTGTGCACGATCACCGGTTTCCGGGTGCTTCCGCTGGTGGCGATGGTCGATCCGGAGTTCGTGCCGCGGCCCGATCCGGGCGAGGTGGCCGAAGTCTTCGAAGTCCCGCTCGACTATCTTCTGGACCCCGCCAACCTCAACGCCACCGATGTCGCGACCCTGCTGGGTCGCCCGATTCCGGGCGGGCGGCCGCGCCGGGTGCTGGAATTCGTGGATAGGGGTAACCCGCGGCAACGGATCTGGGGCGCCACCGCCTCGATCCTCTTCAACTTGCGTGAACGCATCGCTGCGGCAAGCTAGACCCATCCGCACCCGCGGGCCCCCGCCCGCACCGGAGGAACCGATGTCCGGCTGGAATACCCTCGTGCAGGCCGAAACGCTCGCGATCGCGATCGGCCGGCCCGACGTGAAGATCGTCGATTGCCGCTTCTCCCTGGCCAACCCGACGGCGGGCGAAAGCGCGTATCTGGTCGGCCATGTGCCCGGCGCCGTGTATGCGAACCTGGACCGCGACCTGTCCGACATGAAGCGCACCGGCGCGGGCCGCCATCCATGGCCCGACGCGGCCCGCTTCACGCAACGGCTGGGCGAATGGGGCATCGGGCCCGACGACCAGGTCGTCGCCTACGACGACGGCGATGGCGCGCACGCCTCGCGCTTCTGGTTCCTGATGCGCGCGCTCGGGCACGAGAAAGTCGCGGTGCTCGATGGGGGCTGGTCGCGCTGGTCCTCGCTGGGCTTGCCCGTGGATTCTTCGCCGAAGAAGCCGATCACCACGCGCTATACCGGCACGTTCGATGCGACGCGCTTGCTCGATGCCGAGCAGGTGCAGGAAAGCCTCGACGCCGGTTACATCCTGATCGACGCGCGCGCGGCCGATCGCTTCCGCGGCGAGAACGAGATGATCGACCGCGTCGCGGGCCACGTGCCGGGTGCGGTCAATCGCCACTTCGCGATGAACCTCGACCACGGCAAGTTCAAGCCGCCGGCCGACCTGGCAGATGAATTCCGCGCGTTGCTGCACGGCAAGCCTGCCGGCGAAGCGATCGTGATGTGCGGCTCGGGTGTCACCGCT
Organism: Lysobacter sp. P5_B12; assembly: GCF_056400425.1. Lineage (NCBI taxonomy): Bacteria > Pseudomonadati > Pseudomonadota > Gammaproteobacteria > Lysobacterales > Lysobacteraceae > Lysobacter > Lysobacter sp. P5_B12. The sequence goes on from NZ_JBFULG010000003.1 coordinate 234,985, forward strand.
TGCCACCACCTGCTGGCGATGGAGCGCGCCGGCTTGCGCGGCGCGCGTTTGTTCACCGGTTCGTGGAGCGGATGGATCTCCGATCCATCGCGGCCGATCGCCGAAGGCGCCTGATCATTTTCCGAGGCGCGCGATCAACGCGCGCAAACCTTGCTGCGTATCGGGCGCCGTCCACGCGTCGATGAAGCTTTCGAGCTGGATGCGCTCGGGCTGCATCGCGGCCACGACATCGGCGCGCGAGATCGAACGCGTGCGCAGCATCGGTTCGCGCGGCAAGGCCACGAGCCCTTCGAGCCACAGGCGCGCGCGCGTGGCCACCTCGTCGATCGCCGCGAGCTCGTCGACCAGGCCGATCGCATGCGCCTGCGCGCTGTCGAGCACCTGGCCGCTCACCAGCAAACGCTCGGCGCGATGCAGCCCGACGATGCGACGCATCAGCCACTGGATCCCTTCGGGCGCGACCAGGCCGACCTGGGTTTCATTGAGGCCGATGCGATACGGCCCTTCGGCCATGACGCGATAGTCGCAGCACAACGCGAGCACGCAACCGCCTGCAGGCGCATGACCGGCGAGGGCGGCGGCGACGGGGACAGGCGACTCGGCGAGCGCGCGCGCGGCATCGAAGAACGCCGACCATGCGTTCAGCAGCGCTGCGCGATCCTCACCGAGCGACAGCAAATACGGAACGTCGAGGCCGGCAGAAAACACCTTCGGCCCACCCGACAACACGATGCCTTGCGCACCACCCTTGACCGCATCGACGAGCGCGGTGCGCAGGTCGTTGCAGAGCGCGGGGTCGAGTGCATTGACGGGCGCACGCGCCAGCTTGAGTTCGACGATGGGGCCGTGCGGAATGCGTTCGACAAGCATGCGGGGGAGTCCGGGATGGGGGGCGGCGCTATCATAGGCGCATGAAGACTTTCCGCTCCATCGTTGCCCTGGCGCTTGTTTCCTTCCTGTTCGCGATGCCCGCTTGCGCGAAAGGCAAGCCTGACGCCTGCGTGCCCGTCGTGCGCGACGGATGGATTCGGCTGGTTCCGGGTGGCATGCCGATGCATGCAGGGTTCGGGCGCATCGAGAATGCGTGCAAGACGGCTGCGACAGTCGCCAGCGCGAAGAGCGCGAGTTACGCGAGCGTCGAGATGCACGAGACGAAGCTCGTCGATGGCGTGAGCCGGATGCGCGCCGTGCCTTCATTGCCGATCGCGTCGAACGGCAGTGCGGAATTCAAGCCGGGTGGCTTGCATCTGATGCTGATGGATCCGAAGTCGTCGCTGAAGGCGGGGGACAAGGTGGCGATCGATTTCGCGTTGCAGGATGGGCGGGTGGTGCGGGGGGCGTTTGTGGTGCGCAATCCCTGAGGGTGCGTTGGTCCGAAAGGGCTTACACCCTCCGCTTTCGCGCCGCCCGAACGTCGTGAGTTCCAAATTTTTTTGGGAAAAAAATTTGAAACTCACAACGCTGGGGCATCACCTTTCGTGCGTTGGCTTTCGATCGGGGGTTTCGCCCGGGCATTCGTTTTGCCGGTGCGAAGCGAGCTTCGCACTGTCCCGATCTTTGTCGAAGAGGCATGCTTTCGAAGCCGAGGTTTTTACGCCCGAGAAGAAGCCATCTCGCGTACGCCATCAGGCAACGGAATCGGTCGCCCGCTCTTCGGGTCGATCCAAACCAGCACGACATGGCCGTCGGAATACAAGGTCGCGCCATCGATGGACTCGATGCGGTGGCCGACGGTCACGCTGGTGTTGCCGACGCGATCGGCGAACAGTGCGATCGCGATTTTCGAGGGATACGGGATCGGCGCGCGATAGTTCAGTTGCACGGCCGCTAGCAACGGCATCATCGTGTCGCTGAGCCATTCGCGGCCGAGCGATGCGAACCACTGGATGCGCGCTTCTTCCAGGTAGGTCAGGAAGTTGCTGTTGTTGACGTGGTTGAACGCGTCCAGGTCGCGCCAACGCGGCGCGATCTCCATGCGGAACAGCGCGTCACCACTCATGCCGCCGACTTCCGCGTCGTCTTGGCTGCCTGCTTGGCGGCTTTCTTCGCGGCGACCTTCTCCGCCTTCGACGGCGGGCGCGGGGCTTCCGGGCGCGGCGAGGGCGCGGGTTTGGTCGGCTTGGCGTCGGTCCCGAGGACCTTTGCGAGGAAGCGACCGGTGTGCGAATGGCCGATCCCTGCGATGTCCTCCGGCGTGCCGGTGGCCAGGATCGTGCCGCCGCGGTGGCCGCCTTCGGGGCCCAGGTCGATGACCCAGTCCGCCGTCTTGATCACGTCGAGGTTGTGTTCGATCACCACGATCGTGTTGCCGTCGTCGCGCAGCTTGTGCAGCACGGCGAGCAGGTGTTCGATGTCGTGGAAGTGCAGGCCGGTGGTCGGTTCGTCGAGGATGTACAGCGTGCGGCCCGTATCGCGGCGCGAGAGTTCCTTCGACAGCTTCACGCGCTGCGCTTCGCCGCCGGACAACGTGGTCGCCGGTTGGCCGAGCTTGACGTAGGTCAGGCCGACATCGACGAGCGTTTCGAGCTTGCGCGCGATCGCGGGCACCGGTTCGAACAGCGACAACGCATCTTCGACCGTCATCTCCAGCACGTCGTGGATGCTGTAGCCCTTGTAGAGGATTTCCAGCGTCTCGCGGTTGTAGCGCTTGCCGTGGCAGACATCGCAGGGCACGTACACGTCCGGCAGGAAGTGCATCTCGACCTTGATCAGGCCGTCGCCCTGGCACGCTTCGCAACGCCCGCCGCGCACGTTGAAGCTGAAACGCCCCGGCGAATAGCCGCGCGCACGCGACTCGGGCACCGACGCGAACAACTCGCGCAGCGGCGTGAACAGCCCCGTGTACGTGGCCGGATTCGAACGTGGCGTGCGGCCGATCGGCGATTGGTCGATGTCGACGACCTTGTCGAACAGGTCCAGGCCGTGCACTTCGCGATGGGCCGCCGGCTTGTGCGACGCGCCGTTGATCTCGTTGGCGGCCAGCGCATACAGCGTGTCGTTGATCAGCGTCGACTTGCCCGAACCGGAGACGCCGGTGATCGCGGTGAACAGGCCCGCCGGGATTTCGAGATCGACGTTCTTGAGGTTGTGGCCGCTGGCGCCGAGCAGGCGCAGCGACATCTTCTTGTTCGGCTTGTGGCGGTGCGCGGGAATCTCGATGCGCTTCTTGCCGCTCATGTACTGGCCGGTGAGCGAGCGCGGCGCCTTGAGTACGTCGGCGAACACGCCCTGCGCCACGATTTCGCCGCCATGCACGCCGGCGCCGGGGCCGATGTCGACGATGTGGTCGGCCAGGCGGATCGCATCTTCATCGTGTTCGACCACGATGACCGTGTTGCCCAGGTCGCGCAGGCGCGTGAGCGTGCCGAGCAGGCGTTCGTTGTCGCGCTGGTGCAGGCCGATCGAGGGCTCGTCGAGCACGTACATCACGCCGACCAGGCCCGCGCCGATTTGCGAGGCCAGGCGGATGCGCTGCGCTTCGCCACCGGACAGCGTGTCCGCCTTGCGTTCGAGCGTGAGGTAATCCAGGCCCACGTCGACGAGGAAGCGCAGGCGTTCGCCGATTTCCTTGACGATCTTGACCGCGATCTCGCCGCGCCAGCCCGGCAGTTCCAGGTGCTGGAAGAAGGTGAGCGCTTCGTCGACCGGCAGCACGACGATGTCCGACAGTGGCCGATCGGCGACGAACACGTTCCGCGCGCTGCGGTTCAAGCGCGCGCCGCCGCATTCCACGCAGGGGCGCTCGCTGATGTACTTCGCCAGCTCTTCGCGCACCGCGGCGCTTTCGGTTTCCTGGTAGCGGCGTTCGAGGTTCGGCAGGATGCCTTCGAACTTGTGCTTGCGCGACGTGCGCCCGCCCGCTTCGGTGAGATAGGAGAACGTCACGACGTTGTTGCCGCTGCCGTACAGCACCGCCTGGCGCTGGTCTTCTCCCAGGTCCTGCCACGCGGTGTCGACGCTGAAGCCGTAATGCTTGGCGAGCGAGGCGATCAGTTGGAAGTAGTAAACGTTGCGACGGTCCCAGCCGCGCACCGCGCCGGCCGCGAGCGAAAGCTCGGGATGCACGACCACGCGCGAGGGATCGAAGAACTGGCTCACGCCCAGGCCGTCGCAGGTCGGGCACGCGCCGACGGGCGAGTTGAAGGAGAACAGGCGCGGTTCGAGCTCCGGCAGCGAGTAATCGCAGACCGGGCAGCTGTACTTCGAAGAGAACAGCTGCGGCGCGAGCGACGCGTCGTCGATGGCCTGGACGATCGCCATGCCGTCGCCGAGCTTGAGCGCAGTCTCGAAGGATTCGGCCAGGCGCTGCTTGAGGTCGTCGCGCACCTTGAAGCGATCGATCACCGCTTCGATCGTGTGTTTCTGGCGCAGCGCGAGCGGCGGCACCGCGTCGATTTCGTGCAACACGCCATCCACGCGGACGCGAACGAAACCCTGCGCGCGCAGTTGTTCGAAGATCTGCGCGTGCTCGCCCTTGCGTTCGCGGATCACCGGCGCGAGCAACATCCAGCGCTGCTCGGCGAGCTTCTCGTCCTTCGCCAGCGCCATGACCTGGTCGACCATCTGGCTGACGGTCTGCGCTTCCAGCGGGAAGCCGTGGTCGGGGCAGCGCGGGGTGCCGACGCGTGCGTAGAGCAGGCGCAGGTAGTCGTAGATCTCGGTGATCGTGCCGACGGTCGAGCGCGGGTTGTGCGAAGTGGCCTTCTGCTCGATCGCGATCGCGGGGCTGAGGCCCTCGATGTGGTCGACGTCGGGCTTCTCCATCACGCTGAGGAACTGGCGCGCGTAGGCCGAGAGGGACTCGACGTAGCGGCGCTGGCCTTCGGCGTAGATGGTGTCGAAGGCGAGCGAGGATTTGCCGGAACCCGAGAGCCCGGTGATGACGATCAACTTCTCCCTCGGAAGGTCGAGGTCGATGTTCTTGAGGTTGTGCGTCCGCGCGCCGCGGATGCGGATGAAGTCCATCGCCATCGAGTAGGGAGTCCGGTGCGGGGAGCGAAGGTCGAACAGGGGAGCGTAACGAGCCGACTAGGTGGGGGCAAATCGGCGCAACGCCAGCCTGTGCGCGCGGGGGCGCACAGGCTGCGACTCAGGCTCCTGAACGGGCCGGCGCGTCAGTGCAGGACCGTGAACTCCATCCGCCGGTTCTTCGCGCGACCGGCTTCGGTGGCGTTGTCGGCGACCGGCCGGTCCTGTCCGTAGCCCTGGCTGGTGAGGTTGGCCGGGTCCACGCCGTCGCGGGTCAGTTCGGCCACCACGGCCGCGGCGCGTTCGCGCGAGAGCGTCATGTTGGCGGCCGCATCGCCGGTGTTGTCGGTGTGGCCGCCCACTTCGATGCGCGTGCCGGCCGGTGCCTTCTTGATGACACTCGCGGCCTTGGCGAGCATCGCCGTGCTGTCGGCGGAGATGCGGGCGCTGTCGGTGTCGAAGTGGATCGTCATCAGGTTCAGCGCCTTGACCAGGTCGTCGGCGCTGAAGGTGCGGCCCAATAGGGCATCGAGTGCGGCGCCGGCGTCGGGCAACGACATCGATGGCGCTTCCGCAGTCGGGGTGCCCGGCATCGCTTCGCGCTTGCAACCGCGGAAGGCGAAGAAGGCGATCAGCGCCAGGGCGATGATCGCGATCCAGGGCAGCCAGCGGCCCATGCCGCCGCCCGCCGCGCGGACGACCTCGCCGCCGGCCGCAGCCGCCGTTCGTGCGCCGGTCCCCAGCGCGGCGGCACCGCCACCGAGCAGGCCCGCGAGGCTGGCCGGGATCGAGGTCGGGATGCGGCCGCCTTCGGTCAGCCCGTTCACCATGTCGGGCAACAGGCCGCTGAGCGCGCCGGAGACCGCGTTGCGATCGGCGCCGACCTTGCTGGCCATCTCGTTGACGGTGGACGGGCCGAGCGCACTTTCGACCTGTCCGGGCGAAATCGGCTGGTTGGGCCCGGTGTCCACCCAGGATTGGACGACATCCCCCAGGCCCTGCTGGCGGAATCGATCGAGGAAACCGGCGAAACCGCCGGACTGGTTGAACATCAGGCCGGCCAGCAGGGGAAGCAACTGGCGGACTTTGTCGGGGCCGATGCCGAAGCGTGCGGCGACCTGGTCGATGAGACCCTCGAACATGGGACGACCTCCCTGAGCGTGGTGGGGGAGCGCCGCGCCCCTCTCGCGGGCCGGGGAATCAGGCGCCAAGGCCGGTTAAGCGGGCATCACACCGGCAGCAAGCGGCCAGAGTTGACCGTAAATCGCTGAAACCCCTACAATTCCGCTTCTGTCCGCCCTCGAAGGCGTTCAGGCGACCACAATAACTACAGAGGAATGCCTGGTCATGTACGCAGTACTGGTCACCGGCGGTAAGCAATACCGCGTGATGCAAGGCGAGACGCTCCGCGTCGAGCTGCTCGATGTCGAAGCCGGCAAGTCGATCACGTTCGACAACGTGCTCATGCTCGGCGACGGCGAAGGCGTCAAGCTCGGCGACGCGCTCAAGGGCGCGAGCGTCACCGCCACCGTCAAGGGTCACGGCCGCGCCGACAAGGTGCGCATCGTGAAGTTCCGCCGCCGCAAGCACCATCGCAAGCAGATGGGCCACCGGCAGCACTACACCGAAATCGAGATCACCGGCATCGCCGGTGGCGACAAGAAGTAAGGAGAAGCAGCCATGGCACATAAAAAGGGCGTAGGTTCCTCGCGCAACGGCCGCGACTCCAATCCGAAGTACCTGGGCGTGAAGCTCTACGGCGGCCAGGCCGTCGAAGCCGGCAACATCATCGTTCGCCAGCGCGGCACGCAGTTCCACCCGGGTTCGGGCGTCGGCCTCGGCCGCGACCACACCCTGTTCGCGCTGGTCGATGGCAAGGTCGATTTCTCGACCAAGGGCCCGAACAAGCGCCGCACCGTCAGCGTCGTCGAGTAACCTCGGCGCGCCGGTGTCCGACGAGCCCCGCTCCGGCGGGGTTCGTCGTTTCTGCAGCAAGGAATGCAAGTGAAATGAAACTCGTCGACGAAGCAGACATCACCGTGATCGCCGGCAACGGCGGCGATGGATCCATCAGTTTCCGGCGCGAGAAATTCATCCCGCTGGGCGGCCCCAATGGCGGCGACGGCGGCAGCGGCGGCAACGTCTGGCTGCAGGCCGACGAAAACCTCAACACGCTGGTCGACTTCCGCCACGAGAAGACCTTCCGCGCACAGCGCGGCGAGAACGGCAGGGGCAGCGAGATGTACGGCAAGGGCGGCGAGGACCACACGATCACGGTTCCCGTCGGCACGGTCGTGCACAACATCGAGACCGACGAGGTCATCGGCGACCTCACGCGGCACGGCGATCGCCTGCTCGTCGCCAAGGGCGGCAAGGGCGGCCTGGGCAACATGCATTTCAAGAGCTCGACCAATCGTTCGCCGCGTCGTGCGACGCCGGGCGACGAAGGCGAGCAACGCACTCTGCGCCTGGAACTCAAGCTGCTCGCCGACGTGGGCCTGCTCGGCTTCCCGAACGCGGGCAAGTCCACGTTCATCCGCGCGGTTTCCGCCGCGACGCCGAAGGTCGCGGACTATCCCTTCACCACGCTCTATCCGAACCTGGGTGTCGTCTCCGTCGAACACCATCGCAGCTTCGTGATCGCCGACATCCCGGGGATCATCGAAGGCGCGGCCGAAGGCGCGGGCCTGGGCAGCCTGTTCCTGCGCCATGTGCAGCGCACGCGTTTGCTGCTGCACCTGGTCGACATGGCGCCGATGGAAGGTGGCGTGGAGGCTTCACCCGCCGAACAAGTGCGCGCGATCGAACACGAGTTGCGCAAGTACGATCCGGCGATGCTGGAGAAGCCGCGTTGGCTCGTGCTCAACAAGGCCGACCTGATGTTCGAGGACGAAGCGCGCGCGCAGGCCGAAGCGGTCGTGCAGGAACTCGGATGGACGCAGCCCTGGTACATGGTGTCCGCGCTCGCGCGCGAAGGCACGTGGCCGATCATGCTCGCGGTGCAGACCTTCTTCGATCGCCTGCGCGAAGAACAGCTGGAGCAGGGGCAGGCCGATGCGTGAGGCCTGCGCACAGGCAACAAAAAACCCGGCCGAGGCCGGGTTTTTCAAGACAGCAACTGCGCTGATCGAATCAGGCAGCCTGCAGCGCCTTGATGCGCGCCGTGAGGCGGCTCTTGTGGCGGGCGGCCTTGTTCTTGTGGATCAGGCCACGCGCGCTGAAGCGGTCGAGAATGGGCTGCGCCACGACGAACGCGGCCTGGGCGGCGGCGGCGTCATTGGCGTCGAGCGCCTTCAGCACCTTCTTGACGGCGGTGCGCAGCATCGAGCGCTGAGCGGCGTTGCGAGCGTTGCGCACGACGGTCTGCTTGGCGCGCTTCTTGGCGGACTTGATATTGGCCACGACGGGAATCCTGGGAACGAAACGATGAGGGTGGAAATGGATCGGTACCAGGGCTTTCCCGGCACAACGAAGCGCGGAAGTATGGGCGTTTCAACCACTTGCGTCAACCACGGGGCCCACGCCGCATGAGTGGTCCCGGTCCGTCCGCCCCGCGCCCCCGGATGCTGCGGGGCCTGCTCTCCTTCGGCAGCATGACCATGGTCAGCCGGGTCTTCGGCCTGGTCCGGGACATGGTGATCAACAGCGTCTTCGGCGCCAACGCCATGACCGACGCGTTCTGGGTCGCCTTCCGCATCCCGAATTTCATGCGGCGGCTGTTCGCCGAAGGGTCGTTTTCGACTGCCTTCGTCCCGGTGTTCACGGAGATCAAGGAGAAGCGGACCCACGCCGAGCTGAAGGAACTGGTCTCGCGCACGGCCGGCACGCTGGGCGGGGTGCTGCTGGTGATCGTGGCCCTCGGGGTGTTCTTCGCGCCGCAGGTGACCTTGCTGTTCTCGCCCGGCGCGGCCGACGAGCCGCAGAAGTTCGCCCTCACGGTCACGCTGCTGCAGCTCACGTTCCCGTTCCTGTTGTTCGTCTCGCTGACCGCGCTGGCGGCCGGCGCGCTCAACAGCTTCCATCGCTTCGGCATGCCGGCGCTGACGCCGGTGATCCTCAACGTCTGCATGATCGCAGGCGCCTTGTGGCTGTCGCCCTTGCTGCAGGTGCCGATCCTCGCGCTGGGCTGGGCGATCCTCGCGGCGGGCGTGCTGCAGCTGCTGTTCCAGGTGCCGCAGCTGGCGAAGCTGGACCTGCTCTCGTGGCCCCGCTGGGGCGCGCGCCATCCGGACGTACGCAAGGTGATGCGCCTGATGGTGCCGACGCTGTTCGGCTCCTCGGTCGCGCAGATCAATCTGTTGCTCGATACGGTGATCGCATCTCTGCTGATCGCCGGTTCGCAGACCTGGCTGTCGCAGGCCGATCGCTTCCTCGAGCTGCCGCTCGGCGTGTTCGGCGTCGCGCTGGGCACGGTGATCCTGCCGGCGCTCGCGCGGCACCACGTCAACACTGATCGCGCCGGATTTTCCGCGGCGCTGGACTGGGGCCTGCGTACCACGCTGATGATCGCCACTCCCGCGATGCTCGGCCTGATGCTGCTGTGCGTACCGCTGGTGTCCACGTTGTTCCAGCACGGCCACTTCACCGCGTTCGACACGAAGATGGCGGCGCTGTCGGTGTTCGGCCTGAGCTTCGGCCTGCCGGCCTTCGCGCTGGTGAAAGTCGTGCTGCCCGCGTTCTACGCCCGCCAGGACACGAAGACGCCGGTGCGCGCGGGCGTGGCGTCGCTGGTGGCGAACATGGTGTTCAACGGCCTGTTCCTCGCGATCCTCTACATGGTCTGGGTCTCGCCGGCGATGAAGCAGGGCCCGGTGCTGGTCGCGCTTTCGCACACGCCCGGCCTGCATTTCGCGCTGGGCATGGCGTCGGCGGCGGCGAGTTACCTCAATTTGCTGCTGCTGTGGCGCTGGCTGCGGCAAGCGGGCGTTTACGAACGCAAGCCCGGCTGGGGCAAGTTCCTGGTGCGCCTGGCCGTGGCCTGCGGGGCGATGACGGTGGCGTTGATCCTCGGCCTGCGCATCGCGCCGGATTTCACGACGGTCGCGGTGGCCACGCGGATCCTGTGGCTCGGCCTGCTGGTCGGCGGCGGTGTCGCGGTGTACGGAGCGGCGATGGTCGCGATGGGCTTCCGCCTCTCGGACCTGAAGGAACATTGAGATCGATGTGTTCCGCGGGGCGGAGGGCAGGGCGGCAGCTATACTCCCGCGTTCCATGAGCAGGCTGTTCCGTGACGTCGAAGGCGGGCCCTTGTGCCCCCAAGGCAGCGTGGTCTGCATCGGCGCATTCGACGGCCTCCATCTCGGCCATCGCGCGCTGGTGCGCCGCGCCGTCGAGCGTGCGCGCGCGCTGGGCGTGCCCGCGGTCGCGCTGAGCTTCGAACCGCTGCCGCGCGAATTCTTCGCACCGGCCGAACCGCCGCCGCGCCTCACGCTCGCCCGCGCGAAGTTCGAAGGCCTGCGCGATCTCGGCATCGACCTCGTCGGCCTGCTGCGCTTCGATGCGAAGCTCGTTGCGATGTCCGCCGAACGCTTCGTCCGCGAGGTGTTGATCGATCGCCTCGACGCGCGCGAAGTATGGATCGGCCCCGATTTCCGTTTCGGCAAGGGCCGCGCCGGCGACCTTGCGTTGCTGCGCACCTTCGGCGAATTCGAAGCGCACGCGATCCATCCGGTCGTCGTCGACGGCGAGCGCGTGTCGAGCACGCGCATCCGCGCCGCGCTGACCGCGGGCGACTTCGACACCGCGCAACGCCTGCTCGGTCGCCGTTATTCGATCGCCGGCCGCGTCGTGCGCGGCAAGCAGCTCGGCCGCACGCTCGGCTATCCCACCGCGAACCTGCGCTACGGCCGTCGCCGCCCGCCGCTGCAGGGCATCTTTGCCACGCGCGTGCATGGCCTTGGCGATGCGCCGATTGATTCGGTGGCGAGCTTCGGCACGCGCCCGACGGTCGCGGGCGTGGAGCCCTTGCTCGAGGCGCACCTGTTCGACTTCGACGGCGACCTGTACGGTCGGCACATCGCAGTGGAATTCGTGGCGCACCTGCGCGACGAGGCGACCTTCACCGACTTGCCCGCGATGGTCGAACAGATCCATCGCGACGCGCGCCAGGCGCGCGACCTCCTCTCTTCCCTCTCGCAACAGGCTTGCGCGTGACCCAGGATTACAAGCCCACCATCCACCTGCCCGCGACGGACTTCCCGATGCGCGGCGACCTGCCCAAGCGCGAGCCTGAAACGCTCAAGCGTTGGGAGGCCGACGGCCTCTACGCGCAGATCCGCGCGAAGACGCAGGGCCGCCCGCGTTTCGTGCTGCACGACGGCCCGCCTTACGCCAACGGCCCGATCCACATCGGCCATGCGGTCAACAAGGTCCTCAAGGACATCGTGGTGAAGTCGAAGCTGATGGCCGGCTTCGATGCGCCCTACGTGCCCGGTTGGGATTGCCACGGCCTGCCGATCGAACTGGTCGTCGAAAAGAAGCATGGCAAGGTCGGCGTGAATCTCGACGCGGAAGCCTTCCGCGCGAAGTGCCGCGAATACGCCGCCGAGCAGATCGACGAACAACGCAAGGGCTTCAAGCGCCTGGGCGTGGTCGGCGAGTGGGAGCGCCCGTATCGCACGATGGACTTCCGCTACGAAGCCGACATGCTGCGTTCGCTGGCGAAGATCATCGACCGCGGCCATCTGGCGCGCGGCGTGAAGCCGGTGCACTGGTGTTTCGACTGCGGTTCGGCGCTGGCCGAAGCGGAGATCGAATACCAGGACAAGGCCTCGCCGGCGATCGATGTCGCGTATCGCGCGCGCCAGCCGCAGGCGCTCGCCACGGCGTTCGGCGTCGCGTTGCCTGAAGGCGTCGACGTCGCCGTGCCGATCTGGACGACCACGCCGTGGACGCTGCCCGCCAGCCTCGCGGTCACGCTCGGCCCGGAACTGGATTACGTGCTGGTCGAAGGCCCACAACGCGAGGGCAAGCGCGTGTGGCTCGTGCTCGCCGAAGCGCTCGCCGAAAAGGCGCTCGCGCGTTACGGCGTCGACGATTACGTCGTGCACGGCCGTGCGCAGGGTGTCGAACTCGAAGGCCAGCGCCTGCAACACCCGTTCTACGATCGCGAAATCCCGCTGATCCTCGGCGAACACGTGTCCGCCGAAGACGGCACCGGCGCCGTGCACACCGCGCCCGGCCACGGTCAGGAAGACTTCGCGGTCGGCCTGCGCTACGGGCTCACCGATGCCTACACCGCGGCGCAGGTGAATCCGGTCGACGGGCGCGGCGTTTACTTGCCGTCGACGCCGGCTGCAGGCGATACGCAGCTCGCGGGCCTGCACATCTGGAAAGCGAACGACGCGCTCGTCGAAGTACTGCGTGCGAACGGCGCGTTGCTCGCGCATTCCACGCTCGTGCACAGCTATCCGCATTGCTGGCGCCACAAGACGCCGGTGGCTTTCCGCGCGACGCCGCAGTGGTTCATCTCGATGGAGCAGGCCGGCCTGCGTCGCGATGCGCTCGCGGCGATCGGCCGCGTGCAGTTCTTCCCCGATTGGGGCGAAGCGCGCATCTTCGCGATGGTCGAAGGCCGCCCCGACTGGTGCATCTCGCGCCAGCGCACCTGGGGCGTGCCGATCGCGCTGTTCATCGATCGCGAAACCGGCGAACCGCATCCCGATTCGCCGGCGCTCATGCGCCAGGTCGCCGATCGCGTCGAGCAATCCGGCGTCGATGCTTGGTACGCACTGGATGCCGCCGAACTGTTGGGCGCCGACGCGTCGAAATACGAAAAGGTGCGCGACATCCTGGACGTGTGGTTCGACTCCGGCGTGAGCCACGAATGCGTACTCGCGCAGCGCCCTGACGACATGCTCGCGAAGCCCGCGGACCTCTACCTCGAAGGCTCCGACCAGCATCGCGGCTGGTTCCAGTCCTCGTTGCTGACCGGCGTGGCGATGGACGGCGATGCGCCGTATCGCCAGGTGCTGACACACGGTTTCACGGTCGACCAGAACGGCCGCAAGATGTCCAAGTCGCTCGGCAACGTGATCGATCCGCACAAGGTGATCGACCAGATGGGCGCCGACGTGTTGCGCCTGTGGATCGCTTCGACCGACTACCGCAACGAGATTTCGGTTTCCGACGAAATCCTCAAGCGCAACGGCGATGTGTATCGCCGCATCCGCAATACCGCGCGGTTCCTGCTGGGCAACCTGCATGGTTTCGATCCCGCGCGCGACCTCGCGTCGCTGGATGCGATGGTCGCGCTCGACCGCTGGATCGTGCATCGCGCCTTCGAGGTGCAGCAGAAGATCGCCGACGCCTATGCGCGTTACGACTTCGCGGAAATCGTGCAGGCGCTGGTCAACTTCTGCAGCGTGGACCTGGGCGCGTTGTATCTCGACGTGACGAAGGATCGTTTGTACACGCTGCGCGAGGACTCGCCCGCGCGTCGTTCGGCGCAGTCGGCGATGTACCGCATCGCGGAAGCCTTCGTGCGTTGGATCGCACCGATCCTCTCGTTCACCGCCGATGAAATGTGGGCGCAGATCCCGGGCCACCGCGAGGGGAACGTGTTGTTCGCCACGTGGTACGACGGCCTGGCGCCGCTCGGCGACGATGCGGTGCTGACTGTCGAAGACATGGATCGGCTGCTGGAGCTGCGCGACAACGTGGCGAAGGTGCTCGAGCCGATGCGTGCCAATGGCCAGATCGGTGCCGCGCTGGAAGCCGAGATCGGCATTCGTTGTGGCGTCGCCGACCAGAATTGGCTCGCGCCGCTCGTCGACGAGTTGCGCTTCCTGCTGATCAGCGGCGACGTGCATTTGAACCCCGACGACAACGCCGAAGAAATGCAGATCACCGCCGCGCCCACGCAGAAGACCAAGTGCGTGCGTTGCTGGCAGCATCGCGGCGATGTCGGCGCGGTCGCGGCGCATCCGCAATTGTGCGGGCGTTGCGTCAGCAACGTCGAAGGCCCCGGCGAAACAAGGATGTATTTCTGATGCGCAATTCCCCCAACGCAACGCCGTGGCTGCTGCTGTCCGTCGCGATCATCGTGCTGGACCAACTCTCGAAGAGTTGGGTGCTCGCCAGCCTTCCCGAATACCAGCCGGTCGTCGTCATCGAAGGCTTCTGGAACTGGTATCGCAGCTACAACACCGGCGCGGCCTTCAGTTTCCTGAGCGACGCCGGCGGCTGGCAGAAGTGGATGTTCACCGCGCTGGCCTTCGTGATCAGCGGCCTGCTGGCCTTCTGGCTGGCGCGTACCCCGCGGCGCGACTGGCGCACCGCAGTGCCCTTCGCGCTGGTGATCGGCGGCGCGCTGGGCAACGTGATCGACCGCCTGCGCCACGGCCACGTGGTCGATTTCATCCAGTGGCATTGGCGCGACCACGCCTGGCCGGCCTTCAACGTGGCCGACTCGGCGATCGTGGTCGGGGCCATCGGCATCGCCCTGTTCGGCTTGCTGCAAGGCAAGCGGGCGCCGGAAGCGCGATAATCCGTCCCATGGACATTCTGCTGGCCAATCCGCGCGGTTTCTGCGCCGGCGTCGACCGCGCGATCGAGATCGTCAAGCGCGCCCTCGAATTGCTGGGCGCGCCGATCTACGTCCGCCATGAAGTGGTGCACAACCGCTTCGTGGTCGACGACCTCAAGCATCGCGGCGCGATCTTCGTCGAAGAACTCGACGAGGTGCCCGACAACGCGACGGTCATCTTTTCCGCGCACGGTGTTTCGCAGGCCGTGCGCCAGGAAGCCGCGCGCCGCGGGTTGAAAGTCTTCGACGCCACGTGCCCGTTGGTGACCAAGGTCCACCTCGAAGTCGCGCGCCAATGCCGCGCCGGCCGCGACATGGTGCTGATCGGCCACGCCGGCCACCCGGAAGTGGAAGGCACGATGGGGCAGTGGAACATGCAGGCCGGTGGCGGCCGGATCTACCTGGTCGAAGACATCGATGACGTCGCCACGCTCGACATCGCACAGCCGACCAACTGCGCGTACACGACGCAGACCACGCTCTCGGTCGACGACACGCGCAGCATCATCGATGCCCTGCGCGTGCGTTTCCCGCAGATCCAGGGCCCGAAGAACGACGACATCTGCTACGCCACGCAGAACCGCCAGGACGCGGTGCGCGAACTCACGCAGGCCGCCTGCGACCTCGTGCTCGTCGTCGGTTCGCCCAACAGCTCCAACTCCAACCGCCTGCGCGAACTGGCCGAACGCGAGGGCGTGGAAGCCCACCTGATCGACGGCGCGAGCGAAATCGACCCGCGCTGGGTGGTCGGCCGCCGCCACATCGGCGTGACCGCGGGCGCCTCGGCCCCCGACGTGCTCGTCCGGGGCGTGATCGCGCGCCTGCGCGAGCTCGGCGCCGGCGGCGTGCGTGAACTGGACGGAAAACCCGAGGACATGGTGTTCGCGCTGCCGAAGGAATTGCGGCTGACGCTGGTCGAGTGACATTGACCCGGCCCCCCGCCGGCCCCTAGAATTCACGGCTCAGCCGGAATAGCTCAGTTGGTAGAGCGGCGCATTCGTAATGCGTAGGTCGTAGGTTCGATTCCTATTTCCGGCACCAGTAGAAACAAGGGCTTGCAAGGCACAACCTTGCAGGCCCTTTTTCTTTGCGCTTGCTGGGGTCCAATTGGGGTCCATGCGTCCACCCCTGAAATGGGTAGCCGCAAGTCTCTCTACGTTGATGCATTCTCGCTGTGGCAATCCCGGGAATCTTCCGCAGAAGGGATTTGGAATGGCGAACCTGCTAGTTGGATTTGATTCGGCCTGGACCCCGGGAAAGCGCGGGGCGATCGTCGCCGCCATCCAAAACGATGATGGCGCGTTCCGGGTACTAGGCGATCCGCAAATCGCAAACTTCCGTGAAGCTGAAGATGCGATTCGCAGATGGCAGGCCGAACTATCTCCGGTCTCCACGGTCATCCTGCTCGACCAGCCGACGATCGTGAACAACAGCGCAGGTCAGCGACCTGTCGAGAACATCGTTTCTTCCAGCGTGAGCCTTCGCCATGGGGGCATGCAGCCTGCCAACACCGCACGAGCAGACATGTTTGGCGAAGGCGCGCCAGTTTGGACCTTCATCGACCAATTCGGCGGCGCCGCCGACCCGTTGACTCCCCGACCCGGTGACGACGCCGTTGTCTTTGAAACCTACCCGGTCCTGGTGCTCATCGCGCTTGGCTGGCTCCGGGAGGATCTGCGGCATGCCGGGCGCCTTCCGAAGTACAACCCGGAGCGCAAGAAGACGTTTTCGTTGGAAGATTGGCAGTACGTTTGCACCATGGCGTCCGCTGCATTTCAAGAGCGGGATCTTGGCGGGATTGCTCGCTGGATCGACGAGGCGCACGACAAGGATCGCCCGGGCAAGAGAGACCAGGACAAGTTGGATGCCTGTTTATGTCTGCTCGTGGCACTGCACATGGCAGAGGGCAGGGACTGCCTGATGGTCGGCGATCATCAAAGCGGCTACATCGTCGTGCCGCACAGCCCAAGCCTACAATCGGAACTCGAGGCGCGATGCAGCGTCACCGTCAGGCCGGCGTCCGAGTGGGTATGCACGTTCAAGCTCAGCATGACGACAGTGGCAAAGCGCGAATAGCCCACGCGTTACCAATACAACGTTCGTAATGCGCGCTAAGAGGTGGGCGCTTCTACTCCGCTGAAGACCTGTACGGCTGGCGGCAATCTCTCACCTTGAATCGCGATCTTCGCAAGCGCGGAATCGAGCTCTTCAAGGTCCACCGCGCTAAATGCAATTTTGTCTGCGCCGATGTTCTCGACCATGTGGGCCATCTGCGTCGTCCCCGGGATAGGCACGATCCAGGGCTTGCGTGCCATCAGCCACGCGAGCGCGATTTGCGCCGGCGTCGCCTGCTTTCGACGAGCCCACTCCTGCAAGAGCGCAACCAGCGTCAGGTTGTGCGGCACGTTTTCGGGCGAGAACCGGCCCTCGATCTTGCGGATGTCGCCGTCGGCGAAGCGCGTCTTCTCGTCGATTGCCCCGGTGAGGAATCCGACGCCGAGCGGGCTCCACGGCACGAAGCCGATACCCAGTTCCTCGCACAGCGGGATCACTTCTTGTTCGGGGCCGCGCCACAGCATCGAGTATTCGTTCTGCACGGCGGTGAGTGGCAACTCGGCGTGCGCGCGCCGCAGCGTGCCCAGTCCCATTTCGGAGAGCCCCCAGTGCAGCACCTTGCCTTGTAGCTTTAGTTCCTTGATGGCGCCGGCGACGTCTTCGATCGGCACCGCGGGATCGACGCGGTGCTGGTAGAGCAAATCGATTCGGTCTGTGCGCAGCCGCTTGAGCATTCCGTCGACAGCCAACTTGATGTGGTCGGGACGACTGTTGAGCCCGGGCCCGCGCGCGCCAGTTTTCAGGTCGATGTTCCAGCCAAACTTGGACGTGATCACAACATCGTTGCGGAACGGCGCGATGCCTTCGCCCAGGATGCGTTCCACCTCATGTGGGCCGTAAGCCTCGGCGGCGTCGAAGAAGGTCACGCCGCGATCGAATGCGGTGCGGATGATGTTGTGCATCTCCAATCGCGTCGGCACCGTCGTCTGGTACGTGCGACTCATGTTCTGCACGCCGAGACCGATGCTCGAAACTTCCAGCGCGCCGAGCTTGCGACGTCGGGAAAGCCGCGTCTCAGAAGCAGCAGCTCCGCTGGCAGCGCGGGCCCCGCCGGCAACCAGCGGCGCGGCGGCGAGCCCCGCGGCTCCCATCAGGAAATTGCGGCGACCGTTATCGGCTTCGTGGCGCGCCATGGGCTTCTCCTCGTCCTGCGTGACAGGAGATCGATGTTAGGCACTGCGCTCATGGCGATTGAGTAGGCTGGACTGGATGCGGTCATGAACCGCTCGCATCAATCGACACTCATCCGTGGCGCAGGGCGTCGACCACCAGCGAGAACGCAAGCGAAGGTTGGCGGCGACTCGGGTAGTACAGGTGATAGCCGGCGAAGGGCTCGCACCAATCTTCGAGTACGCGAACCAAGCGGCCATCGGCGACTGCCTGCGAGACAAGGTCATCCATCAGAAAGGCCAGCCCGACGCCGTTCACCGCCGCGTCGAGCGCAACGATCGAATCGTTGACGATCATCGGCCCCTCCACGCGCACGTTGACGTCGCGACCATCGCGCGACAGCTCCCACGCATACAGGCCGCCGCGCGTCGGCATGCGCAGATTGATGCAACGATGGGCAGTGAGGTCGTTCGGTGTCTGGGGAATCGGATGCCGTTTGAAGTAGTCGGGCGAGCCCACCACGGCCTGGCGCAAGTCGCCGCCGATCCGGACTGCGATCATTTCGTTGGCGAGTTGCTCGCCGAGCCGAACGCCGGCATCGAAGCGGTCCGCAACGATATCGACCAACGTGGCATCCAGGCTCAGCTCGACGTGGATGTCCGGGTACTCCGACAACAGCGGTGACAGCTTCGGGATCAGCACGGTCTGGGCAGCGTGTCGACTTGTCGTAATGCGTACGAGTCCAGCCGGCTTCTCACGAAGCTCACCCAGCGCGCCTATCTTCGCGTCGATGTCCTGAAGCGCCGGTTTGAGGGTCGCGATGAGCTCGTCGCCAGCGGCCGTAGGCAACACGCTGCGCGTGCTGCGCGAGAGCAGCCGCACACCCAGACGCGCTTCCAGGCGCCGCACCGTATGGCTGATGGACGACTGCGACGTGCCGAGTTTGGCGGCCGCCTTCGTGAAGCTTCGTTCTTCGGCGACCGCGAGGAAGGCGACCAGGTCCGAGAGGTTCTGCCGCTCCATTGATGAATCCTGCGCATAGGGACAATCGGCTTTTACCACTTTATCCGTATGGCTGACGGGAGAAAGATGGCAGTCCCCCAACACCAATCCCGGAGCGACTGATGCAAACGGTCACGCTCAACAATGGCGTCCAGATGCCGATTCTCGGCTTCGGCGTCTACCAGATGACGGACGCCGATACCGAGGCGAGCGTGCTTGAAGCGCTGCGCGTCGGCTATCGCCTCGTCGACACCGCGGCGATTTACGGCAACGAAGAAGCCGTGGGCCGCGCACTCAAGGCCAGCGGCGTGCCGCGCGAGGAGCTATTCGTCACCACCAAGTTGTGGATCGACGACGCGACTGAGGCCGGCGCGAAGCGCGCCGTCGCCCAATCCCTTGCGCGACTGCAACTCGACTACCTCGACCTCTACCTGATCCACCAGCCATACCACGACGTGCACGGCGCATGGCGGGCGATGGAGGCCCTCAATGACGCGGGCACGCTGCGCGCGATTGGCGTAAGCAACTTTCAGCCCGATCGGCTCATCGACCTGTTGGTGCACCACCGCGTACCGCCTGCGGTGAACCAGATCGAGACGCACCCTTACCAGCAGCAGATGGTTGCAGGCGAGTTGCTCAAGGAGCGCGGTATCCAGCACGAGTCGTGGGCGCCTTTCGCGGAAGGCCGCAATGACATGTTCCACAACCCGGTGCTCGCCGGAATCGCGCAGCGGCACGGCAAGAGCGTCGCGCAAGTTGTGCTGCGCTGGCTCACACAGCGCGGGATCGTCGTGATTCCAAAATCGATCAAGCCGGATCGGATCGCCGAGAACTTCGACATCTTCGGTTTCGATCTGGCGCCGGAGGAGATGGCCGCCATCACGACGCTCGACACCGGGCAGAGCCTGTTTTTCGATCATCGC
Organism: Lysobacter sp. P5_B12; assembly: GCF_056400425.1. Classification (NCBI taxonomy): domain Bacteria; kingdom Pseudomonadati; phylum Pseudomonadota; class Gammaproteobacteria; order Lysobacterales; family Lysobacteraceae; genus Lysobacter; species Lysobacter sp. P5_B12. The sequence continues at coordinate 254,629 of NZ_JBFULG010000003.1, forward strand.
GATCCAAAGATGGTCGAGTTCCTCAGCGTGCGTCGCAAGCAGTCGGGAGCGCCGGCATGAAGTACACACTCAAGATCACCCTGCTCGCCGTGGTGTTGGCATTCGCGGCACGCGAAGCCGCCGCGGCCGACTACCGAGGGAACCCTTACACGCTCGCATACGACGGCGCGATCACGGAAAACGTGGCAGGCCACGTCAACATCCACCCGGTCACCTACGAGCTCAACGGCCTGCGCATCGCGGCGAATGTCTACACACCCGCGAACTATGACGCGAAGAACACTTACCCCGCGGTCGTGGTCGCGCACCCGAACGGCGGCGTGAAGGAACAGGCGGCGGGCCTGTACGCGCAGCGTCTGGCCGAAGCGGGCTACATCACGATCACCGCGGACGCCGCATACCAGGGCGCGAGTGGCGGGCAACCGCGCAGCGTCGACAAGCCGGCGTATCGCATCGAAGACATCCATGGGATGGCCGACTACATCACGCGCTATCCGGGGGTCGATGCGACCCGCCTGGGCCTGCTTGGCATCTGCGGCGGCGGCGGGTACTCGCTGGCGGCGGCGCAGACGGACAAGCGCTTCAAGGCAGTCGCAACACTGAGCATGTTCAACTCCGGCCGGGTGCGTCGGAACGGCTACATGGACTCGCAGCTCGCGACGATCAACGAGCGGATGCGACAGGCATCGGCGGCTCGCGCGCAGGAAGCCGCCGGTGGAGAAGTGCTCTATTCAGGCGACGCCAATCTGACGGACGAACAGATCGCCAAGTTGCCATTCGATCTCTATCGACAGGGATACGTCTACTACTGGAAGACGCACGCGCATCCCAACTCGACCTTCAAGTACACGACGAGCAGCCTGTTGGACTTGATGCGCTTCGATGCCACCGACCAGATCGAGCTCATCGATCAACCGCTGTTGATGATCGCGGGCAGCAAAGCTGACAGCCTGTACATGTCCGAGCAAGCTTTCGCCAAGGCGACCGGCACGCAAGACAAGGATCTGTTCAAAATCGACGGCGCGACGCACATCGAAACGTACTGGGTGCCGAAATACGTGGACGCTGCGATTGGCAAGCTGACCGCGTTCTACACGAGAACCCTTTGAGGAGCGGGACCATGAAGATGCTGTTGGGACTCGCGCTATCTACGGTCACGCCGATGGTGGCCGACGCGGCGCAACAGATCACGCGCGCAGGTGCGCAAGCGGCAACGGTCGGGCCCGTGGAATACTTTACCGGCAACGTGCGGGTCGACCCGCTGTTTCCGCCCGACCCGAACATCAACGCCTCCGCTGCGTATGTGAGCTTCGCGCCGGGCGCGCGCTCCGCGTGGCACACGCATCCCGCGGGGCAACGCTTGGTCGTGGTGTCCGGTGTCGGCCTGACGCAGGAGTGGGGCAAGCCCGTGCAGGAAATCCATCCGGGAGACGTCATCGTGTGCCCGCCTGGCGTCAAGCATTGGCATGGTGCGGCGCCTTCGACGCCGATGAAACACCTCGCGATCACCGGCGCGGTGGACGGCAAGAACGTGGAGTGGATGGAAAAGGTAACCGACGCGGAGTACGGCGCACGCGAGGCGATTACGCAGCCGGAAGCCGAGTCGCTAACTTCCAGGCAGAGGGCGATCCCGCTTATCGGCGCTGCGATGGCAAGGAGCGACCTGCCCGCCCTCGAAGCCGCCCTAAATCGAGGACTCGACGCGGGCCTGACTATCAGCGAAGCCAAAGAAGTCCTGGTGCAGCTCTACGCCTATGCGGGCTTCCCGCGCAGCCTCAACGCACTCGGCGCGCTGATGAAAGTCGTCGGCGAGCGTAAGCAGCGCGGCATTGAAGACGCGCCCGGGCGAGAGCCGTCACGCACGATCCCAACCGGCGACGCCTTGCTCGCGGCAGGCACAGCAAACCAGACGCGCATCTCGGGCGCGCCCGTTGGGGGTCCGCTGTTCGAGTTCGCGCCCGTCATCAAACGATACCTTCAAGCGCACCTGTTCGGCGACGTCTTCGAGCGCGACAACCTAGATTGGCAAAGCCGTGAACTTGCCACCGTCGGCGCGCTCGCAGCCACGCCGGGTGCAGAACCGCAGTTGCTTTCGCACATGGCAGCGAGCATGCGCGTCGGCCTCACGACCCACCAGTTGCGTGGTTTGACGAACGTGCTCGCCGACGCTGGCGAGACGGAAGCCGCGAGGCGCGCAAGTGAAGCGCTGGATCACCACATGCAACAACCTGCGGGAGATCGCAAGTGAAGACGCGCAAACTCGGCAACAGCAACCTCGAAGTCTCCGCCATCGGCCTGGGCTGCATGGGCTTGAGCCACGCCTACGGACCCGCGGTGGAAAAGACCGACGGCATCGCGCTGATCCGCGGTGCATTCGAGCGTGGCGTGACGTTCTTCGACACCGCCGAAGCTTACGGCCAGGGCGATAACGAGGAACTGTTGGGAGAAGCATTGGCGCCTGTGCGTAACGAGGTCGTACTCGCGACCAAGTTCGGGTTCACCAACGGCGATCCGACGCAAGGCATGGACAGCCGGCCGGAGCGTATCCGAGTGGTGGCAGACGCCGCGCTGAAGCGGTTGCACACCGATCGCATCGACCTGTTCTACCAACATCGTGTCGATCCGAACGTGCCGATGGAGGATGTCGCGGGCACGGTTCGAGACTTGATCGCGGAAGGCAAGGTCAAGCATTTCGGATTGTCTGAGGCGGGCGTCGACTCGATTCGTCGTGCTCATGCGGTGCAACCCGTGGCCGCGTTGCAGAGCGAGTACTCCCTCTGGTGGCGTGAGCCGGAAGAGCGGGTGCTTCCGACCCTTGAGGAACTGGGGATCGGCTTCGTGCCCTTCAGCCCGCTGGGCAAAGGCTTCTTAACCGGCACGATCCGCGCCGATGCGACGTTCGGGAGCGATGACTTCCGCAGCGTCGTGCCGCGATTCTCTCCACAAGCACTGCAAGCCAACCAGGTGTTGATCCAATTGCTCGGCAAGATCGCCGAAGACAAGCGCGCGACACCAGCGCAGGTCGCGATCGCGTGGCTGCTCGCACAGCGGCCTTGGATCGTGCCGATCCCCGGGACGACCAAGCTCCATCGCCTTGAAGAGAACCTTGGGGCCGAGGGCATAACGCTGTCAGCCATGGACCTCGACGAAATCGCGCAGGTTCTCGCGCAGGTGAAGATAGAGGGGGATCGTTATCCGCCGGCATTGCAGGCGCGAGTCGGGCGCTGACCGCTCGTGGCCGGAGTCGAGGGAGTGGCCCGTCTTCGTAATGCGTAGGTCGTAGGTTCGATTCCTATTTCCGGCACCAGAAGAACGAGGGCTTGCAAGGCACAACCTTGCAGGCCCTTTTTCTTTTCCCGACAGGCGTGACCGCAACCGATGTCTTGCCGCGTTCCGACGGTCATGGCGCTTCCGCCGGGGAGGATCCAATGCGTGGCCGCAATCTCTTGATGCTCGTTGCGTTGGCGTCGCTGGTGCCGTCGGCATTCGCGGAAACCAAAGCCGTTCCCGCGGCGCCAGCGTCCTCCATGGCGCCCGAAGCCAAGGCGTATCTCGACGAAGCGATCGCCTTGTTTCGCAAGTCGCACATCAATGCGGGAAAGATGGACTGGCCTGCGTTGACGGCGAAGGCCCATGCCACCGCAGCCGGGGCCAGGACGCCGCGCGATACCTATCCGGCGATCCAACTGATCATCGAGGCGCTTGGCGAAAAGCACACCAGGTTCATGGATCCCGATGCCGCAAAGGCGGAAGCCACCGGTGTTTCGACAAGTTCGGCGACTGCACCACCACTGGCGCTTGCGGAAGTGGCAAAGCTCGCCAACGGAGTGGGGCTCGTGCGTCTGTATGGCTTCCAGGGCCCGGACGCGTGGGCCAGGCAGTACGTGGACCATGGGCGCAGCAGGATCGCGGGGCTGCAGGCCGAGGGCGTGTGCAGGTTCATCCTCGACCTGCGGTCGAATGGCGGCGGCAACATGTATCCGATGCTGAGTGCGCTAAGTCCATTGCTCGACGATGGCAACCTCGGAAGGTTCGAGTATGCCGACGGGCACATGACGTACTGGGGGCTCAAGGGCGGGGATGCGCTCGAGACAAATGCGGCTTTCGCGAACGTAGCGCCGAAAAAGGCAGCAACCTTGCCCGTCGCCGTCCTGCTCGGCACACGCACCGCCAGTTCCGGCGAATTGACGGCGATGTCGTTCAAGGGCCGTGCGAACACCCGTTTTTTCGGATCGCCGACCGGAGGGTATGTGACCGGAAACGATCCGATGACCCTGTCGGATGGCGCTGTGATCGTGATGACGGACGGGTGGGGCGTCGATCGCACCGGCAAGAAGTATGTCGATGTAGTTCTGCCGGACGAAGACACCGGTTACGGTGGCCCGACGTTGGATGCAGCGATCGATTGGTTGATGCATCAGGACTGCCATTCGCGCTCCGAGTGACCGTTTTCGGTCAAGGCGCGTTTACTGCCCCCCCGTTTCCGGGGGGATCACTTTCGCGCCTCCCGCACTACAGTCCTCTGTCCCCTCGGAGAGGGATAATCCACGCGGCAGGAGGCCTCCTCCAATCGGCCTACCCCCGCGAGTCCAGATGACCTTCGATTTCGATGCACTGCTCGATGCAGTGGCCTGGGAAGACACGCCCCTTGGCGGCCGATCCACGTGGCCACCCGCGCTCGACGCGTTCCTTGCACTCCTCAAGCGCAGCCGCCGCCCGCAATACCTGGTATGGGGGCCCGATCGCCGCTTCTTCTACAACGCCGCCTTCCTTCCGGTCATCGGCATCAAGCATCCGGCGGGTTTCGGCATGCCGATGGCCGAGGTCTGGCCGGAAGTCTGGGAAGACATCGAGCCTTTGGTGACGACCTCGATCCGCGATGGCGAGGCGCATTACTTCGAAGACCTGCCATTCGTGTTGCAACGGCACGGCTACGACGAACTGACGTATTTCAGTTTTTCGTACACGCCCGTCCAGGCCGATGACGGAAAGGTGTGCGGTCTGATGTGCGTCCTGGCCGAGCGCACGAAGGAGATGCAGGCGCACGCGCGGCGGCGGTCCGAACTGGATCGCTTGCAACGCATGTTCAAGCAGGCGCCTGGCTTCATGTGCATCACGCAGGGGCCGACGCACGAGTATGCGATCGTCAATGGCGCGTTCGAAAACCTGATCGGGCTTTCGGATGTCGACATGTTGGGACGTGCAGTGCGGGACGTGCTTCCGGAAATCGTGGACCAGGGCTATCTCGCATTGCTCGACAACGTCTACGCGACGGGCGAATCCTTCGTCGGTCGCGCCATGCCGGTCCGACTGGCGCGCACCGCCGGCCATGCGGCGCAGGACACCTTCTACGTCGACTTCGTCCACCAGCCGATCGTCGATGACGACGGGAGCGTGTGGGGTGTTTTCACGCAGGGCTCGGACGTTACCGATCGCGTGCGGGCGGAACAGGGCCTGCGCGAGGCGAATGCGCGCAAGGACCAGTTCCTCGCCGTGCTCGGGCACGAATTGCGCAACCCGTTGGCGCCGATCCACACCGCCGCCCAGGTGCTGCGCCATCTCGTCTCTCACGACGACTGTGCCATGAAATGCGTCGACGTCATCGCGCGGCAGGCGCAGCAAATGTCGTCGATGGTCGAAGACCTGATGGATATCACGCGGATCGGCAACGGGCTGCTCACGCTGAAATCCGAACGCGTGGACTTGTGTGCCGTCGTGCGGGGCGCCGTCGACCAGATGCGGAATAAAGCCAGCGAGCGCGCGCATGCGCTGAACGTGAACCTCCCGGAGACATCGGCGTTCGTCACCGGCGACGCCACGCGCCTGACGCAGATGCTCTCCAACCTGCTGTCGAATGCGATCCGCTACACGCCGCGCGGCGGCACGATCGAAGTCTCGCTCGCGCTTTGCGACAGCCACGTCCGGCTGGAAGTGGCGGACAACGGCCATGGCATCGGCCCGGAGCTCATGCCGAACCTGTTCGTCCAGTTCGCGCAGGAGAAGCGATCGGCCGATCGCACCGGTGGATTGGGCATCGGCTTGCCGTTGGTCAAAGCGCTGGTCGATGCGCACGGCGGGCGCATCCAGGTGATCAGCGAAGGCACGGGGCAGGGCAGCAGGTTCGTGATCGAGCTTCCCGCGGCGACCGGCACGCAGTAACGCATCGCACGCCGTCACTCCAAAGCCCCGCGCAAGCGGGGTTTTTTTGTTTCATCTCGCGGGGTGGAACCGCCGCACGACGAAGATCGTCAAAACGACGAACACCACCAGCACCACGCCCTGCGCGATGGCGAACGGCGGTTCGGCCTGCGTCGGTGCCAGCGCGTGCAGGGCCGGCACTTTCAGGAACAACTGCGCCACGAGCACGAACACGTTGAGGTACAGCGAGATCATCGCGCCGACGGCGAAGATCCACCGCCACGCGCCGGTCATGTGCCGGCCGTAGAGTGCGAACAGCGTGGGCACCAGGACGAGCGTCGACACGATGCCGGTGCCGAAGGCGGGCGTGAATCCGCGGAACGGGAAGAAGAAGCCCGTGACCGTCGTGGCGACCGTGGTCCACAGGAACCAGTGCGTCCATCGCGGCATCAATTGCGATGCGAGCAGGCCCCTGGCGACGACCAGCCCCGTCAGGATGGCGATCAGGCTGAGCGCGACGTGGACCAGTGTCAGCGGGTGGTTCAGGGGCAGGACGGGTTCCATCGGGAGTCCTCGCTAAGGCCGTAGACTGCGCGAATCATGATCCATCGCATCCTGATCGTCTGCGTCGGCAACATCTGCCGATCGCCCATGGCCGAAGTGGTGCTCCGCAAGCATCTCGGCGGGGGCGAGGAGGTGCGCGTGGAATCGGCGGGCCTGGCCGCGCTGGTCGGCAATCCGATCGACCCCCTCGCCGAGCGCGTGCTGGTCGATCACGGCCTGACGGCGCAGGGGCATTCTGCGCGGCAGGTCACCGAAGCGATGATTTCGCAGTCCGATCTCGTGCTTGCGATGCAGAGGCGTCATATCGGCGCGATCCATGCGATCGCCCCGCAGGCTCGGGGCAAGACCTTCCTGTTGGGCAAGTGGGAAGGCGACGACGAAGTGCCCGACCCCTACGGTAAGACCATGCCGGTTTTCGAGGAGGCCTACCGCCGCATCGACCGCATGCTGTACGCCTGGCGAATGCACCTTTAGGCCTGCTCGTTGCGGTAAACGGACGTCGGCCGCGGCACCGGCCAAGCAGACGAACGTTGCTGAACGATTCGACGATCGGCAGGCCTCGATCGGCATTTAACTGTTTTTCTTCATCTTTTCGTCAAGTCCTCATCCATAGCCTTTTCGAACCTGTCGCGTTGCACCCGGAGTTAACGGAGTGCTTGCGGCAGGGAAGGGGGCGGACGACGAGAGTTCGGCGCCCCATGACCCGGTCATCGAGAGGCGCACATGGAAGAAGCAAAACTGGTGGCCGCGAGTGCGATTGCATTGGCTGTCACCCTCTTCGCGATCTTTTCGCTTCGCCCCGTGGCGAAGCGACTCGGTCTCGTCGACAAGCCGGGCGGACGCAAGGCGCACAAGGGCCGCGTGCCCCTGATCGGCGGGCTGTGCTTTTTCCTCGGCACGGTGGCGGGCCTGACCTACCTCGGATACGTGGACGCGTTCGTCGCGAGCCTGCTCGTGCCCTGCGCGCTGATCGTCATGACCGGCGCGGTCGACGATTTGAACAACATGAGCGTCAAGTCGCGCCTGATCATCCAGGCGAGCACGGCGTGGCTGGTCATCGGCGCCACCGGCATCTATCTCGATAGCGCGGGTCACCTGCTCGGCGACGGCATCGACCTGCAGCTCGGCCTGCTCGGCATCCCGATCACGATCGTCGCGGTCATCGGCCTGGTCAACGCGTTCAACATGATGGACGGCATCGACGGCCTCGCCGCGGGCATGGCGATGGTGAGCATCGGTTCGATCCTGTTGTTCGCCGCCTCCGGTTGGCCGGCGCTGGGCGTGGTCTTGTTGCTGCAGGTGTTGTTCGCGGCGCTCGTGCCCTACCTGGCGGTCAACCTCGGTTGGCCCGACGGCCGCAAGATCTTCATGGGCGATGCGGGCAGCACGCTCATCGGCTTCCTGATGGCGTGGTCGCTGATCTACCTGAGCCACGGCAAGGTCGGCGTGCTCGCGCCGGTCGACACGCTGTGGTGCGTGGCGATCCCGGTAATGGATACCCTGGGCGTCATGCATCGCCGCCGGAAGCTGGGGCGCTCGCCGTTCGAGCCCGACCGCCAGCATCTGCATCACCTGTTGTGCGACGCCGGCTTCTCGGCGCGCGCCACGCTCGGCATCATCGTCGCGGCGGGTCTGACGCTCGGCTGCATCGGCTACCTGCTGCGCGGTCTGCCGGAGATGGCCAGCCTGGGTGCTTTCGTCTTCGTGTTCGCGCTTTACCTGTCGAAGTTGCAGCAGGCGATCAACGCGCTGGCCACCCTCCTGCCGCAGCGCGTCGTGGCGGTGGCCGTTGCGCCGCAGGCCACGGTGGAAGACCGTGCGCCGATCTACGCCCAGCCGTCAGGGTCGGGCGTCACCAAGGCGCTCTACGTGCTCAGCGCTTCCATCGATGCCGCGCAGATCGCCCCGATCGTCGAACAGATGTCGCGCGATGCGCGCTTCGAAACACGCGTGTGCGTCGCCGCGCAGGCCGACAGCCATTCCGAAGGCGTGCTCGACCTGTTCGATTTGTCCGCCGACGTGCGCATCACGCTGTCGGAAGGCGACGACGTCGCGCAAGTGACGTCCGCCGCGCTCGGCACGCTCGACCGCGTGCTCAGCGACTTTCATCCCGACATCGTGGTGGTGCCCGCCGGCGCGCCGACCAGCGTTGCGACCATGCTCGCGGCGACCTACCAGCACATTCCGGTTGCATGCGTCGAACCGGCGGGCGCCGTGCTGCGTGCCTCGCACGACGCGGGCCGCAAGGTGATGAGCTCGCTTGCCGCGATGCATTTCACCGCGACCGAGTCGATGAGCCGCTCGCTCGTGGCCGACGGCGTGCCCTTCGACCGCGTGCTGATGACCGGCGATCCGGCCGCGCGCACGCTGCACACGGCGGTCGATCGCCTCCACGAGAACGGCGTGTTGAATCGAGAACTCACCCAACGCTTCGGTTTCCTGCGCGAGAACGCGCCGATGCTGCTGGTCCTGGGCCGCGAGAAGATGGGCGAACGCCTGGAGCCGCTGGCCCGCGCGCTGCGCCGCATCGCCCTGCGCCGGCCGGACCTGGACGTGGTCTGCCTGCTCCCGCCCTCGCGGAACATGGACGGCATCGACGGCATGCTCGGCGCCTTCGCCAACATCCATCTGGTCGCCCCGGGCGATTACCTCGGGTTCGCCTACCTGGCCGACGCGGCCTATCTCTGCCTGGCCGTCTCCGGAGAGTGCGCGGCCGAGGTCGCCCCGCTCGGGAAGCCTGTCCTGCTGCTGAACGCCGCTGGGGAGCCCAGCCTCGCCGGACCGCTCACCAGCGAGGTTCCGAACGTCCGCCGCATCGACGTTCACGAGCAGACGATCTCCGATGTCGTACTCAACCTCCTCTCCGATCGCCGTGCGTGGGAAACCCTGCGCAACGACGAGCGGCCGCGCGTGGATGCGTGCGAGCGGATCGTGGAAGCGCTGGCCGCCATGCGGCCCAGCCCGGCCGCGGTCGTGCCGTTGCTGCCGGCAGGCGAGCTGCCGCGCTTCGCGGCCGGCGCCGAACGGGTCCGCGAGGTTTCCTGACAGCCCGCGAACGGGGGCCGGCAGGGGGCCGGCAACGACGCGGGGCGGCGGCTGATACGGCCGTCCCCGCGGAGCAAGGATGTTCCAACGTCGATGCCTGCGCACCGATGCCTTTCATTTTCCTGAGCGAGATTTATGGCGACCTACCTCTCCAACCGCACGACGCCGCCTCCCCACATCGCGCCCACCTCGGTGCGCGACGAGGAGCTCGACCTGCGCACGCTGTTCACGACGGTGGGCGACCACAAGAAAGCGATCCTCTTCGGCACATTGATGTTCTTCCTGGCGAGCGTGTTGTATTGCGTCCTCGCCACGCCGAAGTACGAAGCCAACGCCACGGTGCAGGTCGAGCGGCGCACGCCGACCTTCCCGGGCCTGTCGGCGAATTCGGCCGCGCAATCCACCGCCGCCGAATCCCCGGCCGCCACCGAAATCCAGTTGCTCACCTCGCGCAGCGTGCTCAGCGAAGCGCTCGACAACCTGGACCTGGACGTGCAGGTCAAGCCGGCGCGCTTCCCGGTGTTCGGCAACTACATCGCGCGCAACTTCTCCTCCGATCGCCCGAACGACGTCAACTCGCCGTGGTTCGGCCTGTCGCGTTACGGCTGGGGCGGCGACAGCGTGTCGATCTCGCGCCTGGACGTGCCGGCCGAACTCGTCGACCAGCCGCTCAAGCTCGTCGCCGGTGATTCGAACCACTACACGCTGTACGACCCGGACGGCGACGTGCTCGTCAACGGCATCGTCGGCAAGCCGGCGCAGGCCGCGGGCGTCAACGTGCTGGTGCGCGGCATGGCCGCCAACCCCGGCATGCGTTTTGACGTCACGCGCTTGAACACGCTGGCGATCCTCTCGCAACTGCGCAAGGACATCAGCGCGAGCGAGCAGGGCCGCGATTCGGGCGTGATCGCGCTGAGCTACCAGAGCGAAGACCCGATCCTCGCCCGCTCGGTGCTCGAGCAGATCAGCCGTGCATACGTGCACCAGAACGTGGCGCGCAATTCGGCCGAAGCGGCCAAGCGCCTGCAGTTCGTCAAGCGCCAGCTGCCGATCGTGCGCAAGGAACTGGACAAGGCGCAGGCCGCGCTGACCGAATACCAGACGCGCACGCAGACGCTCGATGTCACCGTGCAGAACCAGTCGCTGCTCAACCAGACGGTGTCGATCGACTCGGCGATCAGCCAGTTGCGGATCCAGCAGGCCGACCTCGCAAGCCGCTTCACCCCGAACCATCCGACCTACAAAGCGCTGCTCGCGCAGATCGGCCAGTTCGAAGCGCAGAAGGGCCAGTTGCGCGGCCAGATCGCCGCCTTGCCGGAAACGCAGCAGAACCTGTTCCGCCTGACGCGCGACGTGGAAGTCACCAACCAGACCTACGCCAGCCTGCTCGACCAGGCGCAGCAGCTCGACATCGCGCGCGCCAGCGCGATCGGCAATGCGCGCGTGATCGATCCGGCCGCCGTCGACTACGAAAGCCCCGCGTGGCCGAAGCCGATCCCGGTGATCGCCGGCGGAACGCTGCTCGGTGCGTTGCTCATGTTCGGCTTCGTGCTGCTGCGCCAGATGATGCGTCGCGGCGTCGAAGATCCGGCCGACATCGAACTGCTCGGCCTGCCGGTCTACGCGTCGATCCCCTACAGCGAACGCGGCCGCGAACTCACCGTCAATCCGCAGCGCTTCGCGAACGGGCACCAGCGCCTGCTCGCACTCAGCTCGCCGACCGACCTTGCGATGGAAGCCTTGCGCAGCCTGCGCACGAGCCTGCACTTCGCGCGCTTCAAGACGAAGAACAACCTGTTGATGATCTCCGCGCCGAGCCCGGGCGTCGGCAAGACCTTCGTCTGCGCCAACCTCGCAGTGACGATGGCGCAGGCCGGCCAACGCGTGCTGCTGATCGACGCGGACATGCGCCGCGGCACCTTGCACCATGCGGTGGGCGTGCGTTCGGAAGGCGGCCTGTCGGAATTGATCGCCGGACAGATCCCGCTGGAAGAAGCGATCCGCAAGGTCGCGGGCGCCGACAACATGTCGTTCATTTCGCGCGGTGCGATTCCGCCGAATCCCTCCGAGTTGCTGATGAATCCGGCGTTCAACGAATTGCTGGAACAGGTCGGACCGAACTACGACATCGTCATCATCGATACGCCGCCGGTGCTGGCGGTGACCGACGCGGCCGTGATCGGCCACATGGTCGGCACCTGCCTGATGGTGGTGCGCTTCGGCCTGAACCAGCAGCGCGAGATCGCGCTGGCCAAACAGCGCCTGGAACAGAACGGCGTCGAGGTGAAGGGCGCCATCTTCAACGGTGTGCAGAAGCGCAGCGGTGGCCACTACGCCTATACCTATTACGAATATCTCCCGAGCCAGCAGACCGGAACGCACAAGGCCTATCGCTGACCCCATGAACGCCACGACCACGCTCGACGCGCGCACTTTCTCCTCCCCGGTGGACACCCACCGGGGACCGCTGCAGATCACCATGTCGCCTTACTACGGACGCCCGGATTTCTCGGGTGTGTCCAGGAGCGACGCGCCGGCACGCAACATCGACATGGTTTCGGTCGCGGACATCCTGCGCAATGCCTTCGTCTATCCGCCGCACTCGATCTTCGAAGACATCAAGCTGGTGACCTTCGGCTTCTCGCCCTCGCAGGACATGCAGGCCTCGCCGGAGTTCCACTTCAAGTTCCGCGATTCGGGCAAGCGCGCCGACACCGAAGGCCATCCCGACCACGACATGGATTGGGTCGGTACCTATCACCGCCTGCTGTGCGAAGCGGTCTCCGAGTCCACGCGCGATGTCGGATCGCCCTGGCTGCTGCAGAGCGGCGGCAAGGATTCCACGACGCTCGCCATCGCGGTGGCCGACGCGCGGCCCGATACAACGTGCATCACCTATCTGGGCGGCCGCGAGGAAAACGAAATCGATTCGGCGACCTTCGTCGCGCGCACGCTCGGCCTGCGCCACGAAACGCTGCAGTGCGATCCGGGCCGCGCCTACGACCGCTACCTGGCGATCGCCGATCGCATGCCCTTGCTGACCGCCGACTTCGCGTTGCTGTCCTACGTGGACCTGGCGACCGAAATCGCCGGCCATGGCGGCCACGGCGTGATCGACGGGCTCGGCGCGGACAGCTACTTCGGCACGCCGATGTCGCGCCAGCAAAAGACGCTGATGCGCCTGGCCCGCGGCGTGCGCCTGCCATCAACGCTCTCCGAGCTACCGCTGGTCTCCAGCAGTTTCGAACTCTGCTTCCTGCTCGGCACGTTGCAGATGAACTCCATCGAACGGGTGTTCCCCGGCTCGCGCTTCACCGATGCGGAAACCGACGAAATCTTCGGAAGGCCGGTTTCGCAGGCCTCGCGGGCGCGCCTGAAGCCCTTCCTCGCGGAAATCGCCTCGGCCACCAGCCTGGACGAGTGGCGCGACATGTCGACGTCGATCGCCGGTTCGGCCGGTGCGTTCGCCAAGGGCCTGTACACCTGCAGCGCGCTCGGCATGCACGCGTCCTATCCGTTCTGCGATGTGCGTTTCAGGGAGTGGGTGTATCGGGAAGTACCCCCGCATCAGATGATCGACCCGCAGACCAGGATGAACAAGGTGCTCGTCCGTAACCATATCGCCACGCGTTTCCCGGAATTGCCGTACGTGAAGAAGAAGGGCAGCTTCCGCTTCGACGTGCGCGGCCTTGCGGAAAAACGCTTCGACACCGTCCACGATTTCGCCGTGCAGGCACGCGACGTGTTGCCCGGCGCGGTGACGTGGCTCGAACGCAATCGCCATCGCCTGGGCAACAAGTACCACGCCTCGAAGTTCTACCTGCTGGCCGTGGTGCTCCCCTGGATCCAGCTGCATCGCACGCGCCCGACGCCGCCGTGAGCCTCGTGATTCCGCAGCCCATGCAGGCGACGCTCGCGCCGCCGCCACCCGCGCATTCGACGGCGCGGCCGATTGACGATGTGTCGGTGGCCGACGTGTTGCGCAACGGCTTCGTGTATCCGCCGCATTCGATCTTCGAAGGGCAGGACATGGCGTCGCTTTCGGCGAACCTCGCCGGTCGCGATCCGCAAGGGTCGACGGCCTACGGTTTCCGTTGGCGCGACAGCGGCAAGCGGCACGATGCCAAGGCCACGCCGAGCAAGCATTGGGTCGATGCCTATCACGCGCACCTGTGCCAGGCGATCGAATCCAGCTGCGCGACGATGCGCGGGCCGTGGTCGCTGCAGAGCGGCGGCAAGGATTCGACGACGCTGGCGATCGCGCTCGCCGATGCGCGGCCCGACACCACGTGCATCACCTATCTCGGCGGCGTGGAAGAGAACGAAGTCGAATCGGCGAAAGTCGTCGCGACGACGCTCGGCCTGCGGCACGAATCCCTCGTCTGCGATCCGGCGCGCGCGTACGACCGCTACCTGTCCATCGTGCAGCACATGCCGTCGCTGACGGCGGACTTCGCCTTGTTGTCCTATGTCGACCTGGCCTTCGAAATCCAGGCCGGCGGTGGCGACGGGATGGTCGACGGGCTGGGGTCGGATACCTACTTCGGCATTCCGGTCAATTCGCAATACAAGGTGCTCAAGTGGCTCGCGCGCGGCATCCGCCTGCCGCGCATGGCGACCGAATTGCCGTGGGTGAGCAACAACTTCGAGTTGTGCTTCGCGCTCGGGACCTTGCAGATGAACGCCGTGGAGCGCGTGTTCCCGGGTTCGCGCTTCACCGATGCCGAAGTCGACGAGTTGTTCGGGCGCGGCATCTCGCAGCGTTCGCGCGATCGTCTGGTGCCGTTCCTGTCGGAAATCCAGTCGGCGACCAGCGACGAGGAGTATCGCGTCATCTCGCTGTCCATCGCCGCGGCCGCGGGCGGCTTCGCCAAGGGCATCTATACCGCCGAAGCGACCGGGTTGAAGATCGCCTATCCCTTCTGCGATGCGCACTTCTGCGACTGGGTCTACAACGAAGTGCCGGCCGAATTGCAGATGGATCCGGTCACCGGCATGAGCAAGGTGCTCGTGCGCGAGCACATCGCGACGCGCTTTTCGAACCTGCCGTATGTGGCGCACAAGGGCAGCTTCCGTTTCGACGTGCGCGGCCTGGCCAAGACGCGCTTCGACGCGGTGCACGCGCAGTCGCGCGAAGCGCGCTACATGCTGCCGGGTGCGACGCACTGGCTCGAACGCAATCGTTCGCGCATGGACAACAAGTACCACGCCTCCAAGTTCTACCTGCTCGCGGTGTTGCTGCCGTGGTTGACGGGCCGGGCGGAGCGTTGATTTCGCGACGTTCGTTGCTCGCGCGCCTGGCGGGCACCGGCACGATGCTCGCGCTTGGGCGCGAGGCGTACGCGAAATCCGCCCGGAAGGTGAGCGTCCGGGACTTCGGTGCACACGGCGATGGTGCGAACGACGACACGCAGGCCTTCCAGCAAGCGATCGACGCGCTGCCCAACGGCGGCACCGTCGAAGTCCCCAGCGGCATCTACCGCATCGATCCCCTCCACAGCGTGCGGCTGCGCAGCGGCATCCATCTGAAGATGGCGCGCGGCGCCGAATTGCATGCCATCCCCAACGCCGCGCCGCGCGCCTACGTGCTGCTGGTGCAGGCCGTGACCGACGTGCGCATCAGCGGCGGCCGCATCGTCGGCGATCGCGATCGCCACCTCGGCACCGATGGCGAGTGGGGCCACGGCATCGCGATCTACGACGGCGTGCGCGTGGTCGTGCGCGACATGCAGATTTCGCGCTGCTGGGGCGACGGCATCTCGATCGGTGGAAAGAAGCGCAGCCGTGACGATCTGCGCCCGAGCACCGACATCGAGATCGCCAACGTCAAGTTCATCGGCAATCGCAGGCAGGGCCTCACCGTCGGCCGTTCGCGTCGCGTGTGGGTCCACGATTGCGAGATGGCCGACACCGGCGGCACCGCGCCAATGGCGGGCATCGACGTGGAGCCCGACAAGGGCGACATGGCGAAGGACGTGCGCATCGAACGGTGCCTGGTCCGCCGCAATCGCGGCCCGGGCATCCAGGTGTGGCACGACACGCAGGACGTGTTGATCCGCGACTGCACGATCGAGGACAACCGCAATCCCGGGATCCTCGCGGTCGGCACGCAGGGTCTGTCGATCCGCGGCAACCGCATCCGCGGCAATGCGAAGGTCGGCATCGCGTTGCGCAAGCAGTCGCGCAACGTCGATATCTCCGGCAACACCTTCTCCGACAACGCACCCGGCCGCCCGCGCAAGCCGACCTTCGGCTCCGATCCTCGCTGGGCGCACAACCTGGAAGTGGCCGAAGACGCGTATCTCCCCAAGGTCGCCGGCGACAACCGCCTCGACTAGACCCGCGATTTGCCCCAGTCAGCTGGGTGAATTGGAGGCGGCGTCCACGTTTCGCGCATTTGGTGCGTGTATTCACGCGACCCGACGACCAAGATCGCCCGGCAACGCCTTGTTAGCAGGGCGTGAAGGGGAGGGTCGGGGATGGACGGACTCGGTCAGGCGAAGGTTGCGCGGCGTGTCTTCCTGCGCAATGCGTTGTTGGCGGCGGCGCCGGTCGTGCTGGGGAGCACGGCCTTCGGCGCCGCGGCGATGTCCAACGCGGTGTATCTGCCGGTCGCGCGCGTTCGGGGGAGCGCGGCGCTGGACGTGCGCGACTTCGGCGCCAAGGGCGACGGCACGCGCGACGACACCGCGGCGATCAACGCCGCGATCCAGGCATTGCCCGCCGAAGGGGGCACGGTGTTCGTGCCGGCGGGGCGTTACCTGATCGATGCGGGCAGGTCGATCAACCTGCGCAGCAACATGCACCTGCAACTGGATCCGAACGCGATCCTGGTCTGCAAGCCGAACACCCTGGACAAGGCCTACGTGGTCTACGCCTACAAGGTGACCGACGTGGAGATCTCGGGCGGCCAGGTCATCGGCGACCGCTACGGACATCTCGGCTCGACGGGCGAGTGGGGGCACGGCGTGTTCGTGCGCGGCTGCCAGCGCGTCACCGTGCGCGACATGCGCCTGTCCGATTGCTGGGGCGACGGCATGTCGATCGGGGCCGCGCTGGTGTTCGGCGCCGCGCCCATCCCGTGCGAAGACATCGTCGTGTCCAACATCGTCTCGACGAACAACCGCCGGCAAGGCCTGTCCATCGGCCGCGGCACCAACATCGTCGTCCGCGACAGCGAGTTCTCCTACAGCAACGGCACGGCGCCGGAGTGCGGCATCGACATCGAACCCGACGACCCGGGCATCGCCGACCACGTCTCGATCGAGAACTGCGTGCTGCGCGGCAACCGCAAGTACGGCCTGCTGGCCTACAAGCGCTCGCAGAACACCACCGTCCGCCGCTGCACGGTGGCGAACAACGGCAGTTGCGGCATCGTGACCGTCGGCAGTACTGCGATGGCCATCACGCAGTGCACCGTCCGCATGAATTCGGCGACCGGGATCTATCTCCAGGACGGCACGAGCGGGTGCGAGATCAGCGAGAATGTTTTCTACGGTAACTATGCCCGCAACGGCATCGTCGACCGGGTCGACTTCTCGATGTCGGGGTATTCGCAGAAGGTCGAACGCGACATCCTGGTGCGGGGGATCACCTCGAACATCAGCGTGGGCACGAACCGCTACAAATAGGTTTCAAGGGACGGAAGGGTTTCGCGCACCGCGCGGGCCCGCCGCGGGGGGAAGCGCTGGGGGGCGCTTCCCCCTTTTTTTGCCCTGTCCAACCCGGTCTTCACGTCTCTGGCGATAAGGTCCCGCGAATTCGCAGGGGGCAATCGCGTTCTCATGGATTCGGAACAGGCAGGCGCCGTCACGATGGAAAGCCCGTCGCGCGTCGCGCAATGGCTCATGCCCGGCTGGAAACGGGCGTTGAAGACGATCTCGATGCTGGGCGCGGCGACCGCGATCGGCGCGGTGTGCGTGTTCCTGACGCAAACGCTGCTCGCGCGCGAACTGGGACCGAACGACTACGGTCTGTTCGCTTCCTCGCTGGCCACCATCACGATGATCGCGCCGCTCGCGGGCTTCGGCCTCGCGCAGTTCCGCCTGCGCGTGTATGGCGTGGAAGGGTGGGCGGCGCGGCGATGGATCGGCCCCTCCTTGCGCTTCACCGTCGGCACCTGCGGGCTGGCGATCGCGATCATCGTGTGCTGGGCCTTGTTCGTCGCGCCCGATGCCGACACGCGCTTCGACCTGCTCGTGCTCGTTCCCATCGTGCTGCACATCCTCACCATCGAGATGTTGAGCACGAAGTACCGCCTGGAGGATCGCTACGCGCGCATGGCCAGCTGGCAGCTCGCGATCCCGGCGAGTCGCTTGCTCGTCGCGCTTGCGTTGTTGCTCGTGCCGCAACTGACGGGTCGCTTCGTCGCGACCAGTTACGCGGTGATCTCGCTGGCGATGGTCGTGTGGGCGTTGCCGCTGTTGCGCTCGGTGATGCGCGGAGAGATCGACCTGCGCGGCCACGGCCCCGAGCCGGTGGCGCAGGCGCCCGTGCAGGAACCGCGCGTGGCCGAACTGTGGTCGCAGGCCTGGCCCTTCGGCATGGTCGCGATCCTCTACCCGGTGTTCTTCCAGGTGAGCACGATCCTGCTCAAGTACCTGGGCGGCGACAAACAGGCGGGCTTCTGGGCGATCGGCCTTGCGGTCATGACCGCCATCTATCTGATCCCCGCGACGATCTACCAGAAATTCCTGTTGTCGAAGTTGCATCGCTGGGCCGCGCACGACCCGGTGAAGTTCTGGATGGTCTACAAGCGCGGCAACATCGGCATGTTCGCGATGGGCGTGATGGTGAGCATCGGGCTCGCGGTCGTGTCGCCCTTCGTGATTCCGATCGTGTTCGGGCAGGCCTATCGCGGGGTCGTCGTGATCCTGCTGATCCTGTCGCTGTGTCCGCCGATCCGCTTCCTCTCCACGGCGATGGGCTCGGCGCTGCTCACCGACAAGCACATGCGCTACCGCGTCTACGCGATGGCCTGGGCGACCGGCGTGGCGATTTTGCTGAACGCCGCCTTGATCCCGGACTACGGCGTCATCGGCGCCGCGTGGGCGACTGTCACCGCGGAACTGGTACTTCTCGCGGGGACCTGGCACGGCGTGCGGCAATTGCGCCGGGCCAAGGGTGTCCATTCATGACCTCCCTCTCACGCCCCAATCGTTATCAGAATGTCATGACCGAAGTGCCCTATGCCGACCTCGCGGCAGAACACCAGGCGCCGCCGGCCCGCAACCGGCTCGGCAAGGCGAGCGTGTACGCGATCTTCGTGGGGTGGACGCTGTTCGCCGTGTTCATCTACAGCCGTTTCAGCCAGCTGGGCGACGCGCGCTCCTACCTGACCGGCGCCTACGACGACGAAGCATCGGCGCGCACGTATTTCGTCACCCAGCTCGCCACGACGGTGGTCGGGCTGCTCAAGGTCGACGTGCTGGCGCACCTGGTGTTCTCGCTGTTCGCCGCCAGCGGCGTGGCCTACCTCGTCGGGCAGGCGCGTGTGCATGGTCCGTATCGCTGGCCGCTGCTCGCCATCCTGCTCATCCCGAGCTTCGGCGTGTGGGCCTCGGTGGTGGGGCGGGAGTCGTTGTACATCGGCCTGCTGGGTTACTTCATGGGCGCGATGGCCGGGTACTTCCGAAAACCGTCGTGGAGCAAATGGTGGTTTGCCGTGCTGTGCATCGCCGGCATGGTGTTCATCCGCGCCCCCTTCGGTGGCGCGATGGCCCTGTTCTTCCTGATGGCCTGGATGTTGCAACGCGGACCGCGCGTCGGCCTGAGCCTGGGCGTGCAGGCCTTCCTGATGGTGTTGATCGGCGGCGTGCTGTGCATCGCCCTGTGGCCGCAGATCGACGATTACATCGCCAATGAAGTGCTGCCCAAGGCGCGCCTGTATTTCACGATCGACTCGGGCACCACGCGCCTGTGGATCAACATCGAAACCACGCAGGCCTACCTGACGAGCCTGTGGTGGACCTTGCCGTTGGCGGTCGTCGGGCCGACGCCGGCCGAAGTGTTCGCGCGCCCGGTGATGCTCCCGTTCATGGTGTCGGGACTTACAGTGTTCTTCCTGCTGCTCTATGCGATCCAGCAGGCTTTCCGCATTCCCGATGCCACCGGTCGCAAGATCCTCGTGCTCGCGTGGCTGCCGGCGGTGCTCGTCACCCTCGTCGCCTACGTCCCGTTCGGCATGTACAACCCCGGGTCGGGCATTCGTTACGCGTCCTGTTTCCTGTTGTTCCTCGTCTTCCCGTGGATGCTGCGTTCGGTCGTGGCGTCGCGTGCAACCGAGGTCGCCACGGCAAAGCCCTACGTGCCGTACCTGCACCACCATCGTCTGGCGGAGTCCACCCGATGAAGTTCGTCTTCTATGCCAACACGGATTGGTATCTCTACAACTTCCGACTGTCCACGGCCCTGAAATTGAAGGCCGAGGGCCACGATGTCGTCATGCTCTCGCCACCGGGCGAATTCGGCGAACGTTTCCAGGCGCACGAGTTGCGGTGGATCCAGTTGACGATGGATCGCGCGAGCCTCAATCCCTGGCGCGAAGCGCAAACCATCAGCGCGCTCACGCGCATCCTGCGCGCCGAGCGTCCCGACCTGTTGCACAACTTCACGGTGAAGTGCGCGATCTACGGTGCGATCGCCGCGCGTGCGGCGCGCGTGCCCGCGGTGGTCAATGCCGTGGCCGGCATGGGCTACGTTTTCGCGAGCGATGCCGTGCTCGCGCGCACGCTGCGCCCGATGGTGAAGCTGCTGATGCGCGGCACGCTGGGCGGCAAGCAGTCGCGCCTGATCCTGCAGAATCCCGACGATGCCGATGCTTTCGTGCGCGCACGCCTGGTGCCGCAGCAGCACATCCGCGTGATCCGCAGTTCCGGCGTCAACCTCGAACGTTTCCTGCCCGTCGATCCCATCGGCGAAGCGCGCCCGCTGCGCGTGTTGATGGCCGCGCGCCTGCTGTGGGAAAAGGGCATCGGCGAGTTCATCGAAGCGGCGCGCCTGTTGCGCGCGCAGGGACGCAACATCGAGTTCGTGATCGCCGGTTCGCCCGATCCGGGCAATCCGCGTTCGGCCAGCCGCGAACAGGCGCAAGCCTGGGTCGCCGAAGGGCTCGTGGACTGGCGCGGCCACGTCGACGACATGCCGACGCTGATGCGTTCGATGGACGTCATCGCCTTGCCGAGTTATTACCGCGAAGGCGTGCCCAAGAGCCTGATCGAGGCCGCCGCCTGCGGGCTCGCGGTGGTGACGACCAACCTGCCGGGTTGCCGCGAAGTGGTGAGCGAGGACGGCGTCGACGGGCTGCATGTCGAACCGCGTTGCGCACGCTCGCTCGCCGAGCGCCTGGCGATGCTCGACGACGATCGCGTGCTCGTGCGCCGCCTCGGCGACGAAGCGCGTCGCAAGGCGATGGAACACTTCGACGAGCAGATGGTCATCCGTCGCACGATCGAGGTGTACGACGAGTTGCTGCCGTCGCGTCGCATGCCCAAGCGGGCGGCGGCCTGACTTGCAGTTCCTGCGCGACATCGTCGTCGGCCTGACGTTTCCGCTCGCGCTGACGCTGGTGCTGCTCGCACTGGCGGGCGCGCTGTACGCGATGCTGAAGCGGAAGCGCGCGGCGTTCGCGCTGGCGGTGGTCGCGATCGGCTGGTCGGCGTTCTGGTCCTTGCCGGGCAACGCCGAATGGTTGCGCCTGTCGCTGGAAGATCGCTATGCCGTCGAATCGCCGAATGTCCTGCCCAATGCCGATGCGATCGTCGTGCTGGGCGGCGGCGGGTACACCTGGATCAACCGGCCGGGCGTGACGCTCGAGGACCTGAAATACAGCCGCCTCGCGCAGGGCGCACGCCTGTACATCGCCGGCCGCGCGCCGCGCATCATCCTCTCCGGCGGGGGCGAAGGCGGGCGCACCGAAGCGCGCAACATGGCGCGCGGCATGCGCAAGTTCGGCGTGCCCGGGAATGCCTTGCTGCTGGAAGAACGCAGCACCGACACCACCACCAACGCGCGTTACTCCGCGCAGATCGCCCGCGCCAACGGCGTGCGCTCGGTCCTGCTGGTCACCTCGGCGATCCACATGCCGCGCGCGAGCGTGCTCTTCCGCGGCGCGGGGCTGCAGGTCATCGAAGTGCCCGTGGCCGAGCCGCCGTCCGTCCGCGGCGACCGCTGGGTCGACCGATGGCTGCCGAGCGGCCGTGCCCTGTGGCGCAGCGGCCGTGCGTTGAAAGAGTACGCAGGCCTGATGGCCGCTTGTTTCGAGAGAAAAACGGCGTGAACCCGGCAGGGCTGGCGTAGCCCGGCAATTTCACGCGACGCCGATAACCCTGTCCGTAGGCTGCCGCCGACAACCTGAATTCGGCTCGCCGGGCATCCGGACTGGCGAGCAGGGGTATCCAAAACATCGGCGCGCAGGCGCGCGCTTCCCAGCTAGGAGGGCTCCACCTTGAACACCCAACTGACGCGCGTCGCCACACTCGCGATCGCACTGGCACTGACCGGCTGCATCCCGGGCCAGAAGATGTCGGCGCGGGGCCCGTCGACCATCGTCGACAACGGCCAGGAAATCGCGGTGACCCCGATCACGGCCGACCTGGTGGCCGCCAAGCGGCAGCCGGTGGTGTTGCCGGCCGAGCTCACGGCCTTCCAGCCGAACTCCTATGAAGTCGCCCCGGGCGACACGCTGATCATCACCGTTTGGGACCACCCGGAACTCACGACGCCGGCCGGTTCGCAGCAGCAGGCGATCACCAACGGCCGCCAGGTGCAGTCCGACGGCACGTTGTTCTATCCCTACGCCGGCAAGTTCAAGGTCGGTGGGCTGACCGTCGAGCAGGTGCGCAACACGCTCGAAAAGCGCCTGGCGCGTTACCTCAAGGATCCGCAGGTCGACGTCAACGTCGTCGGCTTCGGTGGCCGCGTGTCGCTGCAGGGCGCCTTCACCAACACCGCGCCGCAGGACACGACGACCGTGCCGCAGACGCTGGCGCAGGTGATCGGCCGCGCGGGCGTCGACGTCGCCAACGCCAATCTCTCCGGCCTGGTGCTCACGCGCGATGGCCGCAACTACCCGATCGACTTCGACGCGATCAATCGCGATGGCGTCGCGCAGGACATCTACCTCAAGCCCGGCGACCGCGTGTACCTGCCGTACAACGATCGCAACGAGGTCTACGTGGTGGGCGAAGCGCGCGACCCGAAGGCGATCCCGTTCAAGACCAGCGACATGACGCTGACGCAGGCCCTCGGGCGTGCGGGCGGCCTGAACCCGGAAACCTCGAAGGGCAGCGCGGTCTACGTGGTGCGCGGCATGGACGACAAGGGCAATCCGGCGGCGGTCTTCAACCTGGATGCGACGTCGCCGGCGGCCTTCGCCGTCGCCT
Organism: Lysobacter sp. P5_B12; assembly: GCF_056400425.1. Classification (NCBI taxonomy): domain Bacteria; kingdom Pseudomonadati; phylum Pseudomonadota; class Gammaproteobacteria; order Lysobacterales; family Lysobacteraceae; genus Lysobacter; species Lysobacter sp. P5_B12. The sequence continues at coordinate 277,758 of NZ_JBFULG010000003.1, forward strand.
CGCGCTTCACGCTGAAGGCGGGCGACGTGGTGTGGATCGGCCCGGCCGGTATCACCCGCTGGAACCGTTACATCACGCAGTTGCTGCCGTTCTCGGGCCTGATCCGCAACGCGGCCGCGGCCGGGAGCGATTTGTAAGGAACAACGTGGGGAAAAACAGTTCGACCAAAGCTCGCGCGGCGTAAGGGACGGCGCTCGCGCGAGCCTCCGGGCAAGGAGGCCTGGACGGATTCAGACAGGGACGCACGCCAGGGATGGCGTCGCAAGGCCGGGGACCGCCCCGGCCTTTTTTTATGCGCGATCAGTGCGTTTGCCGACGCGGCGTCGCACGTCGTGGGATTGCAGCGGCTACAGTGCTGCATCGTCCAAGCACGTGCGTTGCCAATGTCCAAGCTCGCCGCCGGCAAGAAACCGAAGAATTCCGCCTACGTCTGCAACGAATGCGGGGCCGACTACGCCAAGTGGCAAGGGCAGTGCGACGCCTGCGGAGCGTGGAATTCGATGGGCGAAGTCGTGTTGGAATCCACATCGGCAGCGGCACCCGCCGCGCGGCGTGGCGGCTGGGCAGGCAAGGTCGACGCCCCGCAAGTCACCGCCTTGCGCGAAGTGCGTCACAGCGAAGAAGCGCGCGTGTCCACCGGCATCGGCGAATTCGATCGCGTGCTCGGCGGCGGCCTGGTCGAAGGCGCGGTCGTGCTGGTCGGCGGCGATCCGGGCATCGGCAAATCCACCTTGTTGTTGCAGGCGCTCGCGCTGATGGGCGCGACCCTGCCGGGCTTGTACGTCACCGGCGAGGAATCCCTCGCGCAGGTGGCCGGGCGTGCGGTCCGCCTCGGGTTGCCGATCGATCACCTGCACGCGCTCGCCGAAACCGGCGTGGAGCGCATCCTCGAACAAGCCGTCGCGATGCGCCCGAAGGTGATCGTCGCCGACTCGGTGCAGACGCTGTGGACCGAATCCCTGGGCGCGGCGCCCGGTTCGGTCAGCCAGGTGCGCGAGAGCGCCGCGCGCCTGGTGCGTTACGCGAAGGAAACGGGGACGACGGTGTTCCTCGTCGGCCACGTCACCAAGGAAGGCGGCATCGCCGGCCCTCGCGTGCTCGAACACATGGTCGATGCGGTGCTGTACTTCGAAGGCGAGAGCGGCAKCCGCTTCCGCGTGCTGCGCGCGTTCAAGAACCGCTTCGGCGCCGTCAACGAACTGGGCGTGTTCGCGATGGGCGAGAAGGGCCTGCGCGAAGTGCCCAATCCGTCGGCGATCTTCCTCTCCGGCGGCAGCACGCCGCAGCCGGGCAGCGCGGTGATGGTCACGCGCGAAGGCACGCGGCCGTTGTTGGTCGAAGTACAGGCGCTCGTCGATTCCTCGCCGCTATCCAATCCCCGCCGCGTCGCCGTCGGCCTCGAACAGAATCGCCTGGCGATGTTGCTCGCCGTGCTGCATCGCCACGGGGGCGTGGGCGTCGGCGACCAGGACGTGTTCGTCAACGTCGTCGGCGGCATCCGCCTGCAGGAAACCGCCGCGGACCTGCCGGTGCTGCTCGCGGTGTTGTCTTCCCTGCGCGACCGCCCGCTCGCGGAGAAAACCGTCGCCTTCGGCGAAATCGGCCTCTCCGGCGAAATCCGCCCCGTGCCCAACGGCGAAGAACGTTTGCGTGAAGCGGCGACGCACGGCTTCAAGCGCGCCATCGTGCCGAAGGCGAATGCGCCGAAGGTGGGCGCCTACAAGGGGCTGGAAGTCATCGCGGTCGAGCGTTTGTCGGATGCGTTGTCGGCGGCGAGTTGATCGCCGCCGCGCGAAAAGGCTAATGCCCGGCAGCAGCTTCCGGCCCCGCCTTGGCCTGGAACGGCGGCTTTGCGATCCACACGAACGCGATCACGATCAGGAAGACGATCCCGAGCAGGTGGAAGATCTCGTTGAAGCCGATCTGCGCGGCCTGGTTGGAGATCAGGCGTTCGAGCACCGCCGCGCCGCGTTGCAGGTCGCCGTTGCCCAGGCGCGTGGTGGCTTCGATCGTCGCCGGGTCGTAAGCCGACAACTTCTCCGTCAGGTGCGCGTGGTGCACCGCGCCGCGCTCGCTCCATGCATAGGTGGTAAGCGACGCTGCGAATGAACCGCCCAGTGTTCGCATGAACGTCGCCAGGCCCGAACCCGCGGCGATCTCGTGCGGCTGCAGGTCCGACAGCAGGATCTGCAGCACTGGCATGAAGAACAGCGCCACGCCGAAACCCTGCAACAACTGGATCATCGCGATGTGGTTGAAGTCCACGTCGAGGTTGAAGCCAGCGCGCGCGAAACTCGTCAGCGACAGTGCGATGAACGCCGTGGTCGCGAGCGCGCGCAGGTCGAACTTGTGCGCGTACTTGCCCACGAAGGGCGTCAGGATCACCGGGAGGATGCCGATCGGCGCGGTGGCGAAACCCGCCCAGATCGCCGTGTAACCCAGGTTGCGCTGCAACCAAAGCGGCACGAGGATGCTGGCGCTGAAAAACGACGCGTACGCCAGCACCAGCGCCGCGGTCCCCGCGCTGAAATTGCGGTGGCGGAACAGGCGCAGGTTCACGATCGGGTCCTTGTCCGTCATCTCCCATATGACGAACACCGCGAGCGAGATCGCCGAAAGGATCGCGAGACCGACGATCAGGTTCGAGCGGAACCAATCCTCGTCGTTGCCCAGGTCGAGCAGGATCTGCAGCGCGCCCACGCCGAGCACCAGCGTGATCAGGCCGACGTAATCCATCTTCGGGTTTTCGAGCCGCTCGGGCCGCCCCTTCAACTGGCGGCCGACCACGAACGAGCAGAACAGCCCGATCGGCACGTTGATGAAGAAAATCCATTCCCACGAATAGTTGTCTGTGATCCAGCCGCCGAGGATGGGGCCCGCAATGGGCGCCACGACGGTCACCATCGCCAGCAATGCGATCGCCTGTCCGCGTTTGTGCGCCGGATAGATCGAAATCAACAGGGCCTGCGTGATCGGATACATCGGGCCCGCGACGAATCCCTGCAGCGCACGCGCCGCCACGAGCAGGCCCATGCTGTTGGCAAGGCCGCACAGGAACGAGGCCACGACGAACAGCGCGGTGGCCCAGACGAACAACTTGCGCTCGCCGAAATGCCGCGTCAGCCAGCCGGTCAGGGGCAGGGCGATCGCGTTGCTCACCGCGAAGGAGGTGATCACCCACGTCGCCTGGTTCGCGCTGCCGCCGAGGTTGCCGGAGATCGTCGGCAACGAGACGTTCGCGATTGTCAGGTCGAGCACCTGCATGAACGATGCGAGCGCCAGGCCGATCGTCGTGAGCGCCATGTTCGGCGGGCGGAAGCCGGCCTGCGGCATCGGCGCCGCGTTTGCGGTGGTTGCGGACATGGGCGTGGCTTAACCGCGACGGCCCAGGTTCGCCTCGACGATCTTCGCGATGCGCGCGTTGGCGTCGGCCAATTGCTTGGCATACGCGTTCGTCGTCAGCAGCGGCTTGGCGGGCGGCGCATCGGCGAGCAGCGGACCACTGCGATCGCGGATGCTGACATCGGTATGCATCGACAGGCCCAGGCGCAGCGGATGTTCCTTGAGCTGCTCGGTGTCGACCGAGATGCGCACCGGCACGCGCTGCACGATCTTGATCCAGTTGCCGCTCGCGTTCTGCGCAGGCAGCAGCGCGAACGCGCTGCCCGTGCCCAGGCCGAGGCTCACCAGGTGCCCGTCGAAACGCACGTCCTTGCCGTACAGATCCGAATGCAGTTCCACCGGCTGGCCGATGCGCATGTTGGCGAGCTGCGTTTCCTTGAAGTTCGCCTCCACCCACACCTGTTCCAGCGGCACGACGGTCATCAGCGTGACGCCCGGCTGCACGCGCTGGCCGAGCTGCGTCGAACGCTTGGCGACGTAACCGGTCACCGGCGCGACGATCGCCATGCGCTGCAGGTTGAGGTAGGCCTGGCGCAACTGCGCGGCGGCGGCGGCGACCTGCGGCTGCGTCTGCACGGTGGTCGCATCGACTAGCGCGCGGTTGCGCGAGAGGTTTTCGTTCGAACCGGCCAGCGCGGCTTGCGCGGCGGCCAATTCGTCGCGCGCATGCGCGAGTTCTTCGGCGGCGACCGCGCCGGTGGCGACCAGGCCCGCGCGACGTGCGACGTCCTGCTTGGCCTGCTCCACGGCGACGCGGCGTGCGGCGATGTCGGCTTGGTTGGCTTCGACCGCGCTGTACAAGCCGCGCGCCTGGCGTACCGCATTGGCGAGGTTGGCTTCGGCCTGTTCGTAGGCGACGCGCGCGTCGTTCGGATCCAGTTGCACGAGCACCTGGCCGGCAACGACCTTCATGCCGTCGTCGGCGCCGATGCTGACCACCGTGCCCTGGGTCTGCGGCGTGATCGAAACGACGTTGCCCAGGACGTAGGCATCGTCGGTGTCTTCGTGCCAGCGCGCGACGAGGAAGTAGTACGCCGCCCATGCGAGGGCGGCGACCACGACCACGAGGGCGAGGATCGTCAGCGCGCGCTTGCGCTTGTTCACCGGCGCACCGGCCGGCGCTGCGGCATTGGGATTGATTTGCTGGGTCATGGTTGGGCGCGGGGGAAAGTGGGAAAGGGGATCAATGCGTGGAGGCTTGGGCGTTCGCGGCGTCGAGCGCGACCGGATGGGCGATCTGCAATCCGCCGCCGAGCGCACCCTGCAGATCGACCGTCGACTGCAAGCGTTGCGCACGCAACGCGTCGATCTGCTGGTCGAACTGCAACAACGGGCGTTGCGCGGCCAGCACGTCGAGCTGCGTGCCCAGGCCCGCCTTGTAACGTTGCGAGGCGACCGAGTACGCCGACTGCGCTGCTTCGCGCGCCTGCGCGAGCGTCGCCAGTTGCGATTCGAGCGCGCGCGCCGATTGCACGGCATCGGCGACTTCGCGCACCGCGCCGACCAGCGTCTGGTCGTAATCGGCGACCGCCAGGTCGTACGCCGCGTCGGTCTTGGCGAGCGAGTTGCGCAGGCGGCCGCCGTCGAAGATCGGCAGGCTCAACGCAGGACCGCCGTTGACGAGCGCGGCGTCGCCGGAAAACAGATCGGACAGATGGCCGGATGCGAGCCCGACCAGCGCGTTGAGATTCACCGCCGGGTAGAACGCGGCCTTCGCGACGTGGATCGATTCGCCCGCCGCTTCCACGCGCCAGCGCGCGGCGACGACGTCGGGGCGATGGCCGAGCAACTCGCTCGGCAACACATCCGGCACGCCGGGGGCGGGTGCCTGTAGAAGCGCAGGCTTGGTGATCGCAACTCCGCGATCGGGGCCCTTGCCCAGCAGCGCAGCGATGGCGTTGCGCGCGAGCTGCGCCTGGTGTTCCGCGGCCTGCGCCTGTTGCTTGGCCGCGCCGACGTTCGCTTCGGCGTTGCGCAATTGCAGTTGGTTGTCGATGCCGGCGTCGACGCGTTGCTTCGACAGCGACGCGAGGTTCGACGCACGCGCCGCCTCGGCATTCGCCGTTTCGGCCGCGTCGTGCGCGAGCGCGAGGGCGATGTAGGTGCGCGCGATGTTGGAGGCCAGCATCAGGCGCGCGGCTTGCGCGTCCACTTCGGTGGCGCGCGCCTGGTCGAGTGCGCCGCGCCATTGCGCCGCATGCGCGCCCCACAGGTCGATGCTCCACTTGAAGTTGAGCCCGAGCAGGTAAATGTTCTGGTAGTCGCCGCCCAGGCCTTCGGGCGCGATGCTCTCCGGCACGAGCAGGCCGATGTATTGCGCGCTCGCGCCGAGCGTCGGCTTGCGTTCGGCATCGGCCAGGCCCGCCTGCGCGGCGGCCTGGCGCACGCGCGCATCGGCGGCGGCCAGCGACGGCGTGCCGGCCAGCGCTTCGTCGATCAGCGCGTTCAATTGCGGATCGCCGTACGCGGTCCACCAGTCGTGCGCGGGGAACTGCGCGTCGGACGCAGCGCCGAAGGATTGCTTCGTCGCGAGCGTCGCGTTCGCATCGCGCGGCTGCGATTCCGGCGCAAGGCCGCGCGAACTGGCGCAACCGGCGATGAAGACGGTGGCGGCGAGTGCGAGGGGGATCAGGGGCAAGCGCATGTCAGTCCTGTGCCGCGAGGTTGTCGCGGACCTGGGAAAGGAGTCGGAGGAGTTCTTCGCGTTCGGTGGGGCTCAGGTGCGCCATAGCGAGGTCGTGCACGCGTTGCGCGGAAGGCGCGATGTCGTTCCACATCGCGCGGCCGGCGTCGGTCAGCATGATCGTCAGCGCGCGGCGGTCGCCGGGGACGGCTTCACGGGCGAGCAGGCCGCGCTCTTCGAGCTTGTCGAGCAGGCGGGTCATCGCGCCGGGATGCAGGTAGGCCGCTCGAGCCAGTTCGGTCGCGCCCGCCGGACCATGGGCCAGCGTCTTGAGGGTGATGTACTGGGTGAAGTTCAGGTCGTGGCCGTTGGCCGCGAGTTCGGCTTCCATCCGCGCCCACATGGCATCGCGCACCTGGCGGAACAGCAGGCCCAGGGAGGAGCCGTTACAGGGAGGGGTGGTCGACATGGGGCGGGATGATGCGTGCCCCTGCAATAGTTGTCAATGCAATTATTGTGAAAGCAGCCTTCCCACGCCAACGGCCGCTTAAACGCGCTTTAGCACCATCTCCAGCACGAACTGGCTGCCGAAGAAGGCCAGCATCAGCAGCACCATGGCGACCAGCGTCCATCGGACTGCCTTCGCCCCGCGCCAGCCCCAGCGCCAGCGGCCGAGCAGCAGCACCCCGAAGGCCAGCCAGGACAGGACGCTCAACACCGTCTTGTGCACCAGGTGCTGGGCCAGGAGGTTTTCGACGAACAACACGCCGGTCAGCAGTGTGGCCGTGAGCAGGCCGAATCCGACGGCGATCGTACGGAACAGCAACGACTCCAGTTGCGTCAGCGGTGGCATCGCGCGCAGCCAGCCGTGGAATTCGCGGCGGCGCAACCCGCGTTCCTGTGCCCAGAGCAGGACCGCGATCAGGGCCGCGATCCCGAGCGTGGCGTAGGCGAGCAACGCGCACCACGCATGCAATTGCAGGCGCCAGTCCAGTTGCGTGGCATTGACGTGCCCGCGCGATGCGTAGGCGATGGCGACGACCGATGCGATCGGAAACACGATCACGCCCAGCGCCGCCATCCGCCCGCTCGCGCCGAACGCGGTGGTCAGCACGGCCATGCCCAGGCCGACCAGCGACAGCGCGGAGAAGAAGTGCAGGTCCAGCGCGCCGGCCCCATGCCAGGTGCTCGCGTGCAGGGCGACATGCAGGGCCAGCGCGATCAACGCGGGCAACAACCACGCACGTCCGCGCGCATCGCGCGCGACGTCGCGGGCAAGCAAGCCGGCGGCGCAGAGGTAGGCCAGGGCGGTGATGAATGCGAGCGTCATGTCGGAAGTGTGCCACGGCCCAAGGGCTATACTGCGCGGCCTGGTTTTCGCCGCATTTCAAGACCCCCATGTTCGAATCCCTGACCCAGCGCCTCTCCGGCACCATCGAGCGCCTGCGCGGCCGTGGCCGCCTGACCGAGGAGAACATCCGCGAGGCGCTGCGCGAAGTGCGCATCGCGCTGCTCGAAGCGGACGTCGCGCTGCCGGTGGTGCAGGCGCTGGTCGAACGCATCAAGGTGCGCGCGGTCGGGCAGGAAGTCCTGAAGTCGCTGACGCCCGGCCAGGCGCTGATCAAGATCGTGCGCGACGAGCTGACGACCGTGATGGGCGCGGCCGCCTCCGACCTCAACCTCAACGTGCCCGCACCGGCCGTGATCCTGATGGCCGGCCTGCAGGGCGCGGGCAAGACGACTACCGTCGCCAAGCTCGCCAAGCACCTGAAGGAACGCCGCAAGAAGAAGGTGATGGTGGTGTCGGCCGACGTCTATCGCCCGGCCGCGATCGAACAGTTGAAAACCCTCGCGCAGCAGGTCGACGTGCTGTGGTTCCCGTCCGATCCCTCGCAGAAGCCCGAGGCGATCGTGCGCGCGGCGATCGACGATGCGCGCAAGTCCTTCGCCGACGTGCTGATCGTCGACACCGCGGGCCGCACGAGCATCGACGAAGCGATGATGCGCGAGATCCAGGCGCTGCATGCCGCGGTCGCGCCGGTCGAAACGCTGTTCGTCGTCGACTCGATGACCGGCCAGGACGCCGCGGTCACCGCGAAACATTTCGGCGACGCGCTGCCGCTCACCGGCGTGGTGCTCACCAAGACCGACGGCGACGCGCGTGGTGGCGCCGCGTTGTCGGTGCGTTACATCACCGGCAAGCCGATCAAGTTCATCGGCACCGGCGAGAAGCCCGATGGCCTGGATGTCTTCCATCCCGATCGCGTCGCCAGCCGCATCCTCGACATGGGCGACGTGCTCTCGCTCGTCGAACAGGTCGAGCAGCAGGTCGACAAGGACAAGGCGGCCAAGCTCGCCGAGAAGGTCGCCAAGGGCAAGCGCTTCAACCTCGAGGACATGCGCGACCAGCTCGAGCAGATGCAGAACATGGGCGGCCTGCACGGGCTCATGGACAAGCTGCCGGGCATGGGCCAGGTGCCCGAGCACCTGAAGAACCAGGTCACCGGCAAGGAAGTGCCGCGCATGATGGCGATCATCGGTTCGATGACGCCGAAGGAACGCCGTAACCCGCATCTGCTCAACGGCTCGCGCCGCGCACGCATCGCGAAGGGCTCGGGCACCTCGCCGGCCGACGTCAACAAGCTGCTCAAGCAATTCCAGCAAATGGAAAAGATGATGGGCAAGCTCGCCGGCGGCGGCATGAAGGGCCTCATGCGCGGCATGAAGGGCATGATGGGCGGCCGCGGCGGGATGCCGTTCCGCTAAGGAGCGTCTCCCCGTGAGCGTGGGTAGCGGGCTCGCAACGCGCCCGCTTTGCGGTTAACGTCTCGCCGCATCGGGCATGACGGCCCGGGGTCGAAGGGGAGTTCGATGAAGGCATTCCTGCTGGCGTGCGCGCTTGCGCTCGCTGCCTTGCCCGCGCGCGCGGACACCGTGATGTCCATCGTGAGTGCGAGCCCGTCCGAATGGGTCGGACAAGGACAGAGCAAGACCTACACCAACGCGAACGCGACGTTCACCGTCAGCGGCAACAACCAGCGCCTGCAACTGCGCGTGGTCGGCACCGACGGCAAGACCTGGGACATGGTGCTCAAGGCGCCGGTCGGTTCCACGTTCCGCCCGCACGAATACTGGTACGCAGAACGCGAAGGCTTCGAAGCCGGCCGCGCGCCGAGCATGGATTTCTCGGGCAACGGACGTGCGTGCGGCGAGGTGTACGGCGACTTCAAACTGCGCCAGATCGGTTACGACGCCAGGGGCAACGTCAACATGCTCGAGGCTGCGGTGCTGCAGCGCTGCGAGAAAGAGGACGCGCCGCCGCTGGCCGTGACGGTGATGTATCGCGCGGCGAAGTTGTCTTTCAGCCTGGCTTCCTCGCCGGAAGATTGGGTCGGCGCGGGCGTGAACACGACGCTTTACAACGACGTCGCCACGTTCGAGGTCAACGGCAACGGGCAGGGCGCGGTGATCCTGGAGGTCGCAGGCAAGGGCCTGGATTACACGATGATGCTCGTACCGCCCGTTGGCCAGGCACGCTTGGCGAAGGGCATCTACGACACCGTGCGCATGCCGGGTTCGTCGCTTGCGGCGATGGACCAGTTCGGCAACGGGCGTGGCGACAACGAATCGTGGGGACGCCTGGAAGTGCTCTCCGTCACCTACGACGCCGCCGACGACGTGCGGCAATTCAGCGCCCGCTACACGTTCTACAAAGACGCCACGCGCACGAAAGTCGTGCGTTCGGGCGGCGTCAATTTCTCGAAGTGAACCGGAGACTGCGATGAAGCGATTCCTCCTGGCATGCCTCCTGTTCGCCGCAACGGTGCCGGCCTTCGCGGACAACACCGCCGTTTCGATCGTGCCCACCGGGAGGGACTGGGTGAGCAAGGGCGTCGCGCGCACGTTCACCTCGGCCAACGCAGGCATCACGGTCACCGCCTCCCAACGACATTCGATCTCGGTCGCCATTCGCGGCAACGACGGGAAAGCGTGGGACATCGAGCTCCAGGCCCCGGTGGGGGAAACGCTGGAACCGGGCCAGTATTTCTTCGCCGAGCGATGGGGTTTCCAGAAAGGCCGCGCGCCGGCGCTGGATTACGCCGGCGATGGTGCCGGCTGCAACCGGGTGCTCGGCGCATTCTCCATTCGCCAGATCCAATTCAATGCAGCCGGCCAGCTGCTGCGGCTCGAAGCCAACGCGACCCACTATTGCGAAAACTACGGATCGCCTCCGGTCGGCATCGGCATCGTGTACCAGGCGCCGCCGATGAATTTCTGGATCGATGCGGCGGACCTGCAGCGCGTCGGGCGCGGCTATTACGGCGATACCTCGACGTACTCGCTCGTGAGCGCGTCGCTGACGGCCTTCCAGTACAAGGCCGCGGGCCTGCGCGACAAATGGACGATGAACTTCGCCGTGCCCACGGGACAAGCGTATTTCGTCAAGGGCGTCTACCTCACCGAAGGAACGGCGGTGCCGAACCGCGCCGGAATGGACCTTCGACTCGGCACCACGCGAAAGGCCGAACCTGGCAAGTTGGAAATCCTGACGATCGGCTATCGCAACGGGGAGGTCGTGCAGCTCAGCGCGCGCTACTGGTTCTATACCGACCTCTCGCGCACGACGATCGTCCGCTCGGGCCGCATCAACTACTGGAAGTGAACCGAGTGACTATCGGTAGCGGGCGTGCGCTGCGCCCGTGTTCGCGTTAACCTGAATGCTGTCGGGCAGGGGGCCCGGCGCAATCGGGGGATTGCATGATTCGGTTTCTCCTTGCGTGCGCGCTTGGGCTTGCGAGCTTCGCGGCGCGCGCCGACACCGTGCTGTCCATCGTCAGTTCCAACGCCACCGAATGGGTGGGGCAGGGACAGTCCCTGGCGTACACCAACGCCAATGCCACCTTCACGGTCACCGGGACGCGGTCGCGCATGCAGTTGCGCGTCGTGGGTGCCGATGGCAAGACGTGGGACGTCCGCCTGAAGGCGCCGGTCGGCCAGGTCCTGCGGCCGCGGCGATTCCAGCTGGCCGAACGCGAAGGTTTCGAAACCGGCCGCGCGCCGAGCCTGGACTTCTCCGGCGACGGGCGCGCCTGCGGCGATGTGTTCGGTGAGTTCAGCATTCGCCAGATCGGCTTCGATGCGACGGGGCGCGTCAATCTGCTGGACGCCAGCCTGATTCAGCGCTGTGTTCCGGAGGCCCCGCCGCTCGCCGCCGTGATCATGTATCGCGCGCCGAAACTGTCGTTCAAGTTCGATTCGACGTCCGACTTCGTGGCCGGGGCGTTGTCGACGCAGTTGTACGGCGACACGGCGCTGTTCAACGTGGCGACGGCCACGCCGCGTTATTTCCATTACGGCGCGCGGGGCAACGGGACGGAGTGGATGTTCCACTTCACGGCGCCGCCTTACGAAGACGTCTTCCACACGGGCATGTACCTGACGACTTTCGACAACGTCGTCGGCGAGGCCACCATGAGCATGTCGTACGGCTCGTTGGCCAACCATAACCTGGGGCGGCTCGAGATCCTGTCGATCGCCTACGACAGCAACCGGGAGATCGTGCAATTGAGCGCGCGCTACTGGTTCTACGGCGACGCCGCACGCACGAAGCCCGTGAGTGTCGGCACCATCAACTTCGTGAAATGAGGCCGCGGATGACTCGGTTTCTGCTCTCCTGCGTGCTCTGTTTCGCGGCCTTGCCGGCGTTTGCGCAATCGGCCGCGCTGTCGTTCGTCCCGTCGGGGCGCGGCGAATACATCAGCGGCGACCAGGCGCTCACCTACACGCCCGCCAACGGTCGTCTCGTATTGACCAACGGCGGGCGCAGCCGGTTGCGGTTCTATGTCAGCGGCGACGATGGGAACTCATGGGATTTCTATCTCACCGCGCCCGAAGGCGAACAACTCCAGGTCGGGGAATACCTCGACGTCGAGCTCGCCGGCAGCCAGATCGGTCGCACCTCGGGGCTTTCATTCCAGGGGTGGGGCCGCGGGTGTTCGAAGGTCACCGGCCGGTTCGGCGTGCGGCAACTGGCGTTCGATTCGACCGGGAAGATCACCCGATTGGAAGCGGTGGCCACGCAGTCCTGCGACGGCGGGCCGCCGTTGGCGATCGCGGCCACGTGGAATGCGCCCGCGCTGAATTTCGCGATGGGCGCGCCGGATTTCGGGCGCACCAACCGCACCTACTACGGCGATACCTCGACGTTCTCCCTCGTGCATTCGTCACCGGGCGCATTTCGTTACGCGGTGTCCGGCCAGCGCGACAAATGGACGATGAACTTCGCCGTCCCGCCGGGGCAGGCGCAGTTCGCCAAGGGCGTCTACCTCACCGAAGGCGTCGCGGCGCCGGGCGTTGCAGGCATGGATGTCGCGCTCGGCAACGTACGCAGGGGCGAATACGGCAAGCTCGAAATCTTGTCGATCGCCTACAAGTCCGGCGCGATCGCGCAGGTGAGCGCGCGCTTCTGGTTCTACGGCGACATCGCGCGCACAAAGCTCCTGCGCTCGGGCCGCATCAACTATTGGAAGTGAGGGACGGCGCATGAAACGGATCTTCCTGGCGTGCGTGCTCGCACTGGTTTCGCTCCCGGCCCTCGCCGACACGGTGATGTCCATGGTCAGCAGCGATGCGACCGAATGGGTGGGGCGCGGGCAGTCGAAGACCTACACTAACGCCAATGCGACCTTTTTGGTCGCAGGCGATCGAATGCGATTGACCGTGCGCGTGGCGGGGACCGACGGCAAGACCTGGGACTTGCGGTTGAAGGCGCCGGTGAACGACGAGTTCCGGCCCTACGAATACTGGTTCGCCGAACGCGAAGGCTTCGAAACCGGGCGCGCGCCGAGCATGGATTTCTCCGGCGACGGGCGTGCGTGCGCCGATGTCTACGGCTCGTTCACCATCCGCCAGATCGGTTACGACGCCAACGGCAAGGTCAACATGCTCGAGGCGACAGTGCTGCAACGCTGCGACAGCGCGGAAGGGCCGCCGCTGGCGGTCGTGTTGATGTATCGCGCGCCGCAGCTCAACTTCTCGATGAAGTCCGAGGCGATCGATACCTACGTGGGGCTCGGCCAAACGGTGCGACTGTATGGCGACACGTCGATCTTCAGCATCGGGTCTCCGGGTCCCACCGAACAAATCTACGTTTCCGGGCTGGGCACTTCCTTCTTCATAACGTTGGAACTGCCCTATGGACATGAGCGCTTCCAGAAGGGCACCTACGTCACGATGTCCCGCGCGACGGGCAACCTGGGCGGCATGGATTTCTCGATGGGAAGTCGCGGCGGCGGGGGTTACGGCAAGTTGGAAATCCTCAGCATCACCTACGACTCCATCTACCTGAAGCAGATCAGCGCGCGTTACTGGTTCTACGCCGATCCGGCGCGCACGCGGCTGCTGCGCTCGGGCAACTTCAATCTCGTGACGCAGTAACGGGACCGACGCATGAAACGCCTGCTCCTCGCAATTCTGCTGTTCGCCTGCGCGCTCCCCGCGTTCGCGCAGACCGCGGTCGCGATCGTGCCCACCGGCACGGACTTCGTGACCAACGGGAAAACCTACACGTACACGCCTGCCAATTCGCGCATCACCCTCATGCAGCCGTACTACGACAAGAATTACGTGCGGATCTTCGTCAGCGGCAACGATGCGATGAACTGGACCATCGAATTCATGGCCGGAAGAGGCGAATCGCTGCGCCCGAATGAATTCTTCTACGCCGAGCGTTCGCAGTTCTCCGAAGGTCGCGCGCCGGGCATCGATTTCTACGGAAACGGGTCGGGCTGCAACCGCCCCTCGGGCTACTTCGATGTGCGCCAGATCCAGTTCGACGCGCAGGGCGTGGTGGTACGACTGGAAGCGGTGATGGTGGCGTATTGCAGTTGGAATGCCCCGCCCGTGGCGGTGGCCGTCCAGTACCAGGCACCGGCGCTGAATTACTCGGTCGGAGAGGCCGACATCGCCAAGCCCACGATCACCTACTACGGCGATACGTCCACCTTCTCGTTGGTCAACACTACGCCCGCCGCGTTCCGTTACGTCTCCTCGGGCATGCGCGATGTATGGACGATGAACTTCGCCGCGCCGCCTGGCCAGGCGCAGTTCGCCAAGGGCATGTACCTCACCGAAGGCGTGGCGGCGCCCGGCGTCGCGGGCATGGACCAGGCGCTCGGGAAATCGCGACGCACCGACCGCGGGAAGTTCGAAATCCTGACCATCACCTACCGCAACGGCGCGATCGTGCAACTCAGTGCGCGCTATTGGTTCTACAGCGACGTCGCGCGCACGAAGGTCATTCGTTCCGGCCGCATCAACTTCTGGAAGTGAGGTTGCCGATGATGTTGCGATTGTTGTTCGCGTGTTTGCTCGCGATGGCGGCATTCCCGTCGCGCGCCGACACGGTACTGTCGATCGTCAGCAGCGCGCCGTCCGAATGGGTCGGGCAGGGCAAGTCGCTGACCTACACCAACGCCAACGCCACGTTCACCGTGACCGGCGATCGCACGCGCGTACTCGTGCGCGTCGTCGGCACCGACGGAAAAACCTGGAACGTGCGCTTCAAGCCGCGCGCCGGCGAATTCCTGCGCGTGCATCGCTTCTGGCAGGCCGAGCGCGAAGGCTTCGAAACCGGCCACGCGCCGGGCATGGACTTCTCCGGCGACGGGCGTTCGTGCGGCGATGTCTACGGGGATTTCGGCATCCGGCAGATCGGGTTCGACGCCGCGGGCAAGGTCAACCTGCTCGAAGCCTCGGTGCTTCAGCGATGCAACACCCCGGATGCGCCGGCACTCGCGGCGGTGCTGATGTATCGGGCGCCGAAGCTCTCGTTCTCGGTCGACACCTCGCCGACGTCGGCGTTCGGGGGCCGTTCGGCGCGCCTGTACAACGATCTCGCCACCTTCAGTTTCAGCGGGACCCAGCTCTTCCTTCTCAGGGCGGATGGCGGGACGTCGTACTGGCACCTGATGTTCCAGCTGCCGTATGGAGAAACGGAGTTCCGGAAGGGCATGTACTACACMTACGACCATCAGGTGGGCACCCTCGCAGGACTCTCGCTGGGATCCGATGGTGTCGGTGACGGGGGATGGGGCAAGTTCGAAGTCCTGACCGTGTCCAACTACGCGGGACTGCCGACGCAAATGAGCGCGCGCTTCTGGGTTTACAGGGACGAGGCCAGGACGCAACTGGTGTACTCGGGCACCTTCAATTGGACGAAGTGATGCGCACCGGCAAGGGGAATCGAATGACGCGCTTATTGCTTGCGATGCTGCTCTTCGCGGCTTCGCTTCCGGCCTGTGCGCAGTGGACCGTGACGGTCGTGACGTCGGCCAATTCGATRCACGGCGAACAGACGCAGATCTTCACGCCGGCGGATTCGACCCTCGACATGCGGCCGGCGCAGCCGACCACCGTGCAGTTCGACCTCAGGCGCGACGGAATGACGCCCATGTCGCTGGTCATGGGCGTGCCGGCAGGCGAAACCATCGGGCCGCGCGAATACACGACGGCGCTGGCCTTTCCCTATGGCCGCGAAAACACCCTGAAGTGGGGAAATGGGTGCAGGGAGTACGGGGCGTTCTCGATCCGCCAACTCGTGGTCGTGACCGGCAAGGTCATGCGGCTCGAGGCAGTTGCGAGGACGAACTGCGCGTCTCCGGAGATCACTCCGATCACGATCGCCATCAATTACCAGGCGCCGGCGCTGAATTTCTCCATCGTGGCCCCCGAGCTGACCCGGTCGACCCGCACTTACTACGGCGACACCGCGATCTTCGGGCTGACCAATGCCACGCCCGCCCAATTCGATTACACCGTCTCCGGCCAGCGCGACAAATGGGCGATGCATTTCGCCGTGCCCCCCGGGCAGGCCCAGCTCGCCAAGGGCGTGTACCTCACCGAAGGCGTGGCGGCCCCAGGCGTGGCGGGCATGGACATCGCGCTGAACGGCACCCGCAAGGCCGAATGGGGCAAGTTCGAAGTCCTCACGGTGACCTATCGCAACGGGGCCCTCGTGCAGCTCAGCGCCCGGTTCTGGTTCTATTCCGACCTCGCCCGGACCCAGGTCGTGCGGTCGGGCAAGATCAACTTCTGGAAGTAGGGCGGGGCGGCCACGGCCGCCTTCACACCCGGCTTGGCCCGGCGCAGGCGATTGGTCTACAATCGCCGGCTTACCTCGGCACGTCCGCCGACTGGGCTACACAGGAACCTCGCACCATGGTCAAGATTCGCCTCACCCGCGGCGGCGCGAAGAAGCGCCCCTTCTACCACATCATCGTCACCGACAGCCGCAGCGCGCGCGACGGCCGCAACATCGAGCGCCTGGGTTACTACAACCCGATCGCGTCGGGCGCCGAGAAGTCGGTCGAGCTGAACACCGAACGCCTGAATTTCTGGGTCGGCCAGGGCGCGCAGATGAGCGACAAGGTCGCCAATCTCGCCAAGCAGGCCGTCAAGGCCGCGCCGGCTGCCTGAGTTCCGCAGTCGCGCGAACGAGCGCGGCGCGCAACCCATGCCTGATCAAGACGCCCCGCAGAAGGACCTTCTGGCGGGGCGTCTGCTTTTGGTCGGCAAACTGCATGGCGGCTTCGGCATCAAGGGCGAAGTGAAGCTCGAAAGTTTCACCGAGCCGCCGGAACGCATCTTCAAATACCAACCGTGGACCTTGCGCGATGCGCAGGGCCGCGAGCGCACCTGCACCGGCGCGAAAGGCCGCGTCACGCCGAAAGGCGTCGTCGCCGTCCTTCCGGACATCGCCGACCGCGACGCCGCCGATGCACTGCGCGGCACCGAACTCTACGTCCCGCGCTCCACGCTGCCGCCACCGGCGCCCGGCGAGTATTACTGGGTCGACCTCGAGGGCCTGCGCGTGGTGAACCTGCAAGGCGTGGACTTCGGTACCGTTTCGCACCTGTTTTCCACCGGCGCCAACGACGTGCTGGTGGCGCAGGGCGACCGCGAACGCATGATCCCGTTCGTCGAACCGGACTACGTCAAATCCGTCGATTTCGATGCCGGCGTGGTCACCGTCGACTGGGATGCGGACTTCTGAGCATGCGCGTCGACATCGTCAGCCTGTTTCCGGAATTCGTCGCGCAATGCGCGGCCTTCGGTGTGGTCGGGCGGGCGCAGGAACGCGGATTGCTCTCGCTGCATGGTTGGAACCCGCGCGACTACGCGCCCGGCAATTACCGCCGCGTGGACGACCGCCCGTTCGGCGGTGGCCCCGGCATGGTGATGCTGATCGATCCGCTGCGCGATGCCATCGCCGCCGCGCGCGCTGCCGATCCGGTCGATGCGCACGTGGTTTACCTCACCCCCCAGGGCACGCGCCTGACGCAGGCGAAGGTGCGCGAGCTCGGGGCGCTGCCGCGCCTGGTCCTGCTGTGCGGCCGCTATGAAGGCGTCGACGAGCGCCTGATCGAAGCCGAAGTCGACGAGGAGCTCTCCATCGGCGACTACGTGCTTTCCGGCGGCGAGCTGGCCGCGGCGGTCCTCGTCGACGCCGTCGCCCGGCTCCAGGAGGGCGCGCTGAACGACGCCGAATCGGCACTGCAGGACAGCTTCGAAGGGGGCCTGCTCGATTGCCCGCACTACACGCGGCCGGTCGAACACCCGCTGGGGAAGGTTCCCGAGGTGCTTCTGTCGGGCAACCACGCCCAGATCGCCCGCTGGCGCCGGATGGAAAGCCTCGGCCGCACCTGGCTGCGCCGGCCGGACCTGCTGGATGAACAGGCCCTCCCCAAGGCCGACCGCGGCCTGCTGGAGGACTTCCGGGCCCGTTACATGCGGGGCATCGACGAACCCGACGGCGACGCGTAACTCCCGGCTTCTCAAAAGAAAAGCTGGCATTGGGCCCCGATGGGCCGCTAGAATGTGCGGCTTCGCTCCAACAGCCCCGGTACCGGCCCTCCGCTGGTGCCCGATAACAAGCGTCGCGCAGCTGCGCGAACACCAACAGGCCGTCCCATGAACAAGCCCTCGCTCAATACGCTGCTGCAGAACTTCGAAACCGACCAGATCCAGCGCCAGCTGCCCGATTTCGGCCCCGGCGACACCGTCGTGGTGAACGTCAAGGTCAAGGAAGGCAACCGCGAACGCATCCAGGCCTATGAAGGCGTGGTCATCGGCAAGAAGAACGCCGGCCTGAACTCCGCTTTCACCGTGCGCAAGATCTCGCACGGCTACGGCGTCGAGCGCGTGTTCCAGACCCACAGCGCCGCCATCGACTCGGTCGAAGTCAAGCGCCGCGGCGACGTCCGCTCGGGCAAGCTGTATTACCTCCGTGGCCTGGAAGGCAAGGCTGCGCGCATCAAGGAAGACCTGGCCGGCAACGCGAAGGCCAAGGCCGCTGCGGCCGCCGCTGCTGCCCAGCAGTAAGCGTCTCCGCCAGATGCACCCGAAACGACCGCCTCTTGGCGGTCGTTTTGTTTATATCGCCCCATGACGACCGAACAAACCGCCACCGCGCCGCAACCCGGCGTCCGCATCGACGTCTGGCTCTGGGCCGCGCGCTTCTACAAGACGCGCAGCCTGGCCAAGCAGGCCATCGAGAACGGCAAGGTCGAGATCGCCGGACAACGCGCGAAAGCCTCGCGGCAAGTACACGTCGACGAAGCGATGACGATCGTGCGCGGCGAGGAACGCTTCGAGATCCACGTGCGCGGTTTGTCCGACACGCGCGGGCCGGCGAAGGTTGCGCAAGCCTTGTACGAAGAGAGCGTTCAATCGCGCGAACGCCGCGCGGCGGAACGGGCGACGCGCGCGGCGGAACGCGCGGGTTACAAGGCGCCGGAAACCAAACCCGACAAGCGTGCGCGACGCTTGATCCGCGCGCTCGGCGACATCGACGCGTTGTAGCGTTAAACCAGGCCCTTCAAGCGATACAGCGCTTCCAGCGCCTGTCGCGGCGTGAGCTCGTCCGGTTCGATTCCCGCCAGGGCTTCCAGCGCCGCCGACGAAGGGGCGAACAGACCGAACTGCTGCGGCGATTCCAGCGCTTCGACCGTCAACGGCATCGACGGCGCATCGCGCCCCTGTTGTTCGAGTTCCGCCAAACGCCCGCGCGCCTGCCGCACGACCGACTTGGGCAAGCCCGCCAGCGCGGCGACCTGCAAACCGAAACTGCGATTGGCCGGCCCGTCCTTCACCGCGTGCATGAAGACCAGCGTGTCGCCATGCTCGACGGCGTCGAGGTGCACGTTCGCGATGCCACTTCCCGGTTCGGCGAGCGCGGTGAGTTCGAAGTAATGCGTCGCGAACAAGGTGTAGCTGCGATTGACGGCCGCGAGATGGCGCGCGCACGCATCGGCCAGCGCGAGGCCGTCGTAGGTCGACGTCCCGCGCCCGATTTCGTCCATCAACACCAGCGATTCGCTTGTCGCGTGGTGGAGGATGTAGCTGGTCTCCGCCATTTCGACCATGAAGGTCGACTGCCCGCGCGCGAGGTCGTCGCCGGCCCCGATGCGCGTGAGGATGCGATCGATCGGCCCGATCTGCGCACGCGACGCCGGCACGAAGCTGCCGATGTGCGCGAGCAGCACGATCAACGCGTTCTGCCGCATGTACGTGGACTTGCCGCCCATGTTCGGGCCGGTGATCACGCGCATGCGCACCGCGTCGTCGAACACCAGGTCGTTCGGTTCGAAGGGTTCGTTGCGCACCGCTTCGACCACCGGATGGCGGCCGCGTTCGATGCACAGGCCCGGCGCGTCGCGCAATTCCGGGCGTGACCAATCCAGCACCTGCGCGCGGTCGGCGAAACACGCCAGCACGTCGAGTTCGGACAGCGCCGAGGCGCAACGCTTGAGTGATTCGAGGTCCTGGTTCAACGCATCGAGCAACCCTTCGTACAACAGCTTCTCGCGCGCGAGCGAACGTTCGCGCGCGGAGAGCACCTTGTCCTCGAATTGCTTGAGTTCCTCGGTGATGTAGCGCTCGGCGCCGGTCAGCGTCTGGCGGCGCGTGTAGTGCGTCGGCGCCTTGTCGGCCTGGCCCTTGCTGATCTCGATGAAATAACCGTGGACGCGGTTGTAGCCGACCTTCAGTGTCGCGATCCCGCTGGCGGCGCGTTCGCGGGCTTCGAGATCGACGAGGAATTGATCGGCGTTCGTCGACAGGCGCCGCAGTTCGTCGAGTTCGGCGTCGTAGCCTTCGGCGAAGATGCCGCCGTCGCGTGCGAGCACCGGCGGTTGCGGAACGATCGCCGAAGCGAGCAGGGCCGCGTGCGCGGCGTGTTCGCCCAGTGCGTCGGCGAGTGCCTGCAGACGCGGGGAATCCAGCGGTGCGAGGACGTTGCGGACGTCGGGCAGCATGCCCAGGCCATCGCGCAGCGTCGACAGATCGCGCGGGCGCGCACTGCGCAGCGCCACGCGCGTCAGGATGCGTTCGAGGTCGCCGAGTGCGCGGAAGCGTTCGCGCAGCGCGACATCGCCGCGCTGGTCGATCAGGGTGGCGACGGCATGGTGGCGCTCGCCGACGATGCGCCGGTCGCGCAGGGGACGATGCAACCAGCGGCGCAACAGGCGGCCGCCCATCGGCGTGATCGTCGAATCCAGCACGCCGAGCAGGGTGGTGCGCACGTCGCCGTCGACGCGCGTATCGAGTTCGAGATGGCGGCGCGTGGCGGCGTTCATCGCGATCGCGCCGTCGCTGGCTTCCAGCGCGATCGACGACAGATGCGGCAGGCGCTGCTTTTGCGTCTCTTCGACATAGCCGAGCAACGCGCCGGCGGCGGCGATCGCGCGCGGACGATCTTCGATGCCGAAGCCGGTGAGGTCGTGCAGGCCGAAGAATTGCAGGAGCTGGCGGCGGCCGCTGTCGGCGTCGAACAGCCACGGCGGGCGGCGACGTACGCCGGTACGCGCGATGATCGAAGCGGGAACGCCGTCTTCGTCGGGCACCAAAATTTCGGCCGGTTCGAGGCGCGCGATTTCGGCGTCGAGCGCGTCGTCGCCGTCGACTTCGTTGACCAGGAAGCGGCCGCTCGACAGGTCCATCCACGCGAGTCCGTAGCCGCGCTTGTCGCGCGAAAGGGCGAGCAGCAGTGTGTCGCGGCGTTCGGACAACAAGGCTTCGTCGGTGACGGTGCCCGGCGTGACGATGCGCACGACCTTGCGTTCGACCAGGCCTTTCGACAGCGCGGGATCGCCGATCTGTTCGCAGATCGCGACCGATTCGCCCAATGCGACCAGGCGCGCGAGGTAACCCTCGTACGCATGCACCGGCACGCCCGCCATCGGGATCGGTTGGCCCGCGGACGAACCGCGCTGGGTCAGCGTGATGTCGAGCAGGCGGGCGGCCTTGCGCGCGTCGTCGAAGAACAATTCGTAGAAATCGCCCATGCGGAAGAACAGCAGCACGTCCGGGTGCTCCGCCTTGGCGGCGAAGAACTGGCGCATGAGCGGCGTATGGGCGTCGTTGCGCGCGGCGGCGCGCGGGTCGATCGATTCGTGGAGGGACACGGCGTCGGGCAGGGCGGGATGCCATCGCAGTATGACAGCGCGCCGTCCGGCAGCGGCATCGCGCGCGCGATCCCTGCACTCGTCGGCGAATTGCGCTACAAGACGCGACTTCCCCCACGGCCGCCCCGATGACCGTCCCCGACGACCGCGCGCTGCACGCGCTTTCGCAAGACCTCGGCGAGCGCCTGCGCGCCGCGCGCCACCGCCTGGTGACGGCGGAGAGCTGCACGGGTGGCTGGATCGCCAAGGCGGTAACCGATATCGCCGGTTCGTCGGATTGGTTCGACTGCGGCCTGGCCGCCTACAGTTACGAGGCGAAGCAGGCGTTGCTGGGCGTGCGGTCCGAGACGCTCGAACGCTTCGGCGCCGTGAGCCGCGAGACCGTGATCGAAATGGTGTCGGGCGCGTTGGTGACCTCGGGCGCGACACTCGCGGTGGCCGTGACGGGGATCGCGGGGCCGGGCGGTGCCACGCCCGGCAAGCCGGTCGGAACGGTGTGGCTGGCCTGGAAACGCCGGGGCGGGTACCCAAAGGCCGAAGTGTTCCACTTCGACGGAGACCGCGAGGCGGTGCGGCGGCAGACCGTCGAAGCCGCGCTCCAGGGCCTGGGCGCCCTGTTGGACTGAGAAAGTGTTGACGGCCACCCGTGGTTAGCAGTAATACTACTAACCATGGACCTGACCGATACGCAGCAAGCCATCCTCGCCCTGATCGCTGAGCGCATCGAGCGCGACGGGCTCCCGCCGTCCCAGACGGAGATCGCCCACGCCTGCGGCTTCAAGGGCGTGCGCGCGGCGCAGTATCACCTCGAGGCGCTCGAACAGGCCGGCGCCATCCAGCGCATCCCGGGCGTGGCGCGCGGCATCCGCATCGTCGATACGGGCCATGCCAGGTCGGCGATGCCCGCCGCCAACGAGGACATGCTGCGGCTGCCGGTGCTCGGTCGCGTTGCCGCGGGCGTGCCCATCGGCGCGGACGTCGGCGGCGACAGCTACGTGCTGCTGGATCGCGTGTTCTTCTCGCCCACGCCCAACTACCTGCTGAAGGTGAAGGGCGATTCGATGATCGACGAAGGCATCTTCGACGGCGACCTGATCGGCGTGCATCGCACGCGCGACGCGCGCTCGGGCCAGATCGTGGTCGCGCGCGTGGACGATGCGATCACCGTCAAGCTCCTCAAGCTCTCCGCCGATCGCATCCGCCTGTTGCCCCGCAATCCGGACTACGCGCCCATCGAGGTGCAGCCCGGCCAGGATTTCGAGATCGAAGGCCTGTACTGCGGCCTGGTGCGACCCAATCGATGACCCCCATGAAAGCTTCGTATCGGTGTTTTCCTGACACGCGCGCGCGGCAATCCCTGATACCGCTGACCAGCGCGAAGGAAAAAAATACCAACCCATGCGAACTCGTCTCAATCCGCGCGACCGCCGCTCCGTAACGTCGTCGCCAACAGAAAGCCATCCCAAACAGGACACGACCATGGACGAGAACAAGAAGCGCGCCCTTTCCGCCGCCCTCGGGCAGATCGAGAAGCAGTTCGGCAAGGGCTCGGTCATGCGCATGGGCGACAAGGCCGTGGAGCCGGCGGAAGTCATCGGCACCGGCTCGCTCATGCTCGACATCGCGCTCGGCATCGGCGGCCTGCCCAAGGGGCGCGTCGTCGAAATCTATGGTCCGGAATCCTCCGGTAAAACCACGCTGACGCTGCAGACGATCGCGCAGTGCCAGAAGGCCGGCGGCACCGCGGCGTTCATCGACGCCGAGCACGCGCTGGATCCCATCTACGCGCAGAAGCTGGGCGTCAACATCGACGACATGCTCGTCTCGCAGCCCGACACCGGCGAGCAGGCCCTGGAAATCGCAGACATGCTCGTGCGTTCCGGTGCGGTGGACATGGTGGTCGTCGACTCCGTCGCCGCGCTCACGCCCAAGGCCGAAATCGAAGGCGAAATGGGCGACCAGCTGCCCGGTCTCCAGGCGCGCCTCATGAGCCAGGCCCTGCGCAAGCTCACCGGCAACATCAAGCGCAGCAACTGCATGGTCATCTTCATCAACCAGTTGCGCATGAAGATCGGCGTGATGATGCCGGGCCAGAGCCCGGAAGTGACCACCGGCGGCAACGCGCTGAAGTTCTATGCCTCCGTGCGCCTGGATATCCGTCGCATCGGTTCGGTGAAGAAGGGCGACGAAATCATCGGCAACGAAACGCGCATCAAGGTCGTCAAGAACAAGATGGCGCCGCCGTTCAAGCAGGTCATCACCGAAATCCTCTACGGCGAAGGCATCAGCCGCGAAGGCGAGCTGATCGAAATGGGCGTCAACGCCAAGCTCGTGGAGAAGTCGGGCGCCTGGTACAGCGCGTACGACGAGCGCATCGGCCAGGGCAAGGAGAACGCCCGCCAGTTCCTCAAGGACAATCCGCAGATCGCCGTCCGCCTGGAATCGGAACTGCGCGCGAAGCTCGCGCCTGCACCGGACGCACCGCGCGATGCGCCGGAAAGCACCGCCGAAGCCTGACCCATCGTCCTCCCCGTTGGCTATGGGATGGCGCAGCGGGGAGGACGGTCGGGTCTCCGATGAGGGCGTGTCGGTCGACGGCACGTCGGGTGCGGGCAGCGATTCACCTGCACCCAAACCGCGTCGAAAGAGACCCGAACCCACGCCGGCGCAGCGCGCGCTCGGCTTGCTGGTCCGTCGCGAACACTCTCGCGTCGAACTGACCCGCAAGCTCACCGCGCGCGGCGTCGAACGCGAAGACGCCGTCGCCGCCGTCGACAAGCTCGAGGCGGCCGGCTGGCAGAACGACGCGCGTTTCGCCGAACTCCTTGTGCGCAGCCGTGCGGCCACCGGCTACGGCCCGGTCCGCATCCGCGCGGAGCTCGGCATGCATTCCCTGGGCCGCGAGGCCGTCGCCACCGCCATGGAAACGGCAGAGGTGGATTGGGAGGCGCACGCGCGCGACCTGGTGCGTCGCCGCTTCGGCGAGGACCTCGCCAATGACCGCGATCGCCAGCGCAAGGCGGCCGATTGGCTCCTGCGTCGCGGCTTCACCGGCGCGCACGTGCGCGCGGCCACGCGTTTCGATCCCGACGACTGAGGCACGCCGGCGCGGTTGAATCCCCGGCGCGGAGCCCATACGCCTGCGGACACTGCTGCGCACGGCCTGATACGCTTGGCGCCTTCGGGAGCGCCGCTTCCGCGAGCGCCGGTCCGGCCACGCGGGGGCAGGTGCGTCCGCCGGAAACGCCCGGCCCCTTTCCCCCGGTTGCCTCATGAATTCGCCAAACGCCATCCGCACCACCGATCAGATCCGGTCCGATTTCCTCGCGTTCTTCCGCTCCAAGGGGCACACCGTCGTTCCGTCCAGTCCGCTGGTTCCGGGCAACGACCCCACGCTGCTGTTCACCAACGCGGGCATGGTGCAGTTCAAGGATGTCTTCCTCGGCGCAGAGAAGCGTAGCTACACGCGTGCGACGAGTTCGCAGCGCTGCGTGCGCGCCGGCGGCAAGCACAACGATCTCGACCAGGTCGGCTATACCGCGCGCCACCACACCTTCTTCGAAATGCTGGGCAACTTCAGCTTCGGCGATTATTTCAAGCGCGACGCGATCGCGTGGGCGTGGGAGTTGCTGACGCAAGTGTGGAAGCTGCCGCCCGAGCGCCTGCTGGTGACGATCTACCACAACGACGACGAAGCCTTCGACATCTGGAACACGGTCGTCGGCCTGCCGCCCGAACGCATCATCCGCATCGGCGACAACAAGGGCGCGCCGTACGCGTCGGACAATTTCTGGCAGATGGCCGACACCGGCCCCTGTGGCCCGTGCACGGAAATCTTCTACGACCACGGTGCGCACATCCCCGGTGGTCCGCCGGGTTCGCCCGATGAGGACGGCGATCGCTACATCGAAATCTGGAACAACGTTTTCATGCAGTTCGATCGCCAGCCCGATGGCACGCTCGTGCCGCTGCCGGCGCCGTGCGTGGATACGGGCATGGGCCTGGAACGCCTCGCGGCCGTGCTGCAGCACGTGCACAGCAACTACGAGATCGACCTGTTCCAGCACCTGATCCACGCCGCGGCGAAGATCACGCACACCGCCGACCTCGAACACAAATCGCTGCGCGTGATCGCCGACCACATCCGCGCCTGCAGCTTCCTCATCGTCGACGGCGTGCTGCCGTCGAACGAAGGCCGCGGCTACGTGCTTCGCCGCATCATCCGTCGTGCGGTCCGGCATTTCTGGAAGCTCGGTGCGCTGCAGGCTGATGGCGCGTTCTGGCGCATGGTCGCGCCGCTGTGCGAAGCAATGGGCGCGGCATATCCGGAATTGATCGCCAAGCGCGATCTCGTCGAACGCTCGCTCAAGGCCGAAGAAGCCGCGTTCGCGCAGACGCTCGACGCGGGCATGCAGCGCCTGGAAGGCTACCTGCACCAATCCGACGGCGCGCTCACGGGCGAACAGGTCTTCCAGTTGCACGACACCTACGGCTGCCCGCCGGATCTGATCGCCGACATCCTGCGCGAGAAGGGCATGACGCTGCCCGCGCAGACCACGGCCGAATACGAACGCCTGATGGAGCAGCAGCGCGAACGCGCGCGCGCCGCGGGCAAGTTCGGCGGCGGCATCGCCTTGCCGGGCGAATTGATCGCGCAACTCTCGCCGACGCAGTTCGAAGGCTACGACCACACCGAAGAAGACGGTTTGCTCGTGCAGGCCATCGTGCGCGACGGGCGTCCGGTCGATGCGCTGCGCGCAGGCGAAGAAGCGGTGATCGTGCTCGATCGCACGCCGTTCTATGCCGAGAGCGGCGGCCAGGTCGGCGACACCGGCCAACTCGCGACCGCGAATGCGCGCTTCGACGTGCGCGATACGCTGAAGCTCGCGGGACAGTTCCATGGCCACGTCGGCATGCTGGCCACGGGCGAAGTGAAAGTCGGCGACCGCGTCAGCGGCAGCATCGACACCCAGCGCCGCGCCGCCACCGTCCTCAACCACAGCGCGACGCATCTGCTGCACGCGGCCCTGCGCACCGTCCTCGGCACGCATGTCACGCAGAAGGGTTCGCTGGTCGCGCCCGATCGCCTGCGCTTCGACTTCTCGCATTTCCAGCCGGTCACCGCGCAGGAGCTGGCGACGATCGAGCGCATGGTCAACGCGGAAATCCGCGGCAACCACGCAGCCGACATCCACCACATGGGCATGCAGGAAGCGCTGGATTTCGGCGCGATGGCGCTGTTCGGCGAAAAGTACGGCGAGCGCGTGCGCGTGCTGCGCATGGGCGACACCTCCACCGAGTTGTGCGGCGGCACGCATGTCTCACGCACCGGCGACATCGGGCTGTTCAAGATCGTGTCGGAAGGGGGCGTGTCCGCCGGCGTTCGTCGCATCGAAGCGGTGACCGGGCAGGGGGCGCTCGATTACGTCACGGACGAGGAGCGCCGCTTGAACGACGCCGCCAGGCTGCTGGGTGGAAACGCCAGCGATGTGAACGAAAAACTCCGCGCACTGCTCGATCGGCAAAAGAAGCTGGAGCGCGAACTCGAACAAATGAAGGCGAAGGCCGCGTCGGGTGCGACGTCGGACCTCGCGGGCGGTGCCGTGGACGTGAACGGCACGCGCGTACTGGCCGTGCGCCTGGAAGGCTTCGATGCCAAGGCGCTGCGCGATGCGATGGATCGCTTGAAACAGCAACTCGGCGACGCGGTGATCGTCCTGGCCGGCGCGAGCGAAGGCAAGGCCGCGCTGGTCGCGGGCGTGAGCGGTTCGGCGGCCGGAAAGGTCAAGGCCGGGGAACTGCTGGCGCATGTCGCGAGTCGTATCAACGGCAAGGGTGGTGGGCGTCCGGACCTCGCGCAGGGCGGGGGCGACGACGGCCCTGCATTGCAAGCGGCGTTGGAGGCGGTTCCGCAGTGGGTGGCCGAGCGCCTACACTGATTGAACGGGCCCCGGCGTCTGTTTCCGGGGTGCATGACGAGTTGCGGTTGTGGGTGAACGTGGCCCGCGACTATGATCGTTCAGCTTCGAGCACCAATGGATGTGCCCCTCCGCGCGGTTTGTGCGGCGGGCTGGCCCAGCGGGATGGCCGCTGGCGAAGGAGACTCAACATGTTGATCCTCACCCGACGCGTCGGCGAAACACTCATGATCGGCGACTCGGTCACCGTGACGGTGCTGGGCGTCAAGGGCAACCAGGTCCGCATCGGCATTACCGCGCCGAAGGACGTCGCCGTGCATCGCGAAGAGATTTACCAGCGCATCCAGCGCGGCGAAGAACCGGGCGATCCGGGCAAGACGGGTTTGCCGGACGCAGGCTGAATCTGTAGACTTCGCCGCTCTCCGGAGACGTGCCCGAGAGGCCGAAGGGGCTCCCCTGCTAAGGGAGTATGGGGTCAAAAGCTCCATCGAGGGTTCGAATCCCTCCGTCTCCGCCAGTTGCAACGGGTCACGCGTTGCAACGATGGGAAAGAAAAAATTCGTTGACGAAACATCGACACGTTCTTCATAATTCCGCTCCTGCGCCCGTAGCTCAGCTGGATAGAGCACCAGGCTACGAACTTGGTGGTCGGGAGTTCGAATCTCTCCGGGCGCGCCATCCAAATAAAAAGGCCGATGCTTAAACGCATCGGCCTTTTTATTTGCTGGCGCTAAAGCGCGTCATGCCAAATTCCCCGCGCTGTCGCGCGCCCCCTTTTACTAAAAGGGGGCTCTTCCACCAGAGGGATTCGTCGCGGGCTTCGCTGCGCTCGCCTGCCGTTATTCGTTGGGTTGTGCGGCTTCGGTGGGGGCCGTCGTTGCGTGTTTGCGCAGCAATGTTGCTTCGCGGTGTGCGATGTAGACGTTTGCGCCGAAGATGATGCTTGCGCCCAGGACGGTGTAGCGGTCGAGGGCTTCGCCGAAGAGCAGCCAGCCGGCGACGGCGACGACCGGCAATTGCATGAAGCTGATGGGCGTGAGTGCGGAGACGTCGCCGAGTTTCAGGCCGCGAGTCCACAGCAGGTGCGCGCTCGTGCCCAGGACGCCGGCGGCGGCCACCCACAGCCACGTGATGCCGTGGGGCCATTCCCACACGAACAAGGCCGGCAACAGGGACATCGGGACCCACAGGCCCGTTGTGTACAGCACGATGCGGTCGGCCGGTTCTGTGCGCGAGAGTTGCTTGATCTGAATCGCCACCAGCGCGCTCAGGACCGCGGCGCTCAACGCGACCAGGGTGCCCAGGGTGAAGTTCGCGCTGCCGGGGCGCACGATGATGAGCACGCCGATGAAGCCGACCAGCACCGCCGCCCAGCGTCGCGCGCGCACGTGTTCGCCGAGCATCCACACCGCCGCGACGGTGACGAACAGCGGCGTGGAATACGACAGCGAGATCGCCTGCGCGAGCGGCAGGTGGCCGATGGCCCAGAAGCCGCAGAACATCCCGAGCACGCCGATCACGCAGCGGAGGATGTAGCGGGGGAAGTGGTTCGTGCGCAGGATCTGCGTGCCATGGCGCGCCAGCAGCGGCGTGGCCGCGAGCAGGCCGAAGAAGTTGCGGAAGAAGGCGATCTCGAAGGTGTGCAGCGTCTTCGAAGCCAAACGGATGGCCACCGCCATCAAGCCGAAGAGCAGGGCGCTGCCGAGCATCAGCGACGCCGCGCGCCAGTACCGTGCACCGTGATCGGCCTGGGCGGTCACCAACGTGCGCCGATGATGCGGGGTTCGGGTTCGATCGCCACGCCGAAGCGTTCTTCCACCGAGGCCGCGATGCGCCGCGCCAGCGCGAGCAATTCGCCACCCGTCGCGCGCCCATGGTTCACCAGGACCAGCGCGTGCGACGGCGCCACGCCCGCATCGCCTTCGCGGAAGCCCTTCCATCCGCATTGGTCGATCAACCAGGCGGCCGAGAGCTTGCGCGAGTTTTCGTCGGCGCCGCGGAACACCGGCGCGTGCGGATGCGCGTCGACGAGCGCTTCGGCCTGCGCGAACGGCACGATCGGATTCTTGAAGAAACTGCCCGCGTTGCCGATCACCGCCGGATCCGGCAGCTTGCGGCGGCGGATGCGGCACACCGCTTCGGCGACCTGCGAGGCGCGCGGCGATTCGATGCCCATCGCGGCGAGTTCGTCGCCGACGCCTGCGTAGTCGATCCGCACGCGCGTGGCGCGCGAAAGGCGGAAGTCGACGGCGGTGACGACGTAACGTTCGGGGTCGTGCTTGAACACGCTGTCACGGTAGGCGAATGCGCAGTCCGCCGCCGTGAGGCAGGTCATGCTGCGCGTCGTGCGGTCGAAGGCATGCACCGCGTGGATCGCCTCGCGCACTTCCACGCCGTACGCGCCGATGTTCTGGATCGGCGCGGCGCCGACCGTGCCGGGAATGAGCGCCAGGTTCTCCAGCCCCGCAAGGCCGTGGCCCAGGGTCCACAACACGAAGGCATGCCATTCGACGCCGGCATCGGCGCGCACGATCGCGGCGTCGCCATCGTCCTCGACCAACGCGATCGACTGCGCCGTCAGCGCAAGCACCACGCCTTCCGGATCGCCGGCGAACAACAGGTTGCTGCCGCCGCCGAGCACGARCACCGGCCCGTCGCGCAGCATCGCGTAGGCGAACAACTCGGGCAGGGCCTGCGTATTCGCCACTTCGACCAGCAGGGGCGCGCGCGCGGCGACGCCGAAGGTGTTGCGCGCATCGAGCTTCGCGTTCTCCACGATGCGGTATTGCGACGACAGGGACTCACCCATTCGGTGGCAGGTTCCCGCGGCTCGGCGCTTCCTTGCGGCGGCGCAGCGCATCGACGCACTCGCCGATCAACGCCGGCCCGCGATACACCAGGCCCGTATACATCTGTATGAGCGAGGCGCCGGCGGCCTGCTTGGTCGCCGCATCGGCGCCCGAGAGGATGCCGCCCACGCCGATCATCGGGATGTGCTCGGGCAGGCGCGTGCGCAGGCGGCGCAGCACGAGCGTCGACTTGCCCATCAAGGGCTCGCCCGACAACCCGCCGGCTTCGTTCGAATGCCGCACGCCGTCCATGCCGAAGCGGCCGACGGTCGTATTCGTCGCGATGACGCCATCGACTTCGAGATCGGAGAGCACGCGGCCGGCGGCATCGATGTCCTCGTCCGACAGATCCGGCGCGATCTTGACCAGCATCGGCGCGCGCCGCCCGTGCTGCGCGGCCAGGCGTTCCTGCGCTTCGCGCAGCGTGCCGACGAGGCGGCGCAGTTGTTGTTCTTCCTGCAACTCGCGCAGGCCCGCGGTGTTGGGCGAGGAAATGTTGACCGTCACGTAATCGGCGACCGGATACACGCGCTCCAGGCAATACAGGTAATCGGTCTCCGCCGACTCGTTCGGCGTGTCCTTGTTCTTTCCGATGTTGATGCCGAGCACGCCGCGTCGCCGCGCGCGTTCGACATTCTTCACCAGCGCATCGACGCCCGTGTTGTTGAAGCCCAGGCGATTGATCACCGCGCGCTGTTCCGGCAGGCGGAACATGCGCGGTTTCGGATTGCCCTCCTGCGCGCGCGGGGTCGTCGTGCCGATTTCGACGAAACCGAACCCCAGCGCGAGCAGCGCATCGATGTGCTCGCCGTTCTTGTCCAGGCCCGCGGCCAGGCCGACGGGATTGGGGAACTGCAGCCCGAACACCTTCGTGGGCAACGGCCTGGGCGCGCGCGACACCAGCGGATTGACGCCGCTGCGATACGCGGCCTCGAGCGCGGCGAGCGTCACGTCATGCGCGCGCTCGGCGCTCAGGCCGAAGAGGAAGGGGCGGGCGAGTCCGTACATCCGTGTCAGTGGCCCGTGGTCACAGGTCGAACTTGATGCCCTGCGCCAGCGGCAGCGCGTCGGAGTAGTTGATCGTGTTCGTCTGGCGGCGCATGTAGGCGCGCCACGCATCCGAACCCGATTCGCGACCGCCGCCGGTTTCCTTCTCGCCACCGAACGCGCCGCCGATCTCCGCACCCGAGGTGCCGATGTTGACGTTCGCGATGCCGCAGTCCGAACCCGAGGCCGCGAGGAAGCCTTCGGCCGCCTTGAGGTCCTGGGTGAAGATCGCCGACGACAGGCCCTGCGGCACGGCGTTCTGCATCGCAATGGCCTGATCGAGCGTCGAGAACTTCATGACGTACAGGATCGGCGCGAACGTCTCGTGCTGCACGATCGGCGTGTCGTTGGTCAGGCCCGTGATGATCGTCGGCAGCACGAAGTTCCCCTTGCCTTCGATTGCGGATCCACCGGTCTCGACCTTGCCGCCGGCCGCCTTCGCCTTGGCGATGGAATCGAGGTAGGCCTCGACCGCATCGCGGCTGTTGAGGGGCCCCATCAGGTTGGCCGGATCGGTCGGGTCGCCGATCTTCTTCTCCACTTGCTTGTACGCGGTGATCAGCTTCGACAGGACATCGTCGTGGATCGATTCGTGGACGATCAACCGGCGCGTGGTCGTGCAGCGCTGGCCCGCGGTGCCCACCGCGCCGAACACGATCGCGGGGATGGCCAGCTTCAGCTCCGCCGACTTGTCGACGATGATCGCGTTGTTGCCGCCCAGCTCCAGCAGGGAGCGGCCCATGCGGCGCGCGACGCGCTCGCCGACCATGCGGCCGACCTTGGTCGAACCGGTGAAGGAGATCAGCGGGATGCGCTTGTCGTCGACGAAGGCCGAGGCCAGGTCGCTGCCCGCATCGTTGAACAGGAAGAAGATGTCGGGGAAGCCCCCCTTCTTCAGCGCTTCGTTGCAGATCTTCATCGCGGCGATCGCCGAGAGCGGCGTCTTGGGCGAGG
Source organism: Lysobacter sp. P5_B12 (assembly GCF_056400425.1). Lineage (NCBI taxonomy): Bacteria > Pseudomonadati > Pseudomonadota > Gammaproteobacteria > Lysobacterales > Lysobacteraceae > Lysobacter > Lysobacter sp. P5_B12. The sequence goes on from NZ_JBFULG010000003.1 coordinate 310,015, forward strand.
GCTTCCAGATCGCGACGTCGCCGCACACCGCGGCGATGAAGCTGTTCCAGGCCCACACCGCGACCGGGAAGTTGAAGGCGCTGATGATTCCCACGATGCCGATCGGATGCCACTGCTCGTACATGCGATGCCCGGGGCGTTCGGAATGCATCGTCAGGCCGTAGAGCTGGCGCGAGAGGCCGACGGCGAATTCGCCGATGTCGATCATCTCCTGCACTTCGCCGTCGCCCTCGGGCTTGGACTTGCCCATCTCCAGCGCGACCAGCGAACCCAGCGCGTCCTTGTGCACGCGCAGCGCTTCGGCGCACAGGCGGATGGCTTCGCCGCGGCGCGGCGCCGGCGTGGTGCGCCACACCTTGAAGGCCTGCTGCGCACGCTCGACGATGGTTTCGTAATCGGCCTGCGAAGTCGCATGGACCTTGGCGAGCACGCTGCCGTCGGTGGGGTTCACCGGTTCGATGACGCCCGCGTCCGTGGTCTTCGACCACTCGCCGTTGCCGAGGTAGGTGCCGGATTCGGTCTGGTTGAGGCCGAGCGCTTTGAGGACAGGATGCATCGCGAAACTCCAGAGGGGGGATCGGCCCTGACACGATTCGAACGTGCGACCTTCCCCTTAGGAGGGGGACGCTCTATCCAACTGAGCTACAGGGCCAAAATGGCCGCCGGGATTATCGCAGAGGATGCACCGCGCGGCCCACTACAGGTGGGTCAGCTGGCCCCGGCCGATCACGAATCCCGAGGGCTGGCCGGTCTTCGAGCCGCCCGGCGGCTCCATCGACACCGCGAGGGTCTGGTCGTCGCGCAACAAACGTGCGCGCAGGGCGTTCGGAACGGTCATCGATTGCAGCGGCGCGTCGTTGCCCACGCCCAGCGATTGCGCGGCGCCGTCGCTGGAGACGAGCCACACCTGCGGCACTTCGCCCGGCGTCGGATCCTTGACCAGCGGCATCAGCACCAGCGTGCAGGCATCGTCGTCGACGGCGGCCATGTAGGTCGTGCGGCCCTTGCCGTCGCTCATCGTGGTCATGAGGCGCACCGGATGCGGCAACGCCGAATGCACGGGCGCCGGCACGGCGGTGTCGGGTGTGCGGGGCAGGGCGACGAGCGCGATCACGCACGCGGCGGTCGCGGCCAGGCCAGCCATGCTCGCGCCGCGCCAGAACGCGATGCGATCCCACCAGTGCGTGTCTTCGACATCGGGCTTGCGTGCCGCATCGATCCCCGCGCGCACGCGCACCCTCGGCCACAGGTACATCGGCGGCACGACCGGTTCGATTTCATCCGCGAGCGGCGCCAGGCGCATGCGCCAGGCATCGATCGCGCGCGCGAGCTCAGGTTCACTCGCGATGCGCGCGGCGAAGGCTTCGCGCGCAGCGCTGTCCATCGTGCCGAGCACGTATTCGGCCGCGACGATGTCGTCGCCGCCCGGTCCGTAGATATCGTCGATCGTGCTCATGATTCCAGACACGTGCGCAATTGGATCAGGCCGCGGCGGATCCAGCTCTTCACCGTGCCGATGGGGGTGTCGGTGCGGCGTGCGAGTTCCTCGTACGTCGCGCCTTCGAAGAAGGCCGTGCGGATCAGCGTGCGGCGACGCGCCTCGAGTTGGTTGAGGCAGCGATCGAGCTGGCGCGTTTGCCCCGCGTGTTCGGCCAGCGCCGGTGCGGTGGGCGCGCTGTCGCTCACGTCGGACGCGAATTCGATCGGCAGCGTGTTGCGCGCCGTGCCGTCGCTGCGCAAGCGATCGACCGCCTTGTTGTGCGCGATCATCGCCAGCCACGAAATCGGGCTCGCGATCGAGGCGTCGTATTGCGCGGCCTTGCGCCAGATCGCGGCGTAGGCTTCCTGCACCGCATCCTCGGCCTCGTCGCGATCGGCCAACAGACGCAGGCACACGCCGAACAACTTCGCGGACGTCGCGTGGTACAGGCGCTCGAAGGCCTGCGCATCGCCCCCGGCGACGGCGGCGAGCAGGCGTTCCAGGCCGCTTCGGTCCATCGGCGGGTCTGCAGCGGCGTTGCGAAGGGCGAGGGTGTCTTCCATGCACGGTTCCACGCGGGGGCGCGGGTCGATCCTACGCCCAACCCGGCAGATACGCGTCGTGCCCGGCGGCGGATGCAGTCAGCGCAGCAACGCGTCGACGGTCGCGGCCGGGTGCTTCATCCAGTGGTAGTGATCGGCGCGCACGCCGGGTGCGGCGACCTCCAGCGCGGTGACGTCGCGGGGGGCTTCGGGCATTTTCGCGAGCAAGGCCCGCAGCGACGACGCCGGGGCGAGCCAGTCGTGCGCCATCCGCACCGCGTGGATCGGCACGGCGACGCGACGCAAGGCGACTTCCAGGTCCACCGCCAGATCCGCGGCGGCGTAGCGGCCGGTCAGCCCGCTGCGCGACCAATCCGCCATCACGCCCCGCGCTTCCTGCCCGCCGAACCCCAGCCGACGGCCCGGCAGTTTGCCCGCCGCGCGGGCGATGCCATTCAGCAGGTGATACGCCCCCGGCAACCACCAGCGCGAGCGCGGCGGGAATGCGTGCCAATCCGGCGTGCCACTGGCGACCAACCACACCGCCTGCGCGGTGCCCGGTGCGAGACCGGTGCGCACGCACGCCAGTTGCCCGCCCAGGCTGTGGCCGCCGACGATGCGCGCCACATCGGGCAGCGCATGTTCGATTGCGGCTTCGCACGCAGGCAAATCGGTCATCAGCAATTCGCGATAACCCCAGTCCACGCGCCGCGACGCGCGCACGCTGCTGCTGCCGAGCCCGCGCCAATCGGCGGCGAATACCGCGATGCCGCGCGAGGCGAGTGCGTCGGCGAAGGGCATGTAGTGACGTGCGGCGATGCCCATGCCACCGAGCCACAACAGGCTCGCGCGCGGTTGCGATGGAATGCGCGCGGACAGGACGAAGCGATGGCCGTCCTTCGCGACCACGGGCACTTCCATCGATCGCACTGTCATTGCGCGGCCCCGAAGTGATCGAGCACGAGAATGTCGCTGCGCCCCGGGCGATAACCGCCCGACAAAGCGCGATGCACGTAATCGGAGGCGGCGATGCACGCCGCGCGCACGTCGTCTCCCAGCGCGATCCGCGCGGCGATCGCCGAAGCGAGCGTGCATCCGGTGCCATGCGCTTCCAGGGCGAGGCGCGGGTGGGTGATCGCGTGCGTGCCCGAGGCATCGACCAGGATGTCGACTACCTCAGCACCACCTTGCAGATGCCCGCCCTTGAGCAACACCGCACCCGCGCCGCTTGCGCGCAGCGCGTTTGCGGCTCCGCGCATCGCTTCGATGGAATCGATGCGCGTGCCGAGCAACAGCTCCGCCTCCGGCAGGTTCGGTGTCGCGATCGTCGCGCGCGGCAACAGCCGCGTGCGCATCGCATCCAGCGCGTCGTCCGCCAGCAGCTTCGCGCCGCTGGTGGCCACCATCACCGGATCGAGCACGACGGGAACGTCCGGATGCGCGTCGAGCAACGCGGCGACGGCTTCGATCACCTCCGCCGTCGCCAGCATCCCAAGCTTGACCACGCGCACGTCGAAATCGTCGAAACAGGCTTGCACCTGCGCACGCAGGAACGCGATTTCCGGGACGTGCACCGCGGTGACGCCGCGCGTGTGCTGCGCCGTCAGCGCGGCGATGGCCGAGAGGCCATGCACGCGATGCGCGGCAAAGGTCTTCAAATCCGCCTGGATACCGGCGCCACCGCCGGAATCGGATCCGGCGATGGTCAGCGCGGCAGGCGTGGTCACAGCACTTCGGACGCGTAATCGGCCAGGCGCGAACGCTCGCCGCGACGCAGGGTCACGTGCGCGCTGTGCGTCCAACCCTTGAAGCGATCCACGGCGTAGGTCAGGCCCGAGGTGGTTTCGGTGAGGTAGGGCGTATCGATCTGTTCGACGTTGCCCAGGCACACGATCTTGGTCCCCGGGCCTGCGCGCGTGATCAGCGTCTTCATCTGCTTGGGCGTCAGGTTCTGCGCTTCGTCGAGGATGAGGTAACGCGAGAGGAAGGTGCGGCCGCGCATGAAGTTCATCGAGCGGATCTTGATGCGCGAGGCGAGCAGGTCGTTGGTCGCCGCGCGGCCCCAGCTGCCGCCTTCCTGGTTGTGCGTGAGCACTTCCAGGTTGTCGGTGAGCGCGCCCATCCACGGCGTCATCTTTTCTTCCTCGGTGCCCGGCAGGAAGCCGATGTCTTCGCCGACGCTGACCGTCGCGCGCGTCATGATGATTTCGCGGTAACGCTGCTGGTCCATCGTCTGCGCCAGGCCCGCGGCGAGCGCGAGCAGCGTCTTGCCCGTGCCGGCGGTGCCGAGCAGGGACACGAAATCGATGTCCGGATCCATCAGCGCGTTGAGCGCGAAGTTCTGCTCGCGGTTGCGCGCGGCGATGCCCCACACCGCGTGCTGGGTGTGGCGGTAGTCGTCGACGATCTGCAGCACGACCTTCGCGTCGTTGACGCGCGCGACCTTCATCTCCGCTTCTTCTTCGCCCGGCAGGAAGAGGAACTGGTTGGGATACCAGTCGTCGTCGTCGCGGCGCGCGATCTCGTAGAAGGTGCGGCCCTTCTCCGTCCACGACTTGAGTTCCTTGCCGTGGATCGACCAGAAATCTTCCGGCAACTCGGTGGCGCCGGTGTAGAGCAGGCTGAAGTCGTCGAGCGCGCGGTCGTTCTCGTAGTCTTCCGAGTCGATGCCCGCGATCGCCGCCTTGATCCGCAGGTTGATGTCCTTGGAAATGAACACCACCGGCGTGCCCGGTTCCTCGTCCTTCAGCGCGAGGATGGCGCCGAGGATGTGGTTGTCCGGAATCACTGCGCCGAAGCGCTTGCCCGCGTCGAAATTGGCGATCTGGAAGCGCAGGCGCCCGGCGGCTTCCTTCCCGCGCAGTTGCAGCCCGTTGGGGTTGGCCAGCGGAATGCCCGCGGCGATGTCCTTGACGCCCTGGGATTCGATCAGCTCGTTGAGGAAGCGGCTGACCTGGCGCGCGTTGCGCGAGGGCTCGGACGTGCCTTTCTTCGCGTTGTCGAGCTCCTCCATGACCTGCATCGGCAGGTACACGTCGTGCTCCTCGAACTTGAACAGCGCGGTCGGGTCGTGCATCAGCACGTTGGTATCGAGCACGTAGATCCGCGGGCTTCGGGTCATCAAGGCTTCCTGTGCGAGGTCAATGCATCGAGCACGGCCTGGGCGTGGCCGGGGACTTTCACGCCGCGCCAGCTTTGCGCGACGCGGGATTCTGGATCGATCAGGAACGTACTGCGTTCGATGCCGATGTACTTGCGGCCGTAAAGCTGTTTTTCCTTGATCACTTCGAACGCGTTGCAAAGCGTTTCGTCGGGATCGCTCACCAGCTCGAACCCGAAGCCCTGCTTGTCGCAGAAGTTCTGGTGCGAGCGCGCCGAGTCGCGCGAGACGCCGAGGATGTCGGCGCCGAGCTTGCGGAATTTCGGGAGCAGGGCGGCGAAGTCGCGGCCCTCGGTGGTGCAGCCGGGCGTGTTGTCCTTCGGGTAGAAGTACAGCACCAGCCAGCGGCCGGCATGGTCGGACAGCGTCGCTTCTCGCGTGCCGTCCTTGCCCGCGAGCGCCAGCGGCGCATCGAGGACCTTGCGGGGCAGCGGTTTGGCGGTCGCCATCAGAACTTCATCGGATCCATGATGGCGTCGAGGTTCAGGTGGTCGCAGAACTCGAGGAAGTCGTCGCGCAAGGCCGCGATGTGCATGTCCGACGGGATCCCGATGGTGACCTGCGCGGAGAACATGTCGGCGCCGGTCTGCATCGCACGGTAGCGCGAGCAGTGCAGGCTTTCGATGGTGATGCCCTGGCGGTCGAAGAAATCGGCCAGCTGGAAGAGGATGCCGGGCTTGTCGGCCGCCACCACTTCCACGATGTAGGGCAACAGGTTGGACTGCACCTGCTTGGGGCCGGTGCGATAGAACACCAGCTTCAGGCCTTCCTCGCGTTCGAGGCGGCCGAGCATGGTCTCGAGTTTGGCGACGGCATCCCACGACCCGGTGGCGAGCGCCGTGACCGAGACATCGCGCCCCACGGTACTCAGGCGCGCATCGACGAGATTGCAGCCGCTGTCGGAAATGCGGCGGGTGACCGCGAGCAGGGGCGACTGCGGGTGCGTCGTGTACGCGTTGATGAGCAGGTGGTTCTCGTTCGGCGCAGGACGGGTGGGGGTTTCGGTCAAGGCGGCCTTCCGAGGTCTGAACGAGTCCCCGAAAATCCTCCGGGGCCGCGGCCAGCATACTTGCCGCTGGTTTCACGCCGCAAGTAAGATCGCGACGGGCGGCGACGCTTCCGCTCATCCGTTGCCGTGCAAAACACGCGCAATGCCGGAGGATTTCCGGCATCTTTGTCCACTTCACCCAAGAGCCCACCGTCTTGCGACCGACCGGCAGCATCACTGCGCTCGCCACGCCCTTCACGGCGGCAGGCGAACTCGACCTCGACGCCTGGCGTCGCCTCATCGACCTCCAGCTGTCCTGCGGCACGCAAGCCGTGGTCGTGGCCGGTTCGACGGGCGAAGCGGCGGCGTTGTTCGACGTGGAATACGACGCGCTGTTGCGCACCGCGGTGGAACGCATCGCCGGGCGCATTCCCGTGCTCGCGGGCACGGGCCAGTCGAATACCGAGAAGACCATCGAAGTCACGCGCCGCGCGAAGGCGCTGGGCGCCGACGCCGCGCTGGTGGTCACGCCGCCCTACGTGCGCCCGACACAAGCCGGCCTGATCGCGCATTACCGCGCGGTCGCCGACGACGGTGCGCTGCCGATCGTCCTGTACAACGTGCCCGGGCGCACCGGTTGCGACATGCTGCCCGAGACCGTCGCCGCGCTCGCCGGCCACGCGCGCATCGTCGCGCTGAAGGAAGCGCGCAGCGATGTCGAACGCATGGATGCGCTGCTGCCATTGCGCAGCGCGTCCTTCGCGATCCTCAGCGGCGACGATCCCACCGCCTGCCGCGCGATGCTCGCCGGCGCCGACGGCGTGATTTCGGTCGCTTCCAACGTCTTGCCCGCCGCGTTCCGCCGCCTGTGCGACCTGGCGCGCAAGGGCGATCACGACGGCGCGCAGGCGCTCGATGCACGCCTGCGCGATGCCAACGATTTCCTCGGCGTGGAGCCCAATCCGATTCCCGTCAAGGCGCTGCTCGCGCACATGGGCATCGGCCACGGTCTGCGCCTTCCCTTGTTGCCTCTTTCCGCGACACATGCCGTGCGTACGCCGGTCGTCGCCGCGGCCATCCTCGAAATCGAAAACGCGATCCGCGACGCGCTCGCGGCCTGACAGGAGTTTCCCCAATGCGCCCCACCCCCATGTTCCTCCGTTCGGCCGTTGCCGCCGCGCTGCTCGTCGGCCTGCTCGGTGGCTGCCACTGGTTCAAGAAGGACAGCGAGCTGTACAAGGACGAAGTCGCCGCGCGTCCGCTCGAAGTGCCGCCGGATCTCGACAAGCCGGCCGTCGATGCCGCGATGAAGATGCCGCCGACCGCTTCGGCCGCGGCCGCCACGCCGGTCGCCGGCGCCGGTACCACGCCGCTGGGCTTCACCGTCGCCGGTGAGCGCGATGCGGTGTTCGCGAAGGTCGGCGACGCACTCGGCGGCATCGCGGGCGCGACCATCGCCAGCCGCGCGCAGCTGCTGGGCACCTACGACGTCGACTTCGAAGGCGCGAAGTTCCTGATCCGCGTGACCAAGACCGACGCGGGCGTGTACGTCAGCGCGGTGGATCCGCGCGGCCTGCCCGCGACGGGCGAAGCGCCGGTGAAGCTGATGGCGTCCCTGAAGACGGCGCTCGGCGGCTGATCGGCCGCGCCATCGCCGGAAACGAAACGGGCGCCCTGGGCGCCCGTTTTTTTTACTTCTCGAGAAGCGGCAACTTGTCCGCCTTGCCTTCCCAGTCCTTCGCATCGGGAGGTGGATCCTTGCGCACCGTGATCACGGGCCATCCCTTCGACAGTTCCGCGTTGAGCTGCACGAACTGCTCCTGGCCCGCGGGGACATCGTCCTCCGGGTAGATGGCGTTCACCGGGCACTCGGGCTCGCAGAGCGTGCAGTCGATGCACTCGTCGGGGTCGATCACCAGGAAGTTCGGGCCCTCGTGGAAGCAGTCGACGGGACACACCTCCACGCAGTCGGTGTATTTGCACTTGATGCAGTTTTCGGTGACGACGAAGGGCATGGGCGCGGGGCAAAGGCGATTGAGAGGCCGAAGTGTAGCGGCTGCGCGTGCGTGAGGGCGTCCGATATACGGTCACCCCGCAGTGCACAACGGCGTTACTGTTGGGCTCGGCCTGGGGGGCAGGCCGACTACGCAAGGGGAAACACCATGAGTCATGAGCCCGGTTCACCGGACGCGTTCGCGCAGGCGATGCTCGAGCGTGCACAGGATCCGTCGATCGCCGCTCGGCCCGAAAAGGGCATGCCGATGGAAATGCTCGCCGCCGCGCTCGTCGCGGTCGTGCTCGCCGGCCTGGCGTACGCACTGGCGACCTGATCGGCGCTGATCGCGCGGGCCTGGCCCGCGCGGTCGGACCCGGCGCCCCCACGCGGTGGGGGTAGGGGGACCGTTCCCTTGCGTTTGGTACTCCCAACGGGATTCGAACCCGTGTGTCCACCTTGAGAGGGTGGTGTCCTAGGCCTCTAGACGATGGGAGCGTAGGGGGTGCGAGGGCGCCTTTCCGTGTGCAAACAAGGCCCTGCGCGAAGGCTTGCTACTATACGGGCCGCCGTGGCCCCAGGCAACGGAACGTCCTTCCACCGGCCCTGAATGTCTACCATCACCGTTTCTCCTCCCGCCGCCATCGCCGTGCATGCGCGCAGCATCGCGCGCGACGCGCATCCGATCTCGCGCAAGGACATCAGTCCCAACGCCCTGCGGGTGCTCTATCGCCTGCGTGAAGGGGGCTTCGGCGCCTATCTCGTCGGCGGCGCCGTGCGCGACCTGCTCGTCGGCGGGCATCCGAAGGATTTCGACGTCGCCACCTCGGCCACGCCCGAACAGGTCAAGGCGCTGTTCCGCAATTGCCGCCTGATCGGCCGTCGCTTCCGGCTCGCGCACGTGGTCTACGGGCGCGAAATCATCGAAGTCGCGACCTTCCGCTCCAACGCCGACGACGGCAGCGGCGATCGCGAAACCCACGAAGGCGGTCGCCTGCTGCGCGACAACGTCTACGGCACGATCGAAGAAGACGCGATCCGCCGCGACTTCACCGCCAACGCCCTGTATTACGCGATCGAGGATTTCTCGGTGCGCGATTTCGTCGGCGGCTATGAAGACGTGCAGGCGCGCGTGCTGCGCCTGATCGGCGATCCGGAAACGCGTTATCGCGAAGATCCGGTGCGCATGCTGCGTGCGATCCGCCTGGCGGCGAAGCTCGACTTCACCATCGAAGGCAACACCGCCGCGCCGATTCCCGCGCTGGCACCGCTGTTGCGCGAATCGGCGCCGGCGCGCCTGTTCGAAGAATCGCTGAAGATGTTCCTGTCGGGGCATGCGGTGGCGAGCTTCGAACGCCTCGAACAACACGGCCTGCTGCCGGTCTTCCTGCCCGAAACGGCGAAGGCGCTCGCGTCCAACCGCAGCGGCGCGCTGCGTCGGATGTTGCTCGAAGGCCTGCGCAGCACCGACCTGCGCGTGGCCAACGACGAACCGGTCTCGCCCGCGTTCCTCTTCGCCGTGCTGCTGTGGCCGGCGTATTGCCGCGACCTGATGCAGTTGCAGGCGCAGGGCGTGCATGCGGCCGAAGCGCAACGTCGCGCGGCCGACCGCGTCACGCTGCACCAACTCAACACCATCGCGCTGCCGCGTCGCTTCTCGCTGCCGATGCAGGAAATCTGGATGCTGCAGTCGCGCTTTTCGCAGCGCCAGCGCAAACGCGTGTTCCGCCTGTTGTCGCATCCGCGTTTCCGCGCGGCGTTCGATTTCCTGCAGCTGCGCCAATTCGCATCGCCGGAACATGCCGAAGACATCGCGTTCTGGGCGGACGTGCAGACGCAGCCGGGCGAAATGGTCGCCGCGCAGCTCGAGGCCCAGGCCATCGAAGCGGCCGAAAGCGAGGCGCCGCGTCGTCGTCGCCGTCGCCGGCGTCCCACCAACGGCGGCGGCGCCACCGAGTGATCGGCCCCGTGCAGGCGTGCGTCGGCCTCGGCGCCAACCTCGGTGATGCCCTTGCCGCCGTGCAGGGCGCGTTGCAGGCGCTGGACGGCCTGCCCGACACCCGATTGCTGCATGCTTCGCGCCTTTACCGCACGCCGGCCTGGGGCAAGACCGACCAGCCGGCGTTCGTGAACGCGGCCGCCGTGCTCGAAACCACCCTCGATGCCCGCACCTTGCTCGACCAGATGTTGCAGATCGAGCGCGATTGGGGCCGCGACCGCGCCGGCGACGGCAGCGACCGCTGGGGCGCACGCACGCTCGACCTCGACCTGCTGCTCTACGGCGATGCGGTGATCGACGAACCCGGCCTGCGCGTGCCGCACCCGCATCTCCACGAACGCGCCTTCGCGTTGGTCCCGCTGGTCGAAATCGCGCCCGACATCGTGATCCCCGGCCACGGCCGAGCCGCCGACATCGTCGCGGCGATGGTGACGGGCGACATCCATGCACTGGGCTGACGCGCTACGCTAGCGATATGTACACGAGCACCGACGCCAAGCCCTGGACCGTTCCCATGCTCGCCGACGCCAAGCGCGACGGCCGCAAGCTCGTCATGCTCACGTGCTACGACGCCGGTTTCGCGCGCGTCATGGACGACAACGGCGTTGACCTGATCCTCGTCGGCGATTCGCTCGGCATGGTGGTGCAGGGACACGACAGCACGCTGCCGGTCACCGTCGCCGACATCGCCTATCACGTGGCCTGCGTTGGTCGCGGCTTGCAGCGCGCGCTGCTGATCGCCGACCTGCCGTTCGGCGCCGATGCCACGCCCGAGCGTGCGCTGGATGCATCGCTGAAGTTGCTGCAGGCGGGCGCGGCGATGGTCAAGCTCGAAGGCGCCGACCACAAGCTCGACGTCATCCGTTTCCTGGTCGATCGCGAGATCCCGGTCTGCGCGCACCTGGGCCTGACGCCGCAATCGGTGCTGCGCCTGGGCGGCTACAAGGTGCAGGGGCGCGAAGACAAGGCGGCGAAGAAAATCTGCGAAGACGCGCTGGCCGTCGCGAAAGCCGGCGCCGCGTTGCTCGTGCTCGAATGCGTTCCCTCGTCGCTGGCCGCGGCCATCACCGTCGCCAGCCCGATTCCCACCATCGGCATCGGCGCAGGCGCCGCATGCGATGGCCAGGTGCTCGTGCTGCACGATTTGCTCGGCGTGAACACCGGGCACCGCCGCCCGAAATTCGTGAAGGATTTCCTCGCCCAGGGCGGTTCGATCGCCGGTGCGATCCAGGCCTTCGCCGACGATGTGCGCAGCGGCGCGTTCCCCGACGCCGCGCACGCCTACGAATGACGCTCGCGGTCGCCACCGGCCTCGACGAGCTGCGCGCGCACGTCGGTGAGTGGAAGCGCGCAGGCCTGCGCGTGGGTTTCGTGCCGACGCTCGGCAACCTGCATGCAGGCCATTATTCGCTCGTCGAACTCGCGCGCAGGCACGTCGATCGCGTGGTCGCGAGCGTGTTCGTGAATCCGACGCAGTTCGGGCCGAACGAAGATTTCGCGCGCTATCCGCGCACGCCCGACGCCGATGCCGCGGGCCTGTCGGCCGCCGGTTGCCATCTGTTGTGGATGCCCGAGGTGGCGACGATGTATCCGTATGGGTCGGACAACGCGGTGCGCATCCGCGTGCCCGGCGTGACCGACGTGCTGGAAGGCGCGCATCGCCCGGGGCATTTCGATGGCGTGGCGACGGTGGTCGCGCGCCTGTTCCTGCAGGTGCAGCCCGATGTCGCCGTGTTCGGGCGCAAGGATTACCAGCAGCTCGCCGTGATCCGCTATCTGGCGCGCGACCTCGCATTCCCGATCGAAGTGCTGGCCGCCGAGACATTCCGCGAGACCGATGGCCTGGCCATGAGCTCGCGCAACCAGTACCTGTCGGCGGAAGAACGGCCGGTGGCGGCGACCATCCACCGCACCCTGTTGCGCATGCGCGAGGCCACGCTGGGCGGAACACCGCGTTCCGAAGTCGAAGGCGAGGCGAGGGCGACGCTCACGGCGGCGGGCTTCGACGTCGACTACGCTGTCGTACGCACCCCGGAACTGCTTGAACCACAAGACATTCCCGGTCCGCGCGTGGCGCTGGTCGCGGCCCGCCTGGGCCGCACCCGCCTGATCGACAACCTCGAATTCTGAACGCAGGGCCCGCCGCCGGCCCCCTTTGTTGCGGCGCGGAAAACCCCTATCTAGACTGCGCACCTTTCCCGGGCCCCACGCCCGGCCTTCCCGCGGAGCCGTTCCATGCAGCTCAACCTGCTCAAAGCCAAGATCCACCGCGCCACGGTCACGCACGCCGAGTTGCATTACGAAGGCTCGTGCGCGATCGACGGCCGCCTGCTCGACATCAGCGGCATCCGCGAGTACGAACAGATCCACATCTACAACGTCAACAACGGCATGCGGTTCGTGACCTATGCCATCCGTGGCGAAGAAGGCTCGGGCGTGATTTCGGTCAACGGCGCGGCTGCGCACTGCGCCTCGCCGGGCGACCTGGTGATCATCTGCGCCTACGCGTCGATGGACGAAGCCGAGGCGGCGAAGTACAAGCCGACCTGCGTCTACGTCGATCGCAACAACGCGCTGACGCACACCAATCACTCGATGCCGAAGCAGGCTGCGTGATACTGGGGCGCATGGACGCCAGCCCCTTCAAGCAGCACTTCGACGCCCTGCGCGCGCACGCCGCGCGCCTGGGCGACACGCCGATCCGGACGCTGGTGCAGGTGCCGGGTCGCGCCACCAACCTGGCATTCCGCGTCGGTCCGGTCTATGCGAACTTCGCGCGCCAGCGTTACGACGCCGCGGCGATCGATGCGTTGTTCGCACTCGCCGATACGGCGCAATTCCCCGAACGCGTGCGCGACCTGTTCGACGGCAAGCGCGTCAATCCGACCGAAGACCGCGCCGCGCTCCACACAGCCTTGCGCGGCGCGTTGAGCGATGCGCCCATCGCGGTGGCCGCGCACGAAGAAGCGCAAGCCGCGCTCGCGCGCATGCGTCGCGTCGTCGATCTGTTGCAGGACACGCCGGTCACCGACGTCGTCAGCATCGGCATCGGTGGTTCGGATCTCGGTCCGCGTCTGGTCGTCGATGCCTTGTCGCCGCCGAAACCCGGCCGCTTCCGTGTCCACTTCATTTCGAATGTCGACGGCGCCGCCGCACAGCGCGTGCTCGCCGGGCTCGATCCGAAGCGCACCGCCGCCATCATCGTTTCGAAAACCTTCGGCACGCAGGAAACGCTGCTCAACGGCGGCATCGTGCGCGAATGGCTCGGCGACGACTCGCGCCTGCTCGCGGTCACCGCGAACGTCGCGCGCGCGGCGGAGTGGGGCATTCCCGAAGCCCGCATCCTGCCGATGTGGGATTGGGTCGGCGGCCGCTATTCCCTGTGGTCGGCGGTCGGCTTGCCGATCGGCCTGGCGCTGGGGATGCCGGCGTTCGAAGCCCTGCTCGCCGGTGCAGCGGAGATGGATGCGCACGTGTTGCAAGCCGCGCCGCGCGAAAACCTCGGCTACTGGCACGCGTTGACGGCGGTATGGAATCGCAACGCGATGGGTTTCGCCTCGCAGGGCGTGTTCCCGTACGACGATCGCCTCAAGCTGCTGCCCGCGCACCTGCAGCAGGTGGTGATGGAAAGCCTCGGCAAGTCCGTGCGCCTCGACGGCACGCCCGTCGCCGAACGCACCGTGCCGGTGTGGTGGGGCGGCGCGGGCACCGATGTGCAGCACAGCTTCTTCCAGGCGCTGCACCAGGGCACCGACATCATTCCCGGCGATTTCGTCGGCACGCTCCAGGCCGACCACCCGCATCGCGAAAGCCACCGCGCCTTGTTCGCGAACCTGCTCGCGCAGACCGAAGCCTTCGCGAACGGACAGGACAGTGCCGATCCGCATCGCCGTTACGCGGGCAATCGCCCGAGCACGATGGTGTTGCTCGATGCGCTGACGCCGCGTTCGCTCGGTGCGCTGATCGCGTTGTACGAACACAGCGTCTACCTGCAATCGGTCGCGTGGAGCATCAACGCCTTCGATCAATTCGGCGTCGAATTGGGCAAGCAGGTCGCAAGCAGCCTGTTGCCGGCGATGCGCGGGCAGAAGGCGGAGATCGCCGATCCGGTGACGCAGGCCTTGCTGGACCAGATCCTGCGCGACTAGCGCGAATGTTGGGCCAGCGCCCACTCGACATGCTCGCGCACGACCGGATCCTCAATGTCCTTGCGCGAGTCCAATGCGGCCAACACCGCCGGCGTCGTCGGCGCATTCCCCAGCGCCACCGCAATGTTGCGTAACCAGCGCGCGTAACCGCTGCGACGGATCGCCGAGCCTTCGGTGCGCTTGAGGAACTCGTCCTCCGTCCACGCGAACAGATCCGGCAAGGTCGCCTTGTCCAGGTCGTTGCGCGCGCGGAAATCCGGTTCGTCGGTGCGTCGCGCGAATTTGTTCCAGGGGCAGATCAACTGGCAGTCGTCGCAACCGAAGATGCGGTTGCCCATCAGCGGGCGCAATTCGGGATCGATGCTGCCTTCGTGTTCGATCGTCAGATACGAGATGCAGCGCCGCGCATCCAGCCGATTCGGAGCGGTGATCGCCTGCGTCGGGCAGATGTCGATGCAACGCGTGCATGTTCCGCAGTGCGCGCTCGCCGGTTCGTCGACCGGCAAGGGGATGTCGACGAACACCTCGCCGAGGAAAAACCACGAGCCTGCGTCGCGATCGATCAGGCAGGTGTTCTTCCCGATCCACCCCAGGCCTGCGTTGCGCGCGAGCGCACGTTCGAGCACCGGCGCCGAATCGACGAACACCCGGTGGCCGAACGGACCCACGAGGGCGGCGATGCGATCGGCCAGGGTCTGCAGCCGATTGCGCATCAGCTTGTGGTAATCGCGGCCCAGCGCGTAGCGCGCGACGTAGGCGCGCTCGCCATCGTCCAGCGTTTGCCACGCGAACGCGTCGTCCTGCGCGTAGTCCAGCCCGACCGAAATCACCCGCACGGTGCCCGGGACGAGCTCGCCGGGGCGCGACCGCTTGTCGCCGTGGCGCGCCATCCAGTCCATCGACCCGTACAGGCCCTGCGTCAGCCAATCGCGCAGGTGGCCCTCGTCGGCGGCCAGGTCCACGCCCGCGATGCCCACGCGCTGGAAGCCCAGCTCGTTGGCCAGCGCACGGATCTGCGCGGCCAGGACATTGCCCTCGGGTGCAGGATGCGACGGCGTTGGCGTCTGGGAGGCCATCTGCCAAGTATAGAATCCGATGATGCTTGCGACCCTTGCGCTGTACGACACGAAGGCCGCGCGCGCGCTCGATGCGCGCGCCACGGCCGAAATGGGCGGCGACGCCTTCGAACTGATGCGACGCGCGGGCCGCGCGGCGTGGCACTGCGCGCTGCGCCACTGGCCACAGGCGCAACGCATCGTGGTGGTCTGCGGGCCGGGCAACAACGGCGGGGACGGCTACGTGCTCGCGCGCCTCGCGCTCGAAGCGGGTCGCAACGTGCGCGTGGTGCGCCTGCCGGAGCATTCGCCGACCACGCCGTCGGCGCAGCGGGCGCGCGACGATTTCCGCGATCGACAGGGCCGCGTCGAAGCCTTCGTCGACAAGCTTCCGCCGGCCGACCTGATCGTCGATGCCTTGTTCGGCATCGGCCTGACGCGCGCGCCCGAAGGCGCCGCGAAGACGCTGATCGACGCGATCAACGCACAGGGCGCGCCGCGATTGTCGATCGACGTGCCCAGCGGCATCGACGCCGATACCGGCGGGATGCCGGGCGTGGCCGTCGCCGCCACGCGCACGCTGGAATTCATCGTGCCCAAGCCCGGCTTGCACACCGGTCCGGCGATGACGATGCGCGGCCGCCCGGAGCTGGCCGAACTGTCGATGCCGCCGCACATGTTCGATGGCATCGAACCCCATTCGGCCTTGTTGCTGCCCGAGTCCCTGAAAGGCGCGCTGCGTCCGCGCGCGCGCGATGCGCACAAGGGCGATTCGGGCCGCGTGTTGTGCCTGGGCGGCGACCACGGCAGCGGCGGCGCGATCATGCTGTGCGCAGAAGCCGCGCTGCGTGCCGGTGCAGGGCTCGTGGATGTCGCCACGCGCGAGGAATACGTCGGTGCGTTGCTCGCGCGCCGGCCCGAAGCGATGGCGCGCGCGGTGGAACGCAGCGAAGACCTCGCGGGGCAACTGGAACGCGCGGATATCGTCGCCGCCGGGCCCGGATTGGGACAAAGCATGTGGGGGCGCGTGTTGTTCGGCGCGGCGCTCGGATCGGGTAAGCCGCTCGTGCTCGATGCCGATGCGTTGAACCTGCTCGCCACGCGCGAAACGGTCGCATTGCCGACGGGCACGGTCCTCACGCCGCATCCCGGCGAAGCCGCGCGCCTGCTCGGTGTCACGACGGCGGAAATCCAGAACGATCGCCATGGTGCGGCGAATGCGATCGCGGAAAAATTCGACGCCGTGGTCGTGCTGAAGGGCGCTGGCACCGTCGTGGTCGAACGCGGCCGGCGAACGGGCGTGATCGGTGCGGGCAATCCCGGCATGGCCGTCGGCGGCATGGGCGATCTGCTCACCGGCGTGATCGCCGCCTTGCGTGCGCAGGGCATGCCGGCGTTCGACGCTGCGTGCATCGGTGCGTTGCTGCATGCGAGCGCCGGCGACGAAGCCGCGCGCGATGGCGGCGAGCGCGGCTTGTTGCCGTCGGATTTGCTGCCGCGCATTCGTCGCCTCGCCAATCCCGACGCCGTGCGTTGATGCGCGCCTTCCTGCCCACGCCCGACGATACCGATCGCGTTGCCGCGGTCTTCGCGCGCACGCGTCCGCCGCGCGCGGTCGTGCATCTGCGCGGCGATCTGGGCGCGGGAAAATCCACGTTCGCGCGCGCGTTGTTGCGCACGCTCGGCGTGCGCGGTGCGATTCGCAGTCCGACGTACACGCTCGTCGAGCGTTATCCGCTCGACGACGGTGGCGATGCCTTGCACCTGGACCTGTATCGCATCGGCGATCCGGGCGAACTCGAATTCCTCGGCCTCGACGCGGGCGAGGGCGCACTCTGGCTGGTGGAGTGGCCCGAGCGCGGAGGGCGGGCCCTGCCGCCGGCCGACCTGGACCTCCTGCTCGCCCTGGAAGGCGACGGGCGGTCGCTCGATGCCGTCGCGGGGTCGCCGGTGGGCGACGAGTGGTTGAGCCGTTTGGCCGGTTTACCCGACTTGCATGCGTTTGTTCCCCCTCGCTGAGAACAAACCACGGCAGGTGCCGGATAGTTAAGGGAAAAGTGGTTGCAAATCCTTGCGGCCGGTGCTTAACTCCCGGCCATGCGTATCAAGGGGGCCACCGTGCAGCAATGGGCACTCGGCGCAGCGCTGATCTTCGCGCTGTGCTGGAACATCGCGCGCGCCGGTGAAATCAAAGGCCTGACCCTCGACGAAGGCGCCACCGGCACCCGCGCCGAACTGCTGCTCGACGGGCCCGCCAGCTACTCCACCCTGACCCTCGCCGGCCCCGACCGCCTGGTCGTGGACCTGCCGTCCTCCAAGCTCGGCCGCTTCGCGCTGCCCGAGGGCGCCGGCGTCGTGAAGTCGGTTCGTACCGGCCAGCCCGTGCCGGGCACGGTGCGCATCGTGTTCGACCTCGCATCGCCGGTCGTCGGCCTGAAGCCCCGCATCGAAACCACCGACGGCGTCACCCGCCTGGTGCTCGAGTGGCCGGGCGACGGCAAGGCCGTGGCTGCCGCTGCAGTCGTTGGCCAGCCTGCGGTCGTCAAGCCTGCGGTGATCAAGCCTGCGATCGACGCCGAGGTCATCGATCCCATCGGCGCCTTCGCGAACAAGCCCGAAGAACCCTCGCCGCAGGAAACCGCCGCGCGTTCGGCTGAAGCCACCTCGCGCCTGGTCGCCAGTTTGCCGAGCGGGCAGGGCGCGTCGATCAAGCCCGCGACGACGCTGCCGACCAACGCGTCGACCCAGCTCCCGAAATACACCGTCGTTCCCGCGCCGATCGCCTCGACCACGCCCCCGCCGGGCGCAACCAAGTCGATGCAACAGCTGCGCGGCAGCGGCATGCGTGAATTGGTCATCGCCATCGACGCCGGCCACGGCGGCCAGGATCCCGGCGCGCGCGGCGGCAAGGGCACGCGCGAGAAAGACGTGACGCTCGCGATCGCGCGCGAACTGGCGCGCCAGATCAACGCCACGCCCGGCCTGAAGGCCTACCTCACCCGCGACACCGACGTGTTCATCCCGCTCGCGCAGCGTTACCAGAAGGCGCGCGCGGCGAAGGCGGACATGTTCGTCTCGATCCATGCAGACGCGTTCAACAATCCCGATGCCAGCGGCTCGTCGGTGTTCGTCCTGTCCCAGCGCGGCGCCTCGTCGCAGGCCGCGCGCTGGCTGGCGAACCAGGAAAACGCGGCCGACCTGGTCGGCGGCGTGCGCCTGCAGGACAAGGACAACACGCTCGCCTCGGTCCTGCTGGACCTGTCGCAAAGCGCGACGATGAAAGCCTCCGAAGACATCGCCGGGCACGTGCTGGTCGGCCTGAAGAAACTGGGCCGCACGCACAAGGCCGGCGTGGAGCGCGCGAATTTCGTCGTGCTGCGCTCGCCCGACGTCCCCTCGATGCTCGTCGAAACCGCGTTCATCACCAATCCGGAAGAAGAACGCCGCCTCAACGACCCGCGCCACCAGGGCGAACTCGCGCGCGCGATCCTCGACGGGGTCAACATGTACTTCACCCGCCAGCCGCCGCCGGGAACGCTGTATGCCGCGCGTGCGGAGGCCGCCGACAATCCCACGGCGAGCGCCGCCGGCAGCCGCTGAGCGCGGGTATGATCGGCGCTGCTCTTCCGTGCAGCGCCGTGCAGTGCCCATCCGCCAACTTCCCGACACCCTGATCAACCAGATCGCCGCAGGCGAGGTCGTCGAACGGCCCGCGTCGGTGGTCAAGGAATTGGTGGAGAACGCGCTGGACGCCGGTGCGCGCCGCGTCGAAATCGACCTGGAAGAAGGCGGCATCCGCCTGATCCGCGTGCGCGACGACGGTGGCGGCATCGCGCCGGAAGAGCTCGCGCTCGCCGTGCAGCGGCACGCGACCAGCAAGATCGCTTCGCTCGACGATCTGGAAGCCGTCGCCACGCTCGGTTTCCGCGGCGAAGCCTTGCCGTCGATCGCCTCGGTCAGCCGCTTCATGCTCGCCTCGCGACGCACCGATGCCGACCATGGCGCGGCTTTGCAGGTCGACGGCGGCCGCTTCGGCGATGTTGCACCGAAAGCGCATCCGCACGGCACGACCGTCGAGGTGCGCGACCTGTTCTACAACGTCCCCGCGCGTCGCAAGTTCCTGCGCGCCGAACGCACCGAGCTGGGCCACATCGAGGAATGGTTGCGTTCGCTCGCGCTCGCGCGCCCCGATGTCGAATTGCGCGTCTCGCACAACGGCCGCCCGGCGCGTCGTTACCGCGGCGACGGCATGCTCGCGTCCACCGACCGCCTGCTCGAAACCCTGGGCGAAGAATTCGCGAAGCACGCGCTGCGCGTCGAACACGCAGGCGCCGGTTTGCGCCTGCATGGCTGGATCGCGCAGCCGGTGTACAACCGCGCGAGCGCCGACCAGCAGTATCTCTACGTCAACGGCCGCAGCGTGCGCGA
This sequence comes from Lysobacter sp. P5_B12, assembly GCF_056400425.1. NCBI lineage: Bacteria > Pseudomonadati > Pseudomonadota > Gammaproteobacteria > Lysobacterales > Lysobacteraceae > Lysobacter > Lysobacter sp. P5_B12. The sequence continues at coordinate 329,808 of NZ_JBFULG010000003.1, forward strand.
TCGCAACGTCGCGCATGCGGTGAAGCAGGCCTATGCCGACGTGTTGTTCCATGGGCGCCAACCGGCGTACGTGTTGTTCCTCGAACTCGATCCGCGCACGGTCGACGTCAACGTCCATCCGGCCAAGCACGAAGTGCGTTTCCGCGAATCGCGCCTGGTGCACGACTTCGTCTATCGCACGTTGCATGCGGCGCTTGCCGAAACGCGCGCGGGTTTGTCCGCGGAAACAGCGGCACCTGTCGCTGCCGAAACGAATTCGCGCACGTGGGTCGGCCCCTCGTGGACCGGCGCGGATCAGTCCGGCCTGTCGCTGCGTGTTGGCGATGCGCGCGCGGCATACGCGGCGCTGTACGCCAACGACGATGTCGCGCTCGCCGAAGCCCCGCGTCCGATGCCGATGCCCGACGCGCGCGACGACGCCGCGCCACCGCTCGGATTCGCCATCGCGCAACTCCACGGCATCTACATCCTCGCCGAGAATGCGGAAGGCCTGATCGTCGTCGACATGCACGCCGCGCACGAGCGCATCGGGTACGAAAAGCTCAAGGGCGCGCACGACGGCGAAGGCCTGCGCACGCAGCCGCTGTTGGTCCCGATGAATGTCGCGGTCTCCGAACGCGAAGCCGACGTCGCCGAACGGGAGGCGGGCACGCTCGCCGCGCTCGGTTTCGAACTCACGCGCAGCGGCCCCGGTTCGCTGTTGCTGCGCAGCGTGCCGGCCCTGCTCGCAGACGGCGACGTGGAGGCCTTGTTGCGCGACGTGCTCGCCGACCTGCGCGAACACGGACAATCGCGCCGCATCGCGGCCGCACGCGACGAATTGTTGTCGACGATGGCCTGCCACGGCGCCGTGCGCGCCAACCGTCGTCTCACCATTGCCGAAATGAACGCGCTGCTGCGCGAAATGGAAGCGACCGAACGTTCCGGCCAATGCAACCACGGCCGTCCCACGTGGACGCGGTTCGCATTGGCCGACATCGACAAATGGTTCCTGCGAGGGCGTTGAACATGGGGAAGGGGAAGCATTACGCGTTGGCCCTGTTGGCCTGCACGCTCGCGTTGGGCGGCTGCGGCAAGGGCAACGACGAAGCCGCGGCGAAGGCGGCGGCGGAAGCGCGCGAACGTGCGTTCGCTGCCTCGGAAAAGCCCTGGCGCGATGCGCGCGTGGCCGAGCTGACGGCGCCCGATGGTTGGACGTCGGTCGTCGGCCTGCACTGGATCGACCCCGGCTCGCATTACGCCGGCACCGCGGGCAGCAACGGCCTGCGCATGACGATGGGCCCCGAACACCTGGGCATGTTCGATCTGGGCGCCGATGGCCGCGTCACCTTCGTGCCGGACAAGAGCGTCGCGGTGACGCTCGATGGCACGCCGTTCGTTGGCGCGACGGTGCTGAAGACCGATGCGGACGAGGGCGGCCCGAACAAGATCGGATTCGACGACGGCAAGGGCGTGGCGACGATCATCAAGCGCGGCGATCGCATCGCGCTGCGCGTTAAGCACAGCGACGCCGCCGCGCGCCTGCATTTCGCGGGCCTGCAGTTCTGGCCCGGTGGCCCCGAATGGAAGGTCGCCGGGCGCTTCATTCCGCATCCGGCGGGAACGACCTTGCCGATCGTCAACATCGTCAACATGGTCGAACAGGTGCCCAATCCCGGCGCCGTGGAATTCGTGCAGGGCGGCAAGACGCATCGCCTGGAATTGCTGGACCAGGGCGAACCGACGCTCTTCCTCGTCTACGCCGATCGCACGAGCGGACACGGGAGTTATCCGGCCGGCCGCTATCTCGATCTCGCGCGCCCCACCGCGAACCGGCAGATGACGATCGATTTCAATCGCGCCGAAAACCCGCCGTGCGCGTTCACCGCCTTCGCCACCTGTCCGTTGCCGCCGGTCGCCAATCGCCTCGACCTGGCGGTCGAAGCCGGCGAACGCGTCTACGCAAAGCATTGACCCGAGGATCCTCCATGCGTCGCACCTGGCTGCTTGCCGCAACGCTCGCCTTCGCTTCCCCGTCGTTCGCCGCCGACAACATCGCGCCGCTGTCGAAGTCCACGACGCCGGTGCCGCTGCTGTGGAAGGTCTCCGACAAGGACAACACCGTGTACCTGCTCGGCTCCTTCCACATGCTGACGAAGGACGACTATCCCTTGTCGAAGGACATCGACGCGGCTTACGCCGACGCCGAAGAAGTGGTGTTCGAACTGGCGCCCGAAGAAATGCTGTCGCAAGACCTCAGCGTGGCGATGACGCAGGCCGCGCTGCGCACCGACGGCAGCAAGCTCGACGACGACCTGACGCCCGCGTTGCGCGCGCGCCTGGCCACGTGGTTGCGCGAGAACGACCCCACGCTCCGGCAGATGGGCCTGCAGCCGGAGATGTTCCAGGTGGTCGACGCGTGGTACGCCAGCCTGTTGGTGACGATCGCCGAAGCGCGCACGGCGGGCTTCGATTCGGAACTCGGTCTGGATGCGCACCTGGGCAAGCAGGCCAAGGCCGACGGCAAGCGCACGCAGGGGCTGGAAGGCGGCATGAAGCAGCTGGCGATGTTCGAGGACATGGGCAAGGCCGAGCAACTGCAACTGATGGCCGAATCGCTCGACGAGCACGACGGCGGCCCGGAAGCACTGCAAGAGCTGCACACGCTGTGGCGCAGCGGCAACGTCGACAAGTTGTGGACGAAGCTCGGCGTCGAGTTCCGCGATGAATATCCCGGGCTCTACAAGACGATCAACAGCGATCGCAACGCGGCGTGGGTGCCGATGCTCCGCAAGCGCCTGGACACGCCGGGCACCGACGACACGCTCGTCGTGGTCGGCGCGTTGCACCTGCTCGGCAAGGACGGGGTGGTCGAACGCATGAAGGCGCAGGGCTACAAGGTCGAGCGCGTTTGCTCGGCCTGCGCGAAGTGACGCACATGGCCACGATCACGCCCATGCTGCAGGTGCCCGACATCCGCGCGACGATCGCGTGGTACGTCTCGGTGGGATTCACGTTGCTCGAGTCGGCGGAAGAAGAGGGCGAACTGACCTGGGCGCTGCTCGGCTACGGCGAGGGCCGCGTGATGTTCAACTGCGGCGGCCATGCGAGCGATGCGCCGCGCCGCGATGCCGACTTGTACCTGGGCGTCGAAAACGTCGATGCGCTGTTCGAAGCGCTCCCCAGGGGCGTGTCGGTGTTCGAAGGCCCGCACGACACCTTCTACGGCATGCGCGAGTTCATCCTGCGCGACAACAACGGCTTCTGGCTGACCTTCGGCGAACCGATGCGCCGGCACTGATCGCTACGGCGCGATCATCACGATGCAATCCACCGGGCATGCGGGGACGCAGAGTTCGCAACCGGTGCACAGCGGTTCGATGACCGTGTGCATGCGCTTGCTGCCGCCGACGATCGCATCGACCGGACAGGCCTGGATGCACTTGGTGCAGCCGATGCAATCGGGCTCGACGATGTAGGCGAGCAGCGGCGGCTTGTGTTCGCCGCGCGTGCGATCGAAGGGCACCGGCGCGACATCGAGGATTTTCGCGAGCGCACGCGCGCCCGCATCGCCGCCGGGCGGGCATCGTTCGACACCCGCTTCGCCGCGCGCCATCGCTTCGGCGTAGGGCCGGCATCCGGCGAATCCGCACTGGCCGCACTGCGTCTGCGGCAGGACGCGATCGAGACGTTCGACGAGTTCGATCGCGTTCACGGGTCCAACATCACTTCACCGGCGAACCCGCGGGCGCGCCCTGTGCGTCGAGCAGGTGCAGGCCACCGCCATCGGCGCCGGCGGACAGGATCATCCCTTCGCTCACGCCGAAGCGCATCTTGCGCGGCGCGAGGTTGGCGATGAACACCACGTTGCGACCGACCAGCGCGGCCGGATCGCCGTAGGACGCGCGGATGCCGGAGAAAATCTGGCGCTTGCCCAGTTCGCCCGCGTCGAGTTCGAAACGCAGCAACTTGTCGGAGCCTTCGACGAACTCGCAGGCGAGGACCTTCGCCACGCGCAGGTCGAGCTTGGCGAAGTCGTCGATGCCGATGTGCGCCACGTCGGCGGCCACGGCCTTCGGCGCCTCGGGCTTTGCGGCGGCAACGGCGGCGACGGGCTGCGGCGCGGTCGGCGCCATGGTGTCCTTGCTGGCTTCGGTCATTTGGTCGATGTGCTTGGGGTCGATGCGGGTGAACAGGGGAACGTAAGCGTCGATGCGATGCGCCAGCAGCGGCTGCGCCAGGTCCTGCCAACCCGCGACGGGCGCGCGCAGGAAGCCTTCGGCGCGCTGCGACAGCAAGGGCAGCACCGGCTTGAGCATCGCGGCGAGCACGCGGAACAGGTTCAGGCCCTGCGTGCAAACGGCCTGCAGCTGCGCATCGGCGCCTTCCTGCTTGGCGAGCACCCAGGGTTTGGTTTCGTCGATGTAACGGTTCGCTTCGTCGGCGAGCGCCATCGCGTGGCGCAACACCGCGGCGGGCTGGTTGGCTTCGTAAGCGGCGGCGACCTGCGGGATCGCATCGACGAAGCGCGTGTACATCGCCGCATCGGGCAATGCACCGGCGAGTTGGCCGTCGAAACGCTTCTCGATGAAACCGGCGCAGCGGCTGGCCAGGTTCACGAACTTGCCCACCAAATCGCTGTTCACGCGCGCGACGAAGTCGTGCAGGTTGAGGTCGAGGTCGTCGACGCCGCCGCCGGATTTGGCGGCGAAGTAGTAACGCAGCGCTTCGGGTTCCAGGCCGGCGTCCAGATAGGTGCTGGCCATGACGAAGGTGCCGCGCGACTTGGACATCTTCGCGCCGTCGACGGTGAGATACCCGTTGACGTGCAGCTTCGTCGGCGCGCGGAAGCCCGCGCCGTGCAGCACCGCCGGCCAGAACAGGCCGTGGAAGTTGACGATGTCCTTGCCGATGAAGTGGTGCAGTTCCGCTTCGCTGTCGTGCGCGAGGTACTGCATGAAGTTCGCGCCGTCGCGTTCGCACAACACCTGCAGCGCCGAGAGGTAACCGATCGGCGCGTCGAGCCACACGTAGAAGTACTTGCCGGGGTGCCCGGGAATTTCGAACCCGAAGTAGGGCGCATCGCGCGAGATGTCCCACGCGCGCAGGCCGCCTTCGGCGTCGAGCCATTCGAGCAGCTTGGCGCGCACGCCGGGGATCGCGACGTCGCTGTCCAGCCATTGGCGCAGGAAATCGCTGAAGCGGCCGACTTCGAAGAAGAAGTGATCCGAATCGCGCAGCTCGGGCGTGGCGCCGCTGAGCACCGAGCGCGGTTCCTTCAGGTCGGTCGGCGCGTAAGTGGCGCCGCAGTTTTCGCAGTTGTCGCCGTACTGGTCGGGCGTGCCGCAATTCGGGCAGATGCCCTTGATGTAACGGTCGGGCAGGAACATGCCCTTCGCCGGATCGTAGAACTGCGCCACGCTGCGCCGCGCGATGTGGCCGCGTGCATCGAGCGCGGCGTAGATCGCTTCGGTCAGCTGGCGGTTGGCCGGCGAGTTGGTCGAATCGTAATGATCGAAGGCGACGTGGAAGGCGGCGAAGTCGCGTTCGTGCTGCGCCTGGATCGCGGCGATGAACGCCTCGGGCGTCGTGCCGGCTTTCTCCGCCGCGAGCATGATCGGCGTGCCGTGCGTGTCGTCGGCGCACACGAAGCGCACCGCGTCGCCGGCCATGCGCCGTGCGCGCACCCAGATGTCGCCCTGGATGTAGCCGACCAGATGCCCGAGGTGCAGCGGGCCGTTGGCGTAGGGCAGGGCGCAGGAGACGGCGACGTGGCGGGGCATGGCGCGTGTTTCGAACAGGGCCGGCGATTATGGCACGGACACGAAAAAGCCCGGCTTGCGCCGGGCTTTGGAGTCGATCGCGTGGACGCGAACTTCAGTCGGTGCGTTCCCACTTGCCGGTGCGGCAGAACACGAACTTGCAGCCGGTGATTTCCAGGTGCTTGCCGTCGGCCGAGGCCTTGACGCTCTTGACCTTGAAGTGTTCGCCGGCCGAAGGCTTGAAGCCCTGGCCGCCGCCCCACACGCCATCGGTCTGCTTCACGTCCCAGAACACCAGCATGCCGGTGACCGGCTTGCCCTTGTCCGCGCCGTCGCACTTGTCGCACGTGGCGTTGGGCTTGTTGAGCGTTTCGACGACCTTGGCCGCGATGCCGCCATTCTTGGTGCGATACACCTCCGTGATCGACATGGCCTTGCCGGTCTCGTCGTCGAAGGTCTTCCATTTGCCGATGACCGGATCGGGCGTCTGGGCCGACGCGGCGAACACAGCGGCGAGCAGCGGCATCGCCAGCACGGACGCGAAGAACTTGGTGCGCATGGGTCCCCTCCCAGGGATCGTTGAAGATGCCCGCACGAATCCGGCGGACTGGCGGCTTTATACCGCATCCGGGTGCGTACGGAATCCGGGGTCGCGCCGCGGTTCAGCCTACAATGCGCGCCTTCCCCCGCAGTGCCCGCCATGACCCCGCTCGAATCCCGGATCGCCGCCCTCCGCGACCCCGCCGCGGGCCTGACGCTCGCGCAAACCGGCGCGCGCATCCGCGCCGCCGTCAGCGACGGCCAGGCCGCCGTCGCCGTCACGCTGGGGTATCCGGCCGCGAGCTGGCACGAGATGTTGCGCGCGCAGGTCGCCGAAGCGGTCTCGGCCGAAGGCCTGAAGCTCGCCAGCCTCGAACTGCAGACCCGGATCGACGCGCACGCGCCGCAAGGGAAACTCGCGCCGCTGGCGCGCATCCGCAACGTCATCGCGGTCGGCTCGGGCAAGGGCGGCGTGGGCAAGTCGACGACCACGGTGAACCTCGCGCTGGCGCTGGCCGGCGAAGGCGCGCGCGTGGGTGTGCTCGATGCCGACGTTTACGGCCCCAGCATTCCGACGATGCTCGGCCTCACCGGCCGCCCCGACAGCCCCGACGGCAAGGCGATCGAACCGATGCACGCGCACGGGGTCGAGGCGATGTCGATCGGCCTGATGGTCGAACAGGACACGCCGATGATCTGGCGCGGCCCGATGGCCACCTCCGCGCTGACCCAATTGCTCGAACAGACGCTGTGGGGCGGCGAAGGCCAGCTCGATTACCTGTTCGTCGACCTGCCGCCGGGCACCGGCGACATCCAGCTGACGCTCGCGCAGAAGATCCCCGTCGCCGGTGCCGTGGTGGTCACCACGCCGCAGGACGTGGCGACGCTGGATGCGCGCAAGGCGCTGCGCATGTTCGAAAAAGTCGAAGTGCCGGTGCTGGGCCTGGTCGAGAACATGGCCGTGCATACCTGCTCGAACTGCGGCCACGTCGAACATGTGTTCGGCCATGGCGGCGGCGAGCGCATCGCCGCGCAGTACGGCACGCCCTTGCTCGGTTCGCTGCCGCTGGAAATCGGCATCCGCCAGCAGGGCGACGCCGGTACGCCGATCGTCGTCGCCGTCCCCGATTCGCCGGCCGCCGCGGCCTACCGCGCCGTCGCGCGCCGCATGGCGGCCGAACTCGCCAGCCGCCCGCGCGCGCCCGTGTCGCTGGGCGCGCAGCTGCTATAGAACGCCCTACAATCCCGCAATCGCCAACCTGTACGAGACCGCATGAGCATCAAGAGCGACCGCTGGATCCGCCGCATGGTCGAACAGCAGAAGATGATCGAGCCGTTCGAACCCGGTCAGGTCAAGCACGCCGCCGATGGCCACCGCATCGTCAGCTACGGCACCTCCAGCTACGGCTACGACGTGCGTTGCTCGCGCGAGTTCAAGGTCTTCACCAACATCAATTCCACGATCGTCGACCCCAAGCATTTCGACTCGGGCAGCTTCGTGGACATCGAATCGGACGTGTGCATCATCCCGCCCAATTCCTTCGCGCTGGCGCGCACGGTCGAATACTTCCGCATCCCGCGCGACACGCTCGTGGTGTGCCTGGGCAAGAGCACCTACGCGCGCTGCGGCATCATCGTCAACGTCACGCCGCTGGAACCGGAATGGGAAGGGCACGTGACGCTGGAGTTCAGCAACACCACGCCGTTGCCGGCGCGCATCTACGCCAACGAGGGCGTGGCGCAGATGTTGTTCTTCCAGTCCGACGAAGTGTGCGAAACCTCGTACAAGGACCGCGGCGGCAAATACCAGGGGCAGACGGGGGTCACGCTGCCGCGGACGTAGGTTCCAACATCCACCAGGGGAGGGGAAAACGATGGACAACAATCCGTACCAGGCGCCCAGCGCCAACGTGGCAGAGCCGGTCGAAGAAGCACTCGCCAGTCGCGGTGAACGTTTCCTCGCGGCCTTCCTCGACGGCATCATCCTGCTGGCGATCATGCTGCCGGTGATGTTCGCGACCGGTTACTTCGAGCGGATGCGGAATGGCGACACCGCTGCAATCTCGGTCCTGTTGGGCTATGCGTTCGCAGGCTTCCTCGTGTTCCTCATCGTGCAGGGCTGGCCGCTGTCGCAGACCGCGCAGACCTGGGGCAAGAAGATCATGGGCATCCGCATTGCGCTGCTCGATGGCACGCAGCCGGCCTTCGGCACGCTGATCCTCAAGCGCTACCTGCCGGTGCATGTCGCCGGTTCGATCCCGGTGCTCGGCACCGTGCTCACGCTGATCGACGTGTTGCTGATCTTCCGCGCCGACCGCCGCTGTGGCCACGATCTGATCGCGGGCACGCAGGTGTTGAAGGGTTGAGTCTGCGCATCCTCCGCCGCGTTCGCGGCGGAGGATGGTTTCGCGATCAGGGCTTCTGGTAGGTCACGAAGAAGCCCTGCAGGTCGCCGTTCTCGATGTACGGCTCCACGCTCTGCACCTTGTACCCGCGCGTGGCGAAGGCCTGGTGTGCGCGGCTGAGCGCATTGGCGGCGCCCTGGTTGCGGAAACCCCAGGTGGCATCGACCCAGATCGTCACTGCCATCAGGTTATTTTTGACCGCTTCGTTCGCGACGTCGTCGGGCTTCTTGTCGAACAGGCCCGCTTGCGCAGGCAAGGCGAGGACGGCCAGCGCGGCGGCCAGGAACAACTTGCGCATTGCGAACTCCGGATGGGTCAGGGACGTTCGCCGATTGTCGCGCGCAACAGCTGAATCCGCTCGATCAGCAACTCCGGGGCGTAGGGTTTCGCGGCCGCCATGCCCCAGACCGGGCGCGGCCAGGCGATGTCCTCGCGGTAGCGGGCGATGACGTGGATGTGCAATTGCGGGACCAGGTTGCCGAGCGCGGCGACGTTGAGCTTGTGCGGACGGAACACCTGCAACGCACGGCACGCGCGGTCGATCTCCTGGACCATCACCAGTTGCTGCGGCGGTGCCAGGTCGGTGACTTCGGTCGCTTCGGCGATGCGCGGGACGAGGATCAACCAGGGATGGTTGGCATCGTCCATCAGGCGCACTTCGCACAGCGGCCAGGTCGCGACCGGATGCGTGTCGTCGGCCAGTTGCGGGTGCAGGTGCCAGCTGTCGAGGTTCATCGCAACTGCGTCTCGAGGAAGTCGCAGGTCCGCTGCCAGGCGAGCTTCGCCGCGTCGGCGTCGTACACCTTCGGATCCACGTCGCGGTTGAACGCATGACCGGTGCCTTCGTAGACGAAGGTCTGCGCCTGCGGTTGCTTCTGGCGGTGCAGCGCGACGTCCTGCGGGGGAATGGTGTTGTCGTTCGCGCCGAAGTGGAACATCAACGCGGCCCCGGCCTTCTCGTCGAGGAAAGGCACGCTGCGCGCGCCGTAGTAACCCACCGCGGGCAACGAGAGGCGCGTCGCGCACAGGAAGGCGAGGGTGCCGCCCCAGCAGAATCCGACCGCGCCCACGCGCAGGCCTTCCATCTGCAGTTTTTCGGCGGTCGCGTTGACGACATCCATCGCGCGCTCGGTGCCCAGCGCCGAAACCAGGGCGCGGGCGCGCTGGATGCCGGCATCGTCGTAGCCCAGTTCGACCCCGTGCTCGACCGGATCGAACAGCGCCGGCGCGAGCGCCACGAAGCCGGCATCGGCCAGCCGGTCGGCGACGCTGCGGATGTGCGGGTTCACGCCGAAGATTTCCTGGATCACCACCACCGCGCCCTTCGAGGGGCCCGCCGGCTCGGCGCGCCAACCCCGCACCGGCCCGTGCGGGGTCTCGATATCGATCCATCCGTGCATGGCGCGGGCCTCCTGGCGATGGGCACGGGGGCATCGTACTCCTTGGAAAATGGCTGAATCATCAAGCGCGGATCGATGGACAAGCGGCCGTACGGACCCGCCCCGCCTCTATAATCCGCGACCTTCCGCAGCCCCCCGGTCCGCCCCGCGATGTCCACCGCCACCAAGCCCAAGTCCGCCAGCCAGGGAGGCAGGGTCGGGTTCGTCAGCCTCGGGTGCCCGAAGGCGCTCGTCGACTCCGAACGCATCCTCACCCAGCTCAAGGTCGAGGGCTACGACATCGTGCAGACCTACGACGATGCCGACATCGTCGTGGTGAACACCTGCGGGTTCATCGATTCGGCGGTGACCGAATCGCTCGAGGCCATCGGCGAGGCCATCGCGGAAAACGGCAAGGTGATCGTCACCGGCTGCCTCGGCAAGAAGCCCGAACAGATCCGCGAAGCGCACCCGGGCGTGCTGTCGATCAGCGGCCCGCAGGACTACAAGTCGGTGATGGAAGCGGTGCATCTCGCGCTGCCACCGTCGCACGATCCCTTCGTCGATCTGGTGCCCGATTACGGCCTGAAGCTCACGCCGAAGCACTACGCGTACCTCAAGATTTCCGAAGGCTGCAATCACCGCTGCACCTTCTGCATCATTCCGTCGATGCGTGGCGATCTGGTCTCGCGCCCCGTCGACGATGTGCTGCGCGAAGCCGAAAAGCTCGCGATGGGCGGCGTGCGCGAATTGCTCGTGATCTCGCAGGACACGTCCGCCTACGGTGTCGACGTGAAGTACGCCGAGCGCACCTGGCGCGGCAAGGCCTACCAGACGCGCATGAAAGCGCTGTGCGAAGGCTTGTCCGAGCTCGGCATCTGGACGCGCCTGCACTACGTGTATCCGTATCCGCACGTCGACGACATCATTCCGTTGATGGCCGACGGCAAGTTGCTGCCTTACCTCGACATCCCGTTCCAGCACGCCGCGCCGCGCATCCTCAAGCTGATGAAGCGCCCGGGTGCGGTGGAGAAGACGCTCGAGCGCGTGCACAAGTGGCGCGAGATCTGCCCGGAACTCGCCATCCGCTCGACCTTCATCGTCGGCTTCCCCGGCGAAACGGAAGCGGAATTCGAAACGCTGCTGGACTTCCTCGATGAAGCGCAGCTCGACCGCGTCGGCGCCTTCGCCTACTCGCCGGTCGACGGCGCGACGGCGAATGCGTTGCCCGATCCGGTGTCCGAAGACGTGAAGCAGGAGCGCCTGGCGCGTTTCATGGAGCGACAGGCCGCCATTTCCGCGGGGCGCCTGGAAGCGAAGATCGGGACGACGCAGCGGTGCATCGTCGATGCGATCGACGGCGACCTGGCGATCGCGCGCTCGCGCTTCGACGCGCCGGAAATCGACGGCCTCGTGCAGATCCAGGATGGCCGCGAAGCGGGCCTGAAGCCGGGCGACTTCGTCGACGTCGAGATCCTGGGCTCCGACGAACACGACCTGTACGGCGAAGTGGCCTACAACGCGGCTTGATCCCATCCCCCTTCCAAGGGGGATCAATCGCGCAAAGCGCGATTGAGGGGGATACCCAGCGACGTCAGTACCTCACCTCGACAATGAAATACCGCGCAACCCCACCCGGAAGCGTCGCTTCAAATTCATCGTCCACACGCTTCTTCAACATCGCCCGCGCCAGCGGCGAATCCACGCTGATCCACCCGAGCTTCGCATCGGTCTCGTCCGGACCGACGATGCGATAGGTCTGCGTCTCGCCCGTGGTCGCATGTTCGATCTGCACCTGCGCGCCGAAGAACACCGCTTCCCGATCCGACGGCGCGGTGTCGACCACGCGCAAGGCCTCCAGGCGCTTGGACAGATAGCGCACGCGCCGATCGATCTCGCCGAGCTGCTTCTTGCGATACGTGTATTCGGCGTTTTCGGAACGATCGCCTTCGGCCGCGGCGGCGGCGAGGGCCTTCACCACTTCCGGCCGGCGCACGCGCCACAGATCGTCGAGTTCGGCCTTCAGGCGCGCATGCCCTTCGCGCGTGATCAGCGCGGTGGCTTTTTCCCCGGGTGGCCGCCAGCGTCCCATGCGCGTTACGTGAGGCTCAACGCCGCATCGATTTTCTGCAGCAGCGCCGGATCCTGAGTGCGCGTTCGCGCGCGTTCCAGCAAGACCTTCGCTTCGGCCGGGCGGTTGAAACGCTCCAGCAGCAACATCGCCGCCGTGAGGCCCCATTGCGCCGACGCCGGATCGCCCGGATGCGCGTTGAACAGCGCATGCAGCGTGTCGACCGCAAGCTGCGCCTGGCCGCCGAGACGCGCCTGTTCGGCCAGCCGTGCGCCGTGTTCCGGCAGCAGGGGGACGAAGGCCGGATCGGCGTCGAGGCTTTCGCGCAGCAAGGGCAGCGCCTTGCGGTCCTGCTTTTCCATCATCAACTGATGCAGGAACTGGCGCGCGTGTTCCTGCACCACGCGGACATCGCCGGCCTGCTGCAACAGGCGGCGATACAGTTCATGCACCTCGACCGAAACCGCGCGCGTGCGCACTTCGGTGCGCAACAGGGCGATCGCGTCGGTGATGCGTCCTTCGCGGATCAGCGGCTCGGACTGGGCGATCACCGGATCGACGGCGGCGGCGCCGATGGCCGGCCGCACGGCATCGGGTTGCAGTGTCGCAGGCGCGTATCCGAGTTCCTCGTGCGCCTGGAAGATCAGGTAGCCCATCAGATGGAACGCGCAGAACAAGCCCCAGAACCCGAGCACCGTCGCCAGCCAGTTCGCGACGAACGACGGCACGATATGGCCGAACCACGCGCCGGCCATCACCGCGCCCAACTGGATGACGAACAGCGCCCCGACAACGGCCAGGTAAGGCCAGCCGATGCGCGCGACGACCGAAAACGACGTCGCCGGATTCAGGGCCGCCGACAGGCTGCCGGTCATCGCCAGCGTCATCGTCAACGCCGGCTGCAGAAACACCAGCAACGCCAGGCCACCGACGATCAGCAACACGCTCTTGGTCAGGATCAGCGCGAAGAACAGCGCGCCGAGCAGGATCTGCAGCGCGAGGAAACGCCACACCACGCCGTTGTCGACGGTCAGGATCACTTCCGGCGATTCCATGTCGCCGTCCGCCGAGCGCCGCAGGATTTCGAAGGCGTACTTGTAGGCGGCCAGCCACATCGCGATGCCGATCAACCACCCGATGAAGGGCAGCACGCGCGCGATCGCAAGCCCCGCGAGCATCACCAACGTGACGAACGCCCCGCCGCGCAGCGGATACAGCAGTATTGCGGGAATGCGTTGCCAGAACGGTTCCGGCGCCATCGCGGCGCGAGGCACCGTGCTCATTGCGCGCTGCCTGCGCGGCGCAGCACCTGCGGGCCGTTCGCGGCCTTGAGGTGGTCGTTGTCGACCAGTTCGTACACGCGGTCGTCCTCGGACTTCGCGTTCGGATCGAGGCGGATGTGGCGCGCGTCGGGTTCGAGCGACCACGTTCCCGTGCTCGCATCCGCCGCATGCGTGTTCAACGTGTAAGTGCCGTCTGCGGCGAATGCCACGTCCATCCCTTCGCTGGAGAAGGTGCCGGCGAAGGCTTTCGCATCGAAGGTGGTGTGTTCGCCCGGCGACGGCGATTCGGAGACGCCCAACGCGGGGGCGACGGTCGCCGGCGCAGGCGCCTGCATGGTCGCGGGTGCGACGACGGTGGCGGCCGGCGCGATCGGCGCGGCTTGTTCGCGCTTGCACGCCGACAGGGCGAGCAGGGCGAGGACGGGCAACAGGAGCGAGACGGACTTGCGCATTTGTATTCCCCCGAAAGTGGATCGTGCGTTGTCGTTCTTGTTTTCGAATCAGCGACGCGAGCCGCCGAAGATGCTGCCCAGTACGCCGCGCAGGATCTGGCGGCCGATCTGGCTGCCGACGGTGCGCGCGGTCTGCTTGGCCATGGTTTCGACCATGCCCTGTCGCCGCTTGGTGCCGAACACGGCGTCCTTCACCGCCTGGCCGACGCCGGGTTCGTCGCGTTCGTCTTCCTCGCGCGACTTCGCCTTCGGTGCGTCCACGCGTTCGGCGGCGGCCTGCGCGTGCGCGGAGAGTTTCTCCGCCGCCGACTCGCGGTCGATGCGCGTGTCGTACTTCGCGCCGACCGGACTGCCGGCGCGCACCTGCGCGCGTTCGGCGTCGGTGATCGCGCCCATGCGGCAATGCGGCGGTGCGATGAGCGTGCGTTCGACGGGCATGGGCACGGCGCGTGCGCCGTCGATGTCGTGCAGCGTGGAGACGAGCGCTTCGCCGACGCCGAGCGCGGAAATCGTCTTGCTCACATCGAGGTTCGGATTCGCCACGAACGTTTCCGCGGCGGTGCGCACGGCCTTCTGGTCGCGCGGCGTGAACGCACGCAGCGCGTGCTGCACGCGGTTGCCGAGTTGGCCGAGGATTTGATCGGGCACATCGTCGGGGAACTGCGAACAGAAATACACGCCCACGCCCTTGGAACGGATCAGGCGCACGACCTGTTCGACGCGCTGTTGCAGCGCGGGCGGGGCGTCGTCGAACAGCAGATGCGCTTCGTCGAAGACGAACACGAGCTTGGGTTTGTCCAGGTCGCCCACTTCCGGCAGCGTTTCGAACAATTCCGACAACAGCCACAACAGGAAGCTCGAATACAGCCGCGGCTCGAGCACGAGCTGCGAAGCGGCGAGGATGCCGATGACGCCGCGGCCGTCGGGCGTGGTGCGCATCAGGTCGGCCAGTTCCAGCGCCGGCTCGCCGAAGAATTGTTCGGCGCCATCCTGTTCCAGGCGCAGCAATGCGCGCTGGATCGCACCGATCGATTGCGTGCTGACCAGGCCGTAGGACGTGGAGATGTCCTTGCGCTCGTCGGCGACCACGCCGAGCAGGGCGCGCAGGTCTTCCAGGTCGAGCAGCAACAGGCCGCGGTCGTCGGCGAGCTTGAACACGATGTCGAGCACGCCCGATTGCGTGTCGTTGAGCTCGAGGATGCGCGCGAGCAGGGTGGGGCCCATCTCGCTGACGGTCGTGCGCACCGGGTGTCCGAGTTTTCCGAACAGATCCCAGAAGATGACCGGATTGGCGGCGGGCGCGTATTTCGCCACGCCGATCAGCGCCGCGCGATCGAGCACCTTCTGGTCCGGCGTGCCGGCCACCGCGAGTCCGGCGACGTCGCCCTTGACGTCGGCGAGGAACACCGGCACGCCCAGCCGCGAGAAGCCTTCGGCGAGCGTCATCAGCGTCACCGTCTTGCCGGTGCCGGTCGCGCCCGCGACCAGGCCGTGGCGGTTGCCGTACTTCGGTTCGAGCGTGACCGCGCCGCCCTGGGGCGTGGTGACCGACTTGCCGACGAGGATGGGATCCATGGGAGCGCCTGTTCAGAGTCGGTCGGTAGGTCGGGCGATTCTAGCCGTGCGTCGGCCACGCGAGCGCATTCCACCAACGGGTCCGCAGTTTCACATCACGCATGGGTTGCAGTGCAGCACGCGCGCCGATACCTTCGACCGCACTTTCGCTCCAAAAGCCCTCATTTCGATGTCCGATTCGGTTTTCCCGCGCCTTGCCGCACTCTGCTTCGCCACCTCGCTGGCGCTGGCCGCCGTCGTTTCGCCCGCGCATGCCGCGTCCAAGCGGGACCAGGCCGCCGCCGAGGCGTTGAACACGCGGATGGCGGCCGCCGAGCAGCGCTATCGCGCGGCGCTGGTGCGCATCGGCAACGCCGATCCGGGCGGCACGGCGGAAAGCGATGCCGCGCTGGAGGACATGGAAGACGTCATCGCCGCCTGCATGCAGCTCAAGGGCTGCTCGGTGCCGACGATGCTCGCCACCTACAAGCGCTTGCTGAAGTCCAAGGCCGACAGCGAAGCCCAGTCCGCGGACGACGACGTCGCCGCCGACGACGAGGGCGACGACCACGCGATCTCCTCGGTCGCCACCGACGTGCCCGAGGCCGCGCGCGCCGCACAGCTGTTGTCGGACGACCATCGCTTCGACCAGATGGTGCAATACAACCCGGCGGTGCAGGCCGGCATCCGCAAGTGGCTGACCGACATGCGCCCGGCGCTGATCGGCAGCTACGAGAACTACCAGTACATGCGCCACCTGATGTGGCCGGAGTTCCAGCGCGCGGGCCTGCCCGAGGCGCTGTTGTTCGGCATCATGGCGAAGGAATCCAACGGCAAGGTCCATGTCAGCTCGCGTGCGGGCGCGGCGGGGCCGATGCAGTTCATGTACAACACCGGCAAGCGCTTCGGCCTGGGGCCGGACGGCACGGGGTTCGACACGCGCTTCGATGCGCGTTCCTCCGCCGAAGCCAGCGCGGCCTATCTCAACGAGCGCATGGCGCAGCTCAATCGCAGCATCGAGCTGGCGCTGGCGGCCTACAACGGCGGCGAAGGCCGCGCCTTGCGCGTGTTCAACAGTGCGAACGGGCAGGGGTTCTGGGACGCGTCGGTCTACAACCAGTTCCCGGCCGAGACGCGCGATTACGTGCCGATGGTGGTCGCCGCGGCGTGGTTGTTCCTGCATCCGAAGGAATACGGGCTGACGTTCCCGAAGGTCGATGCGAAGCCGGCGATGCTGAAGCTGACGCGCGCGGCCTCGATCTACGAGTTGACGATCTGCCTGGGCAACGGCGGGACGCGCGACGGGTACATGCGTGCGTTGCGCAATCTCAATCCGCGTTACGAGGCGGACAGTTGGCTGCCGGCGGGTGCCACGCTCAATGCGACGACGAAGATCGTCGGGTTGTACGGTCGTCATTGTGCGCAGGGGGCGCGTGCGGATCTGGCGCATCAGTTGGTCATGAGTGATGCGGCCTCGGCGGTGCGCGGTGTCGCCACGGTCGCGAGTCTCGACGATACGCCGCGTCCGACGCCGGTGGCTTCGGCGGAGACGCCCAAGCCGGCGAAGGCCGGGAAGTCGAGCAAGTACAAGGTCCGCGGGGGCGAGACGCTGACGGCGATCTCGAAGAAGTTCTCGTGCGACATGCGGGAGTTGGCGCACGCCAACAGCATCAAGGCGCCGCGGTATGCGATTCGTCCGGGGCAGACGTTGAAGCTGGAAGGGTGTACGGCGGACTGAGCAGGATTCCACCTCCCCTCCAGGGGAGGTCAAAAAGAAGCCCGCCGAAAGGCGGGTTTCTTTTTGGGTGGGGTAAAGCGGGGTGCGCTGGTTTGTCGTCGTGTTGGTTGGGTTCAACGACACCATCGGGGCGCATCGGCGCGCCGCATTGAAGGCCACATTGCTCCGCAAGAGCTCACGCTCCGCAATGTGGCCTTCAACGCGACGACCGCTGCGCTGGCGGCTGATGGTCTCGCGACAGCACTTGATGAGTGGGTCCGTCACGGGTCATCGATGCGCGCCGACTGCCAGCACTCCAGACGGACGGAACGTCGCCCACCTCGGCGCTCGAGTCTTCGCACATGGTCGCCTCTGGCAGGCGACGTTCCTCGCGGCGACCTGATGGGAAAGCGGATT
This sequence comes from Lysobacter sp. P5_B12, assembly GCF_056400425.1. Classification (NCBI taxonomy): domain Bacteria; kingdom Pseudomonadati; phylum Pseudomonadota; class Gammaproteobacteria; order Lysobacterales; family Lysobacteraceae; genus Lysobacter; species Lysobacter sp. P5_B12. The sequence goes on from NZ_JBFULG010000003.1 coordinate 347,367, forward strand.
GCACCTCCCCTCCAGGGGAGGTCAAAAAGAAGCCCGCCGCACGGCGGGTTTCTTTTTGGGTGGGGTAAAGCGGGGTGCGCGGAGTTGTCATCGGCTGTTTGCGTGCGCCGCCACCWGGTGGGCGCAGCGGTGCGTCGTGTTGGAGTCCTTTTGCGGAGCGTTTGCTCTTCAGCGGAGTCAAAAGGACTCCAACACGGCGTGCCGCTGCGCCAATCTGGTGTCGCAGCAACACGACACACGACGCTAATTCAGCGTCGCCAGCTTCTCCCCCAACAACACAGGCCCCTGCGGCCGCAACCCAGGCGCCAATTCCGCCACACCCTTCGGCAACAACACGATCACCGTCGACCCGTAATTGAACCGCGCCATCTCCGCGAACCGTTCCAACACGATCCCTTTCCCGCGCCAATCCTTGCGCACGATCGGCCCACCGTAAGGCGGAATCTCCACGCCGCTCCACACCGTCTCGACGCCCGACACCAACAACGCACCAACCATCACCAACGCCATCGGCCCGAAGTCCGTCTCGAAATGACAGACCAGCCGCTCATTGCGCGCGAACAACCGCGACACATTGCCGACCGCATCCACCCCGACACTGAACAACCGCCCCGGAATGTGGACCGTCTCCACCAACGTCCCCGTCCACGGCATGTGCACCCGGTGATAGTCGCGCGGCGACAGATACACCGTCGCGAACGCCCCGCCGATGAAGACCTTCGCCTTCTCCGCATCGCCCAGCAACTGCGCCGTGCTGAACCCGTGGCCCTTCGCCTGGAAAATGTGGCCCGGGTCTTCGTGCTCCGCGTCGCCCGCGAACCCGATGTGCCCGCATTCGCTGATGCGCCCGTCGGCCGGCATCGCCAACGCACGCGGATCGGGATCCGGCGTGCGCGCGCCCGGCCGCAATGCGCGCGTGAAGAACGCATTGAAGGACGCGTAACGCGTCGCGTCCGGTTCCATCGCCTCCGACAGATTCACGTCGAACTTGCGCACGACGGTGTCGATCAACCACTGCTTCGTGCGCGGATTCGTCGAATAGGCCAGCTTGCGCGCCAGCGAGGAGAGGAACCGGTGCGGCAGGACGTAGGTGAGGGCGGTGATCGCTTGCATCGGCTTACCGTGCCACGGCCGACGTGAGCGTCCGGAAATCGGAGGCGATCTCCTGCGGCACCAGCGGCGGCGAAATGATGCCGGCCATGCGCCCCTTGGGATCGAGCACGGCCAGGACGCCGCTGTGGTCGACGTTGTAGCGATCTTCCGGCTGGCCCGGTTCCGGCGGCACCTTCATGAACACCAGCGACAGGCTGCGTGCGAAGCCTTCGAGTGCGGGCAGGTCGCCGGTGGCGGCGAGCGTGTCGCGATGGAAGGCGTGTGCGTACTCGCCGGTGCGGATGGCGGTGTCGCGCTCGGGGTCGACGGAGACGAACAGCACGCGCGGGCGCACCGAGTCGGGCATCGACTCCCACTGCTTCTGCGCCACGCCGAGTTCGGCGAGGGTGGTCGGGCAGACGTCCGGGCAATGCGTGAAGCCGAGGAAGACGATCGTCCAATGCCCCTGCAGTTCGCCCGGGACCAGGCGCGTGCCGTCGGACTGCTGCAGCGAGAAAGCAGGCAGTTCCCGCGGCGCGGGGAACAGGCGCACGGCCTTGGTCTGCGGCAGCGCGGGGGCGGCGGGGCGGGTGAACCAGCGATGCCCGGCCCACAGGCCGATGGCGGCGGCCAGCGCGACCACGAGGATCCAGGCGGTTGTGCGGTTGAACATGCGAGGGCTTCCGTCGGGCGCCACGCGGTGCGGCGCGAAGCTGACGATGATACCGGGCGCGCTATCATGCACGGCCCCTTATCAACCGCGGCCCTCGCCGCTGCGCCGCGCCCATGACCGACGAGCTGGCCACGATCATCGACCTGATCCGCTACGGCGCGAGCCGTTTCAACGCGGCCGGCCTGACCTTCGGGCACAGCTACGACAACGCGCTGGACGAGGCCACGCAGCTCACGCTGCACGCGCTGCACCTGCCGCACGACCTCAGCCCGGTGTACGGCAACGCGCGCATCACCGAAGCGGAGAAGGAAGAAGTCCTCGGCCTGTTCCTGCGCCGCATCGAGGAACGCATGCCGGCGGCCTATCTCACCGGCGAGGCGTGGTTCGCGGGCCTGAGTTTCAAGACCGATCGCCGTGCGCTCGTGCCGCGTTCGCCCATCGCCGAGATGATCGAGCACGGCTTCCAGCCCTGGCTCGGCGACCGCGAAGTGCGCCGCGCGCTCGACCTGTGCACCGGTTCGGGCTGCATCGCCATCGCGATGGGCCATTACAACCCCGACTGGCATGTCGACGGCGCGGACATCTCCGACGACGCGCTGGCGCTCGCCAACGAAAACAAGGCGCGCCTGCACGCCGACAACGTGCGCCTGCTGAAGTCCGACCTGTTCTCCGGCCTGCAGGGCGAGCATTACGACCTGATCGTCACCAATCCGCCCTACGTCACCAACGACGAAACCGACGCGCTGCCGAAGGAATACGCCTACGAGCCCGACCTCGGCCTGCGTGCCGGCGCTGACGGCCTGGATCTCGCACTGCAGATCCTGCGCGACGCACCGCTGCACCTGGATCGCGACGGCCTGCTGATCTGCGAAGTCGGCGAATCCGAAAAGGCGCTGTCGCACCTGTTGCCGGAACTCCCGCTCGCATGGGTGGAATTCAAGGTCGGGCAGATGGGCATTTTCGTCGCCGAATGCGCCGATCTGGTCCAGCACAACGCGCGCATCCGCGAACTCGCAGACCTGCGCCGCCCGAGCCGCTGACCTCGTGAACACCTTCGGCACGCTGCTCCGCGTCACCACCTTCGGGGAGTCGCACGGCCCGGCGATCGGTTGCGTGATCGACGGTTGTCCGCCGGGCATCTCGATCGCGCCGGAAGATTTCGTCGACGACCTGGCGCGCCGCGCGACGGGTCGCACGCGCCATACCTCGCAGCGCCACGAGTCCGACGTCGTCGAAATCCTCAGCGGCGTGTACGAAGGCCGCACGACGGGCACGCCGATCGCGCTGGTGGTGCGCAATACCGATGCGAAGTCGAAGGACTACGAGAACATCGCGCAAACCTTCCGCCCCGGGCACGCCGACTACACGTATTGGCAGAAGTACGGGCATCGCGATCCGCGCGGTGGTGGTCGCTCGTCGGCGCGCGAAACCACGATGCGCGTGGCGGCCGGCGTGATCGCCAAGCGCTGGCTGCGCGACAAGTTCGGCGTGCGCGTGCGCGGATACCTGGCGCAGATCGGCGATGTAGTGCCGCGCGGTTTCGATTGGGATGCCGTCGAAGGCAATCCGTTCTTCTGGCCCGACAGCGCGCAGGTCACCGAGCTCGAGGCGTACATGGATGCGTTGCGCAAGTCCGGCGATTCGGTCGGCGCGCGCATCACCGTCGTCGCCGACGGCGTGCCGCCGGGTTGGGGCGAGCCCATCTACGGCAAGCTCGATGGCGAACTGGCCGGCGCGCTGATGTCGATCAACGCGGTCAAGGGCGTGGAAATCGGCGATGGCTTCGCGGTCGTCGCGCAGCACGGCAGCGAACATCGCGACGAGATCACGGCCGACGGCTTCCAGTCCAACCATGCCGGCGGGATCCTCGGCGGCATCTCGACGGGGCAGCAGGTCATCGTGTCGGCGGCATTCAAGCCGACCTCCAGCCTGCGCTTGCCGGCACGCAGCCTGGACCTGGACGGGCAGGCGGTCGAAGTGGTCACGCATGGTCGCCACGACCCCTGCGTCGGCATTCGCGCCACGCCCATCTGCGAAGCGATGGTCGCGCTGGTGCTGATGGACCAGGCGCTGCGCCATCGCGCGCAATGCGGGGACGTGGGCGACGTCTCGCCGCGCATCAAACCGGGCAAGGCCAAACGCTGAGCCCGCTCCTGCTTTTTTCGAACCACGAAACACGAACTCGGATCACATGACGAACAAATCCCTCAAGGTCGCCGTCGTCGGCGCCACCGGCGCCGTCGGCGAAACCATGCTGTCGATCCTGCACGAGCGCAATTTCCCGGTCGGCGAATTGATCGCGCTCGCCAGCGCGAAATCCGCGGGTTCGCGCGTCAAGTTCGGCCATCGCGACGTCGTGGTGCAGGACCTGGCGAGCTTCGATCCGACTGGCGTGGACATCGCGCTGTTCTCCGCGGGCGGTGCGACGTCGAAGGAATACGCGCCGAAGTTCGCCGCCGCCGGCGCGGTGGTGATCGACAACTCCTCGGCCTTCCGTTACGACGACGACGTGCCGCTGGTGGTGTCGGAAGTGAATCCCGAGCAGGTGCGCAACCGCCCGCGCGGCATCATCGCCAACCCCAATTGCTCGACGATGCAGATGCTCGTCGCGCTCGCGCCGATCCATCGCAAGGTGGGCATCGAACGCATCAACGTGGCGACCTACCAGTCGGTGTCCGGCGGCGGGCGTTCGGCGATGGAAGAACTCGGGCGCCAGACGGCGGGCATCCTCAACTTCCAGGAGCCCGAACCGCAGCGCTTCCCCGTGCAGATCGCCTTCAACCTGATCCCGCACATCGACGACTTCCAGCCAAACGGCTACACGAAGGAAGAGATGAAGTTGGTGTGGGAGACGCGCAAGATCCTCGGCGACGACAGCGTGCGCGTGAACCCGACCGCGGTGCGCGTGCCGGTGTTCTTCGGGCACTCCGAGGCGGTGAACGTGGAGACCCGCGAGAAGATCACGGCCGCTGAAGTGCGCGCGATGCTGCTGGCCGCCCCGGGGGTCGAGGTCGTCGACGAACCCGTGCCGGGCGGCTACCCGACGCCGGTGACGCACGCCTCGGGCCGGGACCCGGTCTACGTCGGGCGAATCCGCGACGACGAATCCCACCCGCGCGCCGTCAACCTGTGGATCGTTTCGGACAATATCCGCAAGGGCGCCGCGCTGAATGCGGTGCAGATCGCCGAACTGGTCGCTGACGAGCGCTGATTGCGTTGTAAGACAAGGGAGGCCGGCGCACGCATTGCCAGTCGCAAGCGTGCGCGGCTACAGTCTTCGCAGGCCTGAGGGGAGAAGGGCATGACACTTCGACGCATCGCGCTGGCGATCGCCCTGGCCGTTGCGGCCGGGCCGGCCGCTGCGCTGGGCCTTGGCCAGATCCAGGTGAAATCCAAAGTCGACCAGCCGCTGCTGGCCGAAATCCCCATCGTGTCCAGCGATCCGGCAGAGCTGGAGCAGCTCCAGGCGCGCCTGGCCTCGCCGGAGACCTTCCGCCGGATCGGCCTGGAACCGCCGAGCGGCGCCGCCGCCGACCTCCAGTTCTCCGTCGCGCTCGACGAGCGGGGCCGACCCGTCATCCGCGTGACCAGCAACGCGCCGGTCAGCCAGCCGCTGGTGACCTTCCTGGTCGAAGTCGACTGGGGCAGCGGCCGCCTGGTCCGGGAATACTCCGCGCTGCTCGATACCCCGCGCACCGTGGCCGCGCCCGCGCAGCCGCCGATCCAGGCGCCGACCGTCGCGCCGTCGAACGTGATCGAGCGCCCGGTGGCCGCCGCGCCGCCGCCGCAGGCCGCGCC